>NZ_ADHJ01000008.1:0-59326 GCF_000193415.1 Paenibacillus vortex V453
CCGGTTATGCCCGTGGCGCCGGTTGTACCTGTGACTCCGGTAACGCCCGTGGCTCCGGTTGTGCCCGTAGCTCCGGTAACGCCCCGTCGCTCCAGTAGCACCTGTGGCTCCGGTTGTGCCCGTAGCTCCCGTTACGCCCGTGGCCCCAATTGTGCCCGTAGCTCCCGTTGCACCTGTAGGCCCGGTTATACCCGTAGCTCCGGTAACGCCCGCGGCTCCGGTAACGCCAGTCGCGCCGGTTGCGCCTGTGGCTCCGGTTACTCCAGTGACCCCGGTTGCACCAGTGGCCCCGGTTATGCCCGTATCTCCTCTTGCTGCGAGTAGCATATAATCTGGAGACATTCCGGGTAAACCTTCGGGATCGGCAACATTCGTCAAATAAGTACTTCCATTAAAGGTAATCACCTGGTCCGCTGGATAACTATTACTTAATGCAGGATCAAATGGAATTACTCCATTGAGTCCGACACCTGCTTCTGCAATCAAGGAATAATCTGGCGATTCTGATGGTATCCCTATAGGTGAAGAAACGTTTGCAATATAGGTGCTTCCGTTATAAGTGACCACTTGTCCTTGGGAATACAGTCCACTTGTAGCAGGATCAAAGAGAACAATCCCGCTGAGTCCAATGCCTGTCGCACCTGTCGCACCTCTAGTACCTTGTGCCCCAGTTGAACCTATTCCCTCCTGCTGACCGCTTATACCTGTAGGTCCCGTTGCTCCGATGGCTCCAGGAAAACCGATTGGTCCTCTAATGTATTTTTTATTGCGAACAAGATTGCATTGTTTTCTTTTATTTGAAAACCTCCTTTTTCTTATTGCTTTATCCCTATTTCTTTTAAAAACTGCATGCCTTCGGTTTTGATACAACGCACGCTTCAAATTCCGAATCAACCTACGATTAAGTTTGATTTTTTTCTGAATCAGCCTGATATTCGGCCATGTGCGCCGGATTGCTTTGATTTTTTTCAGACTTTTCTCACCTCCACGCTTTTAACATCTTACTTGTAATATGTATGAGGTGACTCATCGACATTTGATAAATTCTATATTTGTACAACCTCATATTGAATAAAAAAGGGAGTGCAATTTTCTCCAGTGACGAATACGACGCTTGGCATCCTAGAACAACAAATTCAGAACTTCCCCACACGTATTATTGAGGCAGTTCATCTTTCTTAACACGGACTTATTTTAAATGAACCTGCAAAGGATCACATTGCCGAATTGAAAATAGATGGTATTAGGGGAATCTTAGATATAGAGGAGCAAGTTATTATATACACGGCATCAAAATGATGTGAGTTATCCGATACCAGCAAATTACTCAAGCAGCCGCCAGAGCAACTGGTAAAGGAACGACTCTGGACAGAGAATTTGTGGCGTGTGATATAACTACCGGTAAACCAGACTTTGATGCAACGATGGCCAGATTTTTATCAAATCCTAAAAATGGATCGAACACCAGGACTAATCTATGTCGCTTTTAATATTCTGCAGCATAAGGGTAAGGGCAAGAACTGTTATCTCCTTTCCCTGCAGCTTAAATGCGTTCCTACCCCGTTTCTGCTGCAGTAGGAAACGTTAAGAATACGGGGTCGGAACTAATAGATGAAATTCCTCTAAACTCGAAATAAGACCTACTGTCACGTGAATGCGTGGGTGGGTCTTATTTTATGTAAGACTGTTTTAGCAAATGACGGTCATCTTCCTGGTATGTCAAATCGGTTGATCTATATGTTAAAAAATTGAATTTTGAAAACCCGCTGATGATCAATTCCAACGGGTTATTTTTAATAAAATACTGATGGAAGAAATCTAATGTGTTTTTTGTATTTTGTAAATATGTAAACCTTCCTAGTGCAAAAACTAAAAAGACCACCAGATTGTATCTGGCGCTCATAGGCAGGCCATTGATGACGGCTTTTATCTTTCATAACCATACGAATGATTAGAAGTCTTATACTTCCAAAATAATCTGGTGATTGAGCCGGGAAATAAGCACATCTGATGAATTCTTGCTATGCAGTTCAGGTTGATCCTATTCACCCTCTCTTCCAGCGGAAGGTCCGGATTTTGAAATGGATACGTCATGGGGCAAAACCTCATTTCTATGCATAATTGAATTGGAAACGCTATCAGAAATACACAGGGCAGGTTCTGATCTGCTAGCTGCTGTTGTGGACCCACTCTATCATAGCGTGCGAGGGAAGAGTCAGAATACATCACTAATTAGCGTTGTTTTCATGTGGAAATTTCATTCCGCTATCATGACAATGACAACAAACCGGCAGCTTCACGAGGAAGCGCCGGTTTGTTGGTGGTATCGCTGCCAATCTGGCATTCAGGCTATTCGTTACATTCGGCATATTTCCTTGGGGCATTCCTCGCAGTGGCAAATATTTCGCAAATACTCGGGATCATTCAGAACAATGCGTCCCCGTTCGGTTGAAATTACGCCCAGTTCCTTGAGCTCGTTCAATATGCGATTGACGCTTTCACGGGTTGAACCGATCATCTCCGCCATTTCCAGATTCGTTATCCGCTTGCTGATTATGGCTCTGCTGTCCTTGCCTGCTCCATTCGTGCCGTACATATTGTACAGACGGAGCAGCAGAGAGCATAATGCGCCGGATTTACCATGCAGCAGCAGATCACGCAATTTGCTCTGTGTCGTGCGGTGCATAAGCGCCATCCAGCCCATGAATTCCAGGGCAAAGTCGCCGTTGGTGCGGATGATTTTATCCAGCTCCGTCTGCGGTACTACCCCAACCTCGCTATCCTCCAGCGCCTTGGCTTCGAATTGATGGACGGCTCGCCCGAACGGGTCGGGTTCACCGAACAGATCGCCGGGGATATGAAGGGACAATGTCGCTGACAGTCCTCCTTCAAGCAGCTTGGACACTTTCAAGCTTCCCCGATGAACAAAATACAGCTGGTCAGCAGGATCGTTCTCCTGATATAAATAATCGCCGGCCAACAATCGGACAGGCTCCGCAATCTCTCGGATTAAAGCGAGATGCGGCGGTGAGTAGACGAGGGAAGTGCCCGCGGGAAACAACCCTCCATCCCTTGAATCGGACCTGGTGCCCCTATTCTGTTTCATACGATCTTCTCCTTCCGTAAGCTTATTCGGCAAGCTGATAATCGTCGTTGGTCCGATTGAATGTTTCGGTAAGGCCTGAGGTGAGATAGATTTGATGGTCCTTGGTGACAAAAATAGCCTCAGCATCGTCCCGGCTCTCAATGAACCGCCGTCCTTCCGCAAGACCGAGCGAGAAGACGGAAGTTGACATGGCGTCCGCGTCCATGGACGTCTCGGTCACAATCGTTACACTGAGCAGGTCATTATCAACCGGATAGCCGGTGAAGGGGCTCAGAATATGGTGATACACGTTTCCCTCAGATTCGAAGAACCGTTCATATACACCGGAGGTGACAATGGTTTTATTCACGACCTCAAGGGTGCCCAGGTGCTGTCCGCGTTGTTCCCCGGGGTCCTGAATACCGATATTCCAGGGGGAACCGTTCGGTTTTGCACCCATCGCGAGGACATTGCCCCCTAGATCGATAATGGCGGATTTGAAATCCTGCTGCTGCAAATAATCCGCGATCACATCGGCGGCATAGCCCTTGGCGATTGCGCCGAGATCAAGCGACATGCCTTTTTTCTTCAGCATGATGGCGTGTGAGGACGGGTCCAAGGTCACATTCTTGTAGTCAATTTTCTGCATTGCCGCAGTCAATTTACGATCCTCTGGCACGTCCGCATGCTCGCTGTCTATCCCCCATAGATCGACGATCGGTCCGATGGTCGGGTCGAAATGTCCGCCAGAAGCTGCTGCGTAATCAACGGCTGTCTGAACAACCTTGAAGGTTTCCTCTGAGACGCTAACAGCAGAAGCCCCCGCTTCCTGATTGACCTGATCAATCTCGCTGCCTGCAAGCAGCCGGTTCATTCGTTGGTCGATTTGCTCCAGCAGTCCGCGCACCTCATCGAAATGCTGGGATGTCATCCGTTCGTCATAAACACGCAGGCTTACAATCGTGTCGAATATAAAATAACGTTCGGTTGCCGGTGCAGTGCTTACGGCTGCTTCCTTCCGATCCGTTGTGGACGCACATCCTATTAAACCTATTAACAGGATGGCGGACATGACCAGTTTACTGCCGAAGGAAAAAAACGTGCGGTACATGGCAGGGCCTCCTCCTCTTCGATTCTGATGATTCCAGCGTATCAGACCCTTATCGTGCTGAATGTGAGAAAAATCATTTCTGGCACTTGGTGTTGGCCTGATAATGAAGATAAGCAAAGCGGAGTGGAGAGATGCTGATGAAACGCGGAGATATTGGAATAGCGCTCGTACTGATAGCCGTTGTCGCCTGGTTTGGATTGTCCAGGTTTATGGGAGAGGACGGAACGGCGAAAGGAACCTATGCCATGATCGAGGTGAACGGCAAGCATTATGATACGGTGGCACTTACGGAGGAACCGCAGGATATAGAAATCCGCACAGAGCGGGGGCATAACCTACTGAGAATATCGCGCGAGGGAATCGAGATGGTTGAGTCGGATTGTCCGGACCAGCTCTGCGTTGGCTTCGGTCACGTCCATGATGTCCATGACACCATTGTCTGCTTGCCCAATCGCGTGTTTGTAGAAGTAACCGGAGATCAAGTTGAAGGAAGTGAGCCCGATGCCGTTGTCTCCTGATCCCTATGCGCTGCGCAAACTGATCGTGATCGCCATTTGTGCTTCATTATCGGTGGTGCTTGGCATCGTGGAAGCATTGATTCCGTTCGCGGTTACGATACCCGGTGCCAAGCTGGGACTTGGCAATATTCTCGTACTGACTTGTCTGGTCT
Organism: Paenibacillus vortex V453; assembly: GCF_000193415.1. Lineage (NCBI taxonomy): Bacteria > Bacillati > Bacillota > Bacilli > Caryophanales > Paenibacillaceae > Paenibacillus > Paenibacillus vortex. The sequence goes on from NZ_ADHJ01000008.1 coordinate 4,867, forward strand.
GTCTGGGGGGGAAGGATGCCCTGTGGCTCATTGTTCTAAAAACCTTGTTGACCGCCTTTATACTCGGAAGTTTCTCGACTTTTATGTTCAGCATGTTTGGGGCTCTGGGCAGTTTCCTGGTGATGTATGTCATGCTCCGGCTCGGCGGAAGCAATTTCAGTCTGACCGGCGTGAGCATCGCGGGAGGCGTAGCTCATAATATCGGCCAATTGACGGCAGCCTCGCTCGTACTGGGTACAACGAAAATATACTTTTACCTGCCGTTCCTGCTCGGGGCAGGGGTGGTAACGGGGATTTTTGTCGGATGGGCTGCTAAACATCTGATTGAATCCCTGAGACGGATTGATCCGTTTGGCATGTTTCATGCGGAAAGCTAAGGAGGGGGCGAAGGGCATGGGCACAATCGATAAATCAAAGCATGCCGTCCTGTTGGAGCATGTGTACTACGGACAAGGCTGCACGAATGTGCTCAAGGACGTCTCGCTGGCTATTCCACATGGGCAGTGGGTTTGTATCGCCGGAAGGAACGGGGCCGGGAAGTCCACGCTCATCCGGCTGTTAAACGGCCTGCTTCTCATGAGCCGCGGGCGCATTCTCATCGATGGTCTGGAGCAAAGCGGCCGTACGCTGGGCGACATTCGGCGCCATATCGGCATGGTATTCGCCAATCCCGACGATCAATTTGTCGGCCTGACCGTGGAAGACGATATCGCGTTCGGCCTGGAAAATCTGTGTCTGAGCCGGGAAGAGATGCAGCATCGAATTCAGACCTATGCGGAACGGCTGGATATCGTCCATCTGTTAAAACGCCATCCGGCAACCCTGTCCGGCGGACAGAAGCAGCGGTCCGCCATTGCTGCTGTACTGGCCATGGAGCCTTCCATACTGGTCCTGGACGAGGCGGCTTCCATGCTGGATGAGAAGTCCAAGAACGAGTTGCTGGATTCCATGAGAGCGATGCATGCAGATGGCCGGTATACCCTGATCTCCATCACCCATGATGTGGAGGAGATGGCTGAAGCCGACCGGTTGATCGTATTGGATGGCGGAATGGTGACAGCAGACGGCAGTCCGAGGGAGCTGCTTCTGCGAGAGGACCTGCTCCAGCGGTGCAGGCTGAAGGCTCCGTTTGCTCTTCAGCTGTGCAGGGAGCTGAAAGAGCGTGGGATCGATATCGGTGAGCTTGTCAGGGAGAAGGAGGTGCAGGAGGCGTTATGGTTATATCATTCGAAGAGGTATCTTACCACTACCGGGACCGGGGGATGACCCCGATTCTTGGACTGGACGGGCTGAATCTGGAGCTGGAAGAAGGACGAATGATTGCTGTCCTCGGCGCACCGGGTTCGGGAAAATCCACGATGCTTCAGCATATGAACGGATTGATGCGGGCAGATGAGGGGCTGGTTCGCATTCTGGATTTCAACCTTGAATCAGGCGACAGCAGGAAGATCCCTCCCAAGCTTCGGCAAAGAGTGGGGCTGGTGTTTCAATATCCGGAGCAGCAGCTGTTTGAGGATACGGTGGAGAAGGATTTGCTGTTCGGGCCGCTTAATTTCGGATGGAGTGAAGCGGAAGCCGCCGAAGCGGTCCGCCGGGCAGCCTTCTTCGTCGGGCTGGATGAGGCACTGCTGGCACAGAGTCCCTTCAAGTTAAGCTCCGGGCAGATGCGGAAGGCGGCCGTGGCGGCTGTATTGGCGGCTGATCCTGATATCCTGGCCCTGGATGAGCCTACGGCATCCCTTGATCCTGCGAGCCGCGAGGATCTGATGCAGCGGCTGCATGGGTTGACCAAGGCGGAGGGGAAGACGGTGATCGTTGTTACTCACAGGTTGGAGGAGCTTGTATCCTATGCGGATGATTTCGTGGTAATCAAGGGCGGACGGGTTATTTTTCAAGGCACGGCCCGGGAACTGGTGCACAAGCAGGAGGTACTGGAGGAGGCGGGTCTGATGGCTCCGTCTTCGGTACGGATAGCAGGTACTCTTGCAGCGCAGCTGGGAATAGAGACACCGGAGATGCTGCCGGATGCAGCAGCCCTGGCGGCCTGGTATGCGGGGCTTCTCGAATCACAATCATAGGGCATAAGCGAAGGGAGGGGCAGTCATGAAACGAAAAATCATTCTGGGGCGATACATGGAAGGCGATTCCTGGGTCCATCGGCTGGATCCCCGTGCCAAGATGGCGGCCATGCCGCTGTTTATGGTGGCCGTGTTTATGGTGGACGGGTACATGGGTGCACTCGCGCTGCTGCTGTTTACTCTCGCGGTGATCCGAGGTACCGGAATTCCGTACCGCTACTTCATACGAGCCATGAAGCCGCTTATGTTCCTGATGTTGTTCATTCTGGTATTTCATCTCTTGTATGATGCAGGGGGCAGCAAGCTGCTGGATGCGGGTGCGTTCAAGGTGTATGCGGGCGGACTGGAAAAAGGCATCGTATCCGCATCGCGGATGGCGCTCTTCATCATGCTGGCTGCGGTGCTGACCTTTACGACACAACCGGAGCAGCTGGCCCAGGGGCTCGGCAGCTTGCTGAAGCCGCTGACCTATATCGGTCTGCCGACTGATCGCCTGGTACTGATGCTTGGCATTGCGCTTCGGTTCATTCCGACTATCTTCGAGGAGGCGGAACGTCTGTGGAAGGCGCAGCAATCCCGGGGACTCGACCTGTCGTCCCGGCCGCTGAGAGAGAAGGCGCGGCTGATCATTGCCCTGCTGGTGCCTGTAACGACAGGCGCATTCCGCCGCGCTATCGGGCTAGCCGATTCCATGGAAGCGCGAGGATACCATCTGGGGGCGCCGAGAAGCCGATTCAGGGCCTTCGTATGGAAACGGGCAGACACGCTGTTTGTTGGGGCGTTCCTGCTGCCTGTGGCCGCTGCTGAACTGCTGTAGGTATGTCATGAACATGGAGATAACCGCAGTCCCTAAGGGACTGCGGTTGGTTACTCGAATTTAATCGGAAAGGAACCGCATATGCTTGTGGAGGTATTGCGACAGCCTGTTGACTCCGGGACATTTTCAATCTCCTTCAATAGTGTTGAGAATTCGCTCAGATAGGGTAGCAAGACATGTTTATGATCTTTGATTTTCTTTTGGAGGCTCCCATCGAACTGTCCCTTCTCCAGTATGTCTTTGGCTGAAAGCAGTTTCCCGCTCTTATAATTCTCTGCTCTATAGTACTTCCCGCCAGCGTAATATTGATGGACCCCCGTATAGATTTCCATCAGATCATAATCACCGGGCCTGTATATGCCTTCGCTGGAGGAACTGCCGAAATCCTCTACGCTCCTTGCATATTCGAATCCTCTGAAATCAGGCGTTGACTTTATTCTTTTGTAATATTTCAGAATTTCAATGGTACCGTCTGTCAGTTCGGAATGCATTACAGCAGCATCCTCGTTATCCATTACGGAAAATTCCAAGTAGGTGTTCCCATTTTGATATTCAAACCAAATCTCGCCGATCGATTGCACAATGGAATGACCTGATGTAAAGACATCATCTTGAAACAGACCCTTTGAGATGCTATAGAATTCTAGTTCGGGGTTGCTTTCTTTGCGAATCCCGCTTCCATTCGGACGATCGTTTTTCCATTCACCTTCATAGACGATGATCGTATGATCAGAGACTCTATCCGATATGTACTTGCCAAAGCCGGATCTTTGACCATTGTACCAATCCCCGCTGTACACTTTGTAGGGTCCCCATCTCATGGTGCCTTTCCCGTGGGGCTTGTTATTCTTCAATTCCCCGTAATAGGTTACTCCGTTAGAAATAGTCAAATTCATTTTCTGGCTTGAAGCCCTGATCTCTTCATGGGCAAACAAGAGAAATAGTAAGGCTACTGTCATAAAACTCAGGTATTTTTTGCGCACTCTTCAATAAGTCCCCTCTTCTGAATCCGTCGATTTTCACTGCCCGATGTATACGATCCATGGATGATTTACCCAGTCAAATCATAGACTAGATTCATATTAGGCGTAAAGTTATAAAATGGTAATAATACGTATGAATTGGAAGACTGAACGATTATTTTGGTGAGATCATCTTGCAGCCCTGTGCTCCCTATTAATCTAACGGCAAAGGGGTGTCCGTCGGTTCGATCCCCTGATAGGCCTGATCAACGGACTGCCGGATGTCCTTCAGGTCAAGGCCCTGCTGCCTGCCGTCCAGATACATATTCGTGATGTCGAGGCAGGTTTGGCAGAATTTTGCGTGGGTGGTTGGCGTGAGCCGGCCATCGTCTCCCCTGGCATAATAGCAATTGAGATTGCTGCTGTGGCCGGCATCACCGCACCCGCAGAAGCAGGGCATAAAGGCTAAGTGGCTGGCGTGAAGAATCGCCGTATTGTATTCCTTTACACTGGTTATATGGGGAAGGGGCGAAGCCGGGTTCAGCAGATAGTCGCTTTTTCCGTCCGATCGGCCGACCAGATCCTCCGCCTGCAGCACGCTCCCCCGATACGAACCGCTTACCACTTGAACGCCATGTACACCTTCGAACGTATGCAGTGTCAAAGCGATAGCCTGCTCTGCCCGTTGTCCTTCCTCCGAGGCGGCAAAATCACGGAAGGAGGTGGATAATTCAACCACGGTTGTCCCATTCTCGGTTCGGATCTCCACGAAGGTTACGCCTGCTGGAATGGCGCTCTCAAGTTCAGGTGGAAGCAGATCCCCAAGCTGGGTCAGCATCGTCATGGCACTGACCTTGGCATAACGGACAGCGGTATCCGCCTGAACATACTGGGACACGGGCGTGAATAAACCGCTGTGCGGGTCATAGGCATGGAGAGTTACGCTGGGCATGGTGCTGGGAACGGCGGATATAATCGTGCTTTGAGCCGGGCTCACGCGCTCCGGGTCTTCGGCGAGGGTCTCCAGCTCGCGCATAATCCGTTCGCTCGAAATATCTGCCGTCAATCTGCCGACTTCCTCGTCCTGAGCGTTCAGAAACAGGATGGTGGGATGCTGGATGATCCCGTACCGGTTAACGGCTTCCGTATCCTCCGAAATGCTGAAGTACTGGAAGCGGTAGGCAGGGGTTTCTGCTTCCAGCTGTTCCATGGCATCCAGTGCTATGGAACAGCTGCCGCAGCCCTTAAGAGCAAAAACAGCAATGGATTTCACCTGTGTGTCGCCTGCAGCCCCATCGGCAAGGGGAGAGGACTTGAACAGCATGAAACCTCCGGCGACAAGCAGGATCAGGAAGGTGATCAGCGCTGCTCTCCACCTCCATATTTGTTTGTGATTCATGTGCTTGAACATCCTTTCATACCGAACAGGGATGCGCCCGTATTGGACGATCCCTGTTCAAGTTGGAATATATGAGTTCATGTCTTTAGGGCAGAAAATAATGGAGCAAAGCCTGTAAATCACACCGGGCCGGATGATCGGCCAATTCACCGATCATGAGCTGAGCTTGCTCCGCGTAGGAGCGTGCAAGTTCTTCGCTCTGCTCGGTTGCGCTGCTTCCCGCGATGCGGAGTATCACTTCATCCATGTCAGCATCCGCTGAGCCTGGGCCGAGCTGCCTGATCTTCGCTGCAAGGGCAGGTTCGTTCAGGGCATAGATCACGGGCAGCGTAATGTTGCCGTTACGCAGATCGGCGCCTGCGGGTTTGCCGATGGTCTCCTTGGACTGCGTGAAATCGAGCAGGTCATCCCGGATCTGAAACGCCATCCCCAGCGCTTCGCCGAATTGAAAGAGCAATTCAGCGGTTCTGGCATCTGCTTTGGCCGCCTCAGCGCCCGCTTTCAGGCAGTGAGCCATGAGCAGGGCGGTTTTGCAGCGTGTCTTCTCCAAGTACTGCTCCATCGTCAGATCATAGTTAAAGCGGTGATGCAGCTGGTCGTACTCCCCCATACAGAGCTCCGTCACGAGAGCGGCAAGCTCTGCCAAACGGTAAGCATCCTCCTCGGAGACAGCTTCGCTGGCCCCGTCTGATTCCTCGCCCGGATGGCCAGCAGCCCACTCGATCGCACGGGCGATCATGTAGTTGCCAATGTGCACGGCCGTCTGAACATCCGTTGTTTCATGCAGGGTTGGCATGCCGCGCCGCATATCGGATTGATCGATGATGTCATCATGCACCAGTGAAGCCATGTGTAGATATTCAAGCAGCACGGCGGTTTTCATGACGGCGGACTCATGCCCGCTTACCCCGAAACGGCTGCCGAGCATGACCATCAGCGGCCGCAGCCGCTTGCCACCGGAGTTGATGAGATTCACGACGCTCTCCAGCACAACGGATGGAGGGGAGAGGTCACGGTCTGAAATGACCACCTCCCGGAGCAGGCGGTCGAAGGAAGCGAGATCCACTCCTATTTGTTTATGAATATTCATCTGAATAATCGCTCCTTTTTCCCTTAAGGGCTCCTTATGCGCTCCGTTGTTCCAGGTAGCTGCGGATTTCACGTTTCAGCTCGCTCAGCAGGACTTCAGGTGATGCATTCTTCTTCAGCAGGGTCAGCTGCATGCGTTTGTGAAAAGGCAGGAGCCGGGACAGCAGCTTCCACTCCTTCCGTTTGACGGCAATCCGGTACATGAGTCCGGTCAAATAATCGCCGTCGAGCAGCATCCTCGTCAATCTCTCGTTATCCTGTGTTTGCAGCTTGCCGTGCTTGCTGAGCGCGGATTGAATCAGGATGCAGCATGCCAGTACCGTCATTTTGCGGGAATGGGCCAGTTCATAAGCGTCAAGCATATCGGCAATGTCCCTCACCGGCCTGTTATCCATATCTGTCCAATCGATATCCGTTCCGGAATCGATATGCGACCGAAGCATGTCGATTGTATCTTGTAAAAGCTTCATATCCATCGTTGATTGACTCCTTCCGGAAGGCTCGTGTTGATTAGAGAGCGCAGGACGTTCATGTTAATCGTCCGTAACCGCCGGGGACCAGGGCAGAATCCGCGGCGGCATCGCAACGACAAGGGAACGCAACTTACGCTCTGGACACATGCGCGGCTCTGAGGTCTGATCATGGGGTTCCAAATATCGACGCAGAAGCGGCTTATGAGATGAATCAGCCGTGCATGGTGACGGTTATTCTCATAACAGTGAAAGGGATTAGTCCGTGTACACGTACCATCGCCTTACCAGCGGTATTCGTTTCCATACCTTTTTGAGCCAAGGGTACACGTAATAGTCCAGACCCAGCGTGCTGCCCGATCCGCCGATCAAGGCGATCCCTGCTGCGAGGTACCACAGCATTTCGTTAGGTGCCATGCCCGATACCCAGACCATGGCGCCCATAGCAACACTGGCTATGGCTGCAGGAGCCGTGAACAAACCGACAATCAGCAGGATGCCAACGATCAGCTCAGCCAGTACCATCGAGGTCTGAAACACATAAGCAAGCGAAGTATAACCGCCGTCGCCGGTATAGAACATGAGGTCCATCGACCAGTCCACCATCGATTTTATGAAATCCGGCACCGGCAGTGCCGAGACCGCTTCAGCCGTGTAAGCGGAGGCGGCGGACACCGCATCTGCCGCTCCGGCTCCGGCGGCGTCAGCGCCTGCAGCAGAGGCTGCGCTTACGCCGTCGGCTGCTTTGGCCGGAATCAGAAACACTTTATCCGGATCGTCGATAATTTTGTGAATCTTATCCCAGCCTTGGGAGAGCCACATCCATCCGGCAAAAATCCGCAGCGGAACGAGCCAGAAATTCGGCGAACGTTTCGCAAAATGTCCCCCCAGGAAGCTGCGGTTGTTCCGGACATGGAAGAACTCATGCAGCAGGTAATGGTATACCTTGTTGAAGCCGCACACCTGGAACAAATACACCATGTTGATCAGATGTTTGACTGCCATAGCCAGGAAGCCGCTGAGCTTGAACATGTGGCCTGGAACCCCCACATTGGCTACCCCGTAACGGCTGCCGATACAGACCATCGTGCCGTGGAACGTCGGTTTGTAGGACTTCATCGGTTTGTTCAACAGCTCGGCCACGATGTTAAATGCGATGACCGGGGCTGCCAGCTCCGCGTTTTCTACCATCTGCGGGACAGGTGCAGCTGCACCCTCAGGAATGTAGAATATATTGTCGCCTACAACGTACACGTTAGGATGGGCAGGGATTTGCAGCTTGTCGTTGGTCAAAATCCGCTTGCGGCCTTTTTGCTCAACATCCATGCTGCCAACCACGTCCGAGCCTTCGACTCCTGCGGTCCAGATCACCGTACGGGATTTAATGTCGCTGCCGCCGACGGTAACGCCGTCCGCCTTAACCTCTGTAATCTTGGAGCCTGTAATGATGTTGACGTCCATTTTGCGCAGCCGTTTTTCGGCTTTGCGTATTAGCGGCTCGGGCAGGATCGGGAGGATCTTGTCGACCATATCGGCAACATGAAGAGTTACCTCGCTTGGCTCGACATGGAACTCCTTGCAGAGTTCTTTAGTAAACTCAGCCAGCTCACCGATCATCTCAACGCCGGTAAACCCGCCGCCGACCACAACGAAGGTCAGCATTTCTTTGCGAACCTGCGGGTCGCGCTCAAGTACCGCTTTGCGGAACATGTTCAGGGTGTGTTCCTTCAAGCGAACCGCATCATCATAGGACCACAGGGTAAAGGCGTGTTGATCCGCGCCCGGTATGCCGAAGAAGGTCGGCTTGCTGCCTGTTCCGATGACGAGATAGTCGTAGTTATAGGTTTGTTTCTCACCGCGGAGTCTCTGGTTGTCAAAATCGATATCGCCGATCTCATCAAGCACGACATCCACGTTACGGAATCCGGCAAACACTTTTTGGAGATCCACCTTAATGGAATCTTCCTCTACCCGGTTAGCGGCTACTTCATGCAGTTCGGTCAGCAGTGTATGATACGGCTTGCGGTCGATGAGTGTTATCCGCAAATCCTTCTGTTTACGCAGTCGTTTAGCCAGCTTCTTAGCCGTGAGTATGCCGCCATATCCGCCGCCCAGCACGATAATCTGTTTCATGCGAATCTCCCCTCAAGGAATAGTTGTCTTGTTTCTATCGCTCTTGCTGCTTATTAAGCGCCTTCGAGTGCTTTGGCTGCCAGTTCTACGAATCCGTTGACGTGGATGGATACACCGGAAATGGCATCGGTTTTGCCGTCTTCGGCCGTAACGATTGCTTGCGGATCTTGTTTTTCGATCAAGTACTGCTCGGCTTGATAAGCCTGCTCATGCCATTCAGACTGAGCGCCGCCTTTCTTCATGCCGTACTCCCCGGATTTGGAACGGGTCACTTTGTCGGTACCGCCGTCTTTGTGAATACCATTCCAGCTAACGGCTGCGATCTTGCCATTGATGACAGTTACGTCAACGGTTTCCTTCCAGCCGGAGTTGGCATCGAAGTCAGCCGCTTCCGCATGGTAGCTGCCGTCTTTGTATGGTCCTGCTTCGACAGGTCCTGCCGCGAGGGCTTTTGCTGCCAGTTCGGTAAATCCGTTGACGTGGATGGATACCCCGGAAACGGCATCCGTGCGGCCTTCATCGTTCAAGGTCAAGCCATCGACAGACTGCTGAGCCACGAGGTATTCCTCCATTTTGGCTGCCTGCTCATGCCATTCCGCTTGAGCGCCGCCTTTTTCCTTCATGCCATAGAAACCCTTCTCGGAAAAAGTCTTTTTGTCCAAGCCGCCGTCCTTGTGAAGTCCGTTCCAGTTGGCGCTGACGATTTTTCCGTCTTCGACTTGAATGGCTACGAGCTCCTTCCAGCCGGAATCTTCGGCAAACTCGCCTTCAGCGTAATACAAGCCGTCTTGCAGGGCTGTTCCTTCTTGTGCCGGTTGCTCCGTAGTTCCGCCATTATCCGTGTTTTGGCTCTCTGCCGGTTTGTCCGTGGTGGCAGGCTCTTGGTCTCCGTTGCCCCCGCAGCCAACGAGCAGCGCAAACATTAACATAATGGAGAGGGATAGAGAGAGTGTCCTTTTCATTCTGGTTTCCTCCTATAATTTTGTGAATTACTTCACAATTGTTGTTCTTGAGTTCATTTTATTCTTAAAAAGAATAGTTATCGGTGAAAAAAATCACAAATAGCAATGATGCTCCGGGTGTGGGACCACTTGAATGACTCCAGATGAGGGCTATTAGACTAGATGATGCCTCGAATATCATCCAGCGAAGGGATCCCTTCACGATCCATCAGCTGAATCAGCTCTTCAGCCAGGGTATCGCCGGCTCGCAGGTTGATGAAGTTGAAGGTGCCGATCTGCACGGCTGCCGCACCTGCCATGATGAATTCGAGGATGTCCTCGGCACAGCTGATTCCGCCGATCCCAACGAGGGGGATGGATACGGATCGGGCTACCTGATGAACCATGCGAAGTGCAATCGGTTTAATCGCCGGCCCCGATAATCCGGCATAAGCCCTGTCAAATACGCTTCGCCGTTCCCGGATATCAATCGCCATCGCTTGAATCGTATTGATAAGGGAAAGCCCGTCAGCGCCTTCGGCTTCGCACATTCGTGCCATTTCCTTCAAATCCCGTGCTCCGGGAGAGAGCTTGACGAGCAGAGGCAGCGCAGTAGCTCTGCGGACAGCCCGGACCACCTCTTGTGCCTGTTCGTTCTCAACGCCGAAGGCAAGTCCGCCTTCCTTGATGTTGGGGCAGGAGATGTTAAGCTCGATCATATCGATGGCACGCTTGCCTGCTGCCTGTAGCTTGAGGCTGGCTTCCGTAAGCAGCTCGGCGCCCTCCGTATATTCACGTAAGGTACCGCCGCCAAGATTGACGATGACCGCGGTCCCATGCGAGGCCATTTCGGATAATTCCGAATCCAGAAAAGCCCGGATCCCCGGATTCTCAAGGCCAATGCTGTTCATGATGCCGGATGGCGTTTCATAGAGCCGCGTACCTGTATTGCCGGGGCGAGGATTCAAGGTCAGTCCCTTGGAAACGATGCCTCCGAGCTTGCGAAGCGGATACAGATCCGCATACGGTTTGCCAAATCCGAAGGTGCCTGATGCCGCCAGTATCGGATTCGACAGCGGCACGCCTGCCAGTTCACAATCGATGGAGATCATTCCAATTCACCTCCTTCGCCGGGAAGACAGGACCATCGGTGCATACTTTGCGGCTTGCGCCAGCGGAGGTTAACGTGCAGCTGTTGCATGCCCCGATGCCGCAGCCCATTCGCTTCTCGATGGAGACGTGAAGCTCGGCGTGGGTGCCCTCCACTTTTTTGGCCAGAGCTTGCAGCATGGCAACCGGTCCGCATGCGAATATCTTGTCATAGCGGCTTGGGTCCACTGCATCAACAATGGTGCCTCCGGATTTGACGGTGACATTGCGGCTGATCTCGTGGAATCCGGTGACTCCGAAAGGGACGCTGGTGTATCCCAGATATACGCTGGCATCAGGTATTTCCTTAGCTGCCAGCAGCAGTGGGGCAACGCCAATGCCGCCTCCTACCAGTGCCGTCCGGCCTTGGGGCTCAGGAAATCCTTGCCCGAAAGGCCCCTCCAGTTGAATCTTGTCACCCGCTTGAAGCGCCGATAGCAGCCATGTGCCTGTTCCATGCACGCGATACAAGAAGGAAACGGAGTCCTCCGTCAGGTTATGAACGCTGATCGGGCGTGACAATACGGGATACGTATCCCAGCATCGAAGCATGAAGAACTGTCCCATTCGTGCCGAATAGCTGCCTTGAACGGTTAGTCGATGGATGCGATGAGCCAGTTTGACATTTTGAATAACAAGGGCCACGTTCTCATTCTCCTCCCTTGGCGTACTTTATTTTCGCCCGCAATGTTCCTTGCTACAGTATCACAGACGGATAACGCTACCTGTGACATTTCTCATATTCGGGCGTCGGTCGGGATTGATACCTTTTGTATACATAACACTAGACCTAGAAAAGGGTGGGGATCCTACATGAGAACACTGGTAATCGTTGCGCATCCGAGTCTGCAAACGGGATCACGGATCAATCGGGAACTAACCGAGACGGTGAGATCTATGGAAAATGTGACGGTGCATGACCTGTATCAACAGTATCCGGATGGATGCATCGATATCGCGGCAGAGCAGCAATTGCTGCTTCGGCATGACCGAATCGTGTTTCAATTTCCCTTCTGGTGGTACAGCTCACCGCCCCTTCTGAAGCATTGGTTCGACCAGGTGCTGACTTTCGGATGGGCGTATGGTCCGGGCGGCGACAAGCTTCGGGGGAAAGAGTGGGGCATGGCCGTTACGACCGGCGGAGCCGCTGAGGCGTACAGCAGCGGGGGATACAACCGTTATACGGTGGAGGAGCTGACACGGCCGTATGAAGTGACGGCCAGTCTGGTAGGCGCGGCGTACTTGCCGGTATTTACCGTCCATAATGCCATGCAGCTGACGGATGAAGAGCTGCGACGTCATACGGAGGATTTTGCCCAGCATGTAACAAATGTGGTGCGGTCCCGATAAGGAAGGTACACAAAAAGCGTGCGGATTCCTGCGTAGCGGATCTTTACGGTTTTACGAAGAGCGAAGAAGGCCAAATCGTCGTTTCCCATACTCGAAACTACGGCCTATTGAGGTTCCGTGGCCGTTTGGATAGGAAGAAATGAAGAGCTGTTTAATTAATCGATGGAATAGCTGTTTGAATAATTGAAAACTGTTGGAATAGCCGGACAGCTGAAGCTTCCGGGCTATTCGCTGTGGAGTCATACAGCGTGCGGAAGGAGAGGCTTTACTGGAGCTGCTGTGATTCTATTTTAGCGTAGGGCACAGATGCGCAGGCACGAATCATTTGTGATCGGCAAGGACATGGAGCATCTAATTACTTGAGAAGTTACCGTTGCAATATGGGGAAGCTTATTTTATACTCGTATACATAGATTTACGATACATAGATTATCTAGGTATTGGAGTGATAAGAGAATGAGCATTAACAAAGAGCTGCTTAAGGGCAGCACCGTCATTTTATTGCTTACCGTGCTGAACAAGCGGGAAATGTACGGTTATGAGCTGATCAAGGAGATCGAGCAAAGCTCGGACGGGGTATTCCTGATGAAGGAAGGCACGTTATATCCGATTCTGCACACGCTTGAAGCGGAAGGGTGGCTTGAATCCTCTTGGAGTCAGCATGATGGCCGAAAGCGTAAATATTACCGGCTTACCGAGCTTGGGAAGGACCAGCTCCGTGAGAAGACCAAGGAATGGGTCAGGTTCCGCACGGCGGTGGACACCGTGATCGGGGAGGGCGGTTAGCATGCGACCGATCGAAGAATACAAGGTGGTGCAAGATTTTCTGGGCCGCGTGTGCAGGCAGGTGCGTGCCAGAGCCATGCATCCGGAAATCCGCGAAGAGCTGCTCGGGCATATTGAGGAGCGTACGGAGCTGCTGATGCTGGAGGGGAATGCCGAAGGGCCTGCGGTGGAGGATGCGGTAAAACAGATGGGGGTCCCGGAGGATATCGGCAAGAGCCTGCATCTGGCCCATCGGCCTCAGATGGATTGGAAGCTGCTGGTCCTGCTGGCCCTGCTCTCGATTATTGGACTGTTCGGCGCGCTGAGCGTGGACTATGCCGGTACGGAACACGTCACAGATATATTCGCAAGAAAAGCCGTGTTTCTGAGTATAGGATTCATCCTTCTCATCGCCCTCTATTTCCTGGATTACAGAAAGCTTAAAAAATATTCAGGGTTTTTATTTTTCATCACGCTGTGCCTCATGGCGATGACGGAATTTTTCGGCTCAAATGTGAATGGGGCAAACCTATATCTTCACTTCGGGCCTATTGTGATTCCCATGCTGGGAACGGTTTCCGTCTTCCTTCTCCTATTTGCTGCGGCAGGCATGAAGCCTGCTAGCCAATGGGGACCATGGGAGGGGGTATTTCACATCCTGTATCGGGGTGTGCTGCCTATCGTGCTGTACAGTCTGAGTGGATCCATGGTGTATATGTTCATCTACTTGCTGGCGTTCCTGGTACTGACTTGGACTACCAAAAAGAATAGTAAACAATTTGCAGTATTGACCCTGCTGCCGTTTGCTGGATTGGCGGTTGTCCTGTTTACAAAAAGGAATTATCTCATGTGGAGACTGGAGGGGGTTGCAGATCGAGAAGGAGCCGGGGACTACTTCATGCGGACCATCGCCGATGCCGTTTCTTCTGCCGGCTGGTTTGGTCAAGGTTTTGCAACGCCGAATCCGGGGATCCCGTACGTTTATAGCGACTCCATATATCCCTATCTGATCTATTGCTTCGGCTGGATGTTTGGCATTGTGGTCGGGATGGTCGTTCTTTTGTTCCTCGCCAGAATGTGGAGCATATCCAATGTACTTCACGATTCCTACGGGAAAAATATCGTGACCGGTGTCATTGTCGTGTTGGGCCTGCGCCTGCTCATGCCGATCATTATGGGACTTGGCGTGGTACCGGTTGTGAGTCTGGATTTTCCATTCATCTCTTATGGCGGCACAAACAACATCCTGGACCTCGCTGCGGTCGGTATGCTTCTCTCCATCTACAGACGGAAGAACATGATTCCAAGCGAAGCGGGGGATGCGCCTTCTGTGAAGGCGGCGTAATTGCAATGCTGATGTAGCAAAACTTATGTTATATCGAACAGGTTTATCGTACAACTTCTACTGTTTTAACCCATCATGATTAGATAACTCTTTTCGAAGTTTAGGGAGAGTTATCTTTTTTTTAATTAACTATTGTAAAAATATTCATCATTTAGCTAATGTAACCTGCCTATATATGCAAGATTATTATGGCGTGATGTCATTAAACTTCTGGAAGCTAATGCTGAATTATATTCTGTCAAGGAGGAACCACATGCGGCAAATGGAGGAGTATCAGATTGTTCGGAAATTTTTAGACCGTGTGTGCAAACAAGTTCGCACAAGACAAATGCATATAGAGATTCGGGAGGAACTGCTCAGTCATATCGAAGATCGGGTCGAGTTTTTGATGCGGGAGGGGAATACGGAAGAATCGGCCGTGGAGGATGCGGTAAAACAGATGGGGGTCCCGGAGGATATCGGCAAGAGCCTGCACATGGCCCATCGGCCCCAGATGGATTGGAAGCTGCTGGTGATGCTGGGGCTTCTTTTGATTATAGGGCTGGTTGGCATGTTGAGTGTGTATTACGGAGACGAAAGGTATTCCATCGTCCTTGCAGAGAGAAAGTTGCTCTACCTCGGAATCGGTGTTCTATGTATGACCGTTTTTTATTTTCTGGATTATCGGCAATTGAGAAAGTACTCGGCACCTGTGTTTTTCTTCGTCGTCCTTCTATTAGCCTTTTCGCTGTTATATGGGCAGTTATACGATATGAGAACTCCTTATATCAATATAGGTTTCATCGGCGTCAATATCGTCACGTTCTCGCTGCTGCCGCTTCTGATCGCCTTAGCAGGCATGAAGCCTGCCAGCCAGTGGGGACGGTGGGAGGCGGTACTGAACACCCTGTATCGCGGGGTTCTGCCAGTGGTCCTGTACAGCATAAGCAGCTCGATTATATACACGTACATTTATACGGTCGGGTTTCTTGTATTAACTTGGAGAACGAGCAGAAGCCGAAAACAATTTGCCTTGATTTCTGTGATGCCTCTTGCGGGGTTATCCATTTTTCTCTTCACTCGCATGGATCATTTACTGCTCAGGTGGAGAGAGTTCATGAATCCGTCAGCCAAGGAATTGTGGTACATGGGGAATAACGCTGAGGCGATCCAGACAGCGGGCTGGTTTGGACAAGGATTTGGTGAAGTTACACCGAAGATCCCTTATGTCCTGTATGAAAACGTGTTTCCTTATCTGATTTATTGTTTTGGGTGGATGTTCGGGATTGCGACAGGAGTGCTGATTCTTCTATTCCTCATGAGGATATGGAATATTTCTGCGGTCCACCAAGACATTTATGCTAAACACATCTCTTCGTTACTGATCGTTGTATTCGGTTTCCGCTTGCTCTGGCCTATATTAATGGGATTGGGTATTTTTCCAAAAGTTACATTAGAACCGCCATTCATCTCCTATAGCGGGATGAACCAAATCCTGGATCTCGCTGTGGTCGGCCTGCTTCTCTCCATCTACAGACGGAAGAACATGATTCCAAGCGAAGCGGGGGATGCGCCTTCTGTGAAGGCGGCGTAATTGCTGCGGAAGATCGTCTTTTGTTATACTGATGGGCATATATACTCACGATGAGGTTAAGGAGACGTATATGAACCTGTTAATAGCAGATGATGAGCAGCACATGCTTCATATTTTGAAAGCTTATTTCGAAAAAGAGGGGTTTACTGTTTTTCTTGCCCAGGACGGGGAAGAGGCGGTCGACCTCTTTTATCATCATAAGATGGATCTGGTCATTCTCGATTGGATGATGCCCAAGCGGAGCGGGATTGAAGTATGCAGAACCATTAAACAGCTTGGCCATACGAAAGTTCTGCTGTTAACCGCTAAAGGCGAGGCGGACGATGAGTTTGCGGCTTTGCAGTCCGGTGCGGATGATTATGTACGGAAGCCGTTTGATCCCCGTATTCTGCTGCTGCGCGCCAAGAAACTGCTGCATTTGAACGCCAAGGTCGTGATCGGGAACGTGACCGTGGATTTGGAGGAGCAGCGGATTTACCGCGGGGAACAGGACGTGATGGCTACGCATAAAGAGTTCGAACTCATGAAATATTTTCTGGCGAACAAAGGCCGGATTCTGTCGAGAAAAATGCTGCTGGATCACGTATGGGGCTTTGATTATTTTGGCGATGAGCGCACCGTGGATACCCACATCCGGCGGCTTAGGGAAAAGATCGGCGAGTCATGCATTCAAACCCACCGCGGGATGGGATACAGTCTGGATGACAGTCTATGAGCAAGTTAAGCAAAAAGCTGATCATTCGCATTACACTGGTGCTCTCCGCCGTATTCATTGTGTCTCTTGCCTTAAATACGTATTTTCTCCCGAAATACGTGTTATACCAACAGAAGCAGAAGCTCGTGGAAGTCAGCTCCCATGTGCTGTCGATGGAAAAGAAGCGGCTCTTGGAGGAAATAGCGGAGCTGGAGCAGACCTACCGGGTTACGATCGTTTATGCGGATCTGGCGGAGAGCGAAGATCAGTTGAATGACCGCCTCAAGACGCGGCTGAATGAGAAGCGGATTACGCTCAGCCGCTTTTGGCTGACAGCGGACAACATCGATACGTTGCGGGAAGGCGGAAGGGTTAACAAAATATACGACCAACCCAAATTAAAATCGAACTTCCTCGTCAATTTTTTTGCCAATGGAAGGGAATGTTGTTGCCGTTGGAGAGTCCATTCCGTATACGTCTGACACCATCTCGATGGTTAATCAGTTTAATGTGTATATTTGGAGCGGGGCCCTGGTGGTGCTGATCCTGCTGTCCGTGCTGTTTACGACGCGAATCGTCAAGCCGCTGGCGAAGCTGAATGAAACCGCCGAAGCGATTTCCAACCTGACCTTTACAAAAGCGGACATTCGCACCGGTGATGAGGTGGAGGAGCTGGCCGAGCGGATTAACTCAATGAGTACCAAGCTGGAGAGTGCCCATGTGACACTTGAGGGGAAGAATGAGGAGCTGCGCAGGTTTATTGCCGATATTTCACATGAGCTAAGGACACCGTTAGCCTTGATCAAGGCGTATGCGACAGGCATTCAGGATGGACTTGACGACGGAACCTATACGGAAATTATACGAAACAAAACCGATGACATGACGGAGATGGTTGATCGTCTCCTGTTATTCTCCAAGCTGCAGGTCGAGCCGTATACGCATGCTCCTGTTGAGATTCGTCAGCTGCTAACCGGGATATTGGATACGTACCGCTTATCCTTTGAACAGCAGGGTTTAAGCGTGCAGTTTGAGGATTTGCTGCCGCCAGAGGGCGGCATGGTGATGGCCGACGAGGCCAAGCTGGCCTCGGTGTTTCACAATCTGCTGACAAATGCCATGAAGTATACCGCGGATGAAACCATCCGGGTTAGGGCAGAGCGCAGGGTGGGTGTTTTTCATTTCGAAATCACCAACGCAGTAGGACCGTCTGCAAGATCTCCAGTCGATTGGGATCACGTATGGGAGCCGTTTTATGTGATGGAATCCTCGCGCAGCAAGTTATACAGCGGCACAGGCCTAGGCCTGTCGATTGTACGGACGATTCTGGAGAAGCATCATGCCATCTATGGGGTCCGTCCTGACGCAGATGAGGTGACCTTCTATTTTTCCCTGCCGTTCATGGATCATCATAGCGATCCTGAAATCGTTCGTTCGTGAGGAGGATCGATTAGAGCCAATGCATCAGCCGTGAGGCTGTTGTATTGGCTTTTTTTGCTGCTGTCACATTGATGTAACAGAGGGGACCTAAGATGTAGTCATCACCGAGAGAAAGGGATGACACCCATGATTCATAAACTGCCGAGTCTGCTGCTGAGCCTGTTTTTCCTGCTAGTGGTGCTGCTGCTGTATGTGGGGCACCGAGTTCTGGGATAAAGAGAGGAAGAGGCTGATATGAGAATGCTGGATCACGACGGAGTGCAGGCAAAAGCTGCTGCAGCGGGAATGGGCAAATCACCTCGCCCACTCCGTGTCATCGTTTGGATTGTAATCGGAATGCTCCTGCTGACTGCCGGGACTTATTATTATGCTACGCAAATAGAACCGAGCCGACTGACGGTGACCCATCATACGGTGGAATCGCCGAACCTGTCGCAATCTTTTCATGGGATCAAAATCGCCCAGTTCAGTGATACTCATCTTGGCGAAAGCTATTCGAACCGCCAGCTGCGCCAACTCGTTCAGCGATTGAATCGGGAGAAGCCGGATTTGGTCGTATTTACGGGCGACTTATTTGATTCGGTATGGCGAAGTCCGGCGAGCATCAAGGAAGTACCGGATATTCTGTCCGAGATCGAGGCGCCGCTAGGCAAATTCGCCGTTTATGGCAATCACGACCGCGGTGGCGGGGGGAGCCGCGTGTACCAGGAATATATGAAAAAGGCAGGGTTCCGCGTGCTTGTCAACGATACGGCAAACTTAACGCTCGGCAGCGGAGAGACGATGACCGTTGCGGGCCTGGACGATTATCTTCTGGGTCGGCCGGACGCTGAAGGTACACTATCCGACCTGAGCGAAGATCACTTCAATATGCTGCTTGTGCATGAGCCTGACGTAGCGGATCGCTTGCTTGGGTATCCGATTGACCTGATTCTGTCTGGTCACAGCCATGGCGGTCAAGTGAATGTGCCTGTGCTGGGAGCATGGATCAGGACTTCGCTGGCGGACAAGTATATAAGCGGGATGTATGACATACCCGGCTCAGAGCGGGAAGCACGGTTATATGTGAACCGGGGCATCGGCACAACACGCTTTAAAATCAGGCTGGGCAATCCGCCGGAAATTTCGGTATTTACGCTTCATTCCGGGGCCGGTTAATAGCTCCGTGCATTAAAAAAAGCGAGATGATGGTTCTCTCGCTTTTTTGGTGGCGTATTTATCGTGTGGTTGTCTCGACAGCCATTCAAGTGTGCCCTGGACCACGCGCATCCTGTACACTTCCGTCATTCGGCCCGAAGTGGTGAACAGGGCTGCGCCATTTCCAGTGTACCGGCGGCAATCTCCTCGATATAGTGGCAGGCTGCTTGATGGCCGCTGTTCTGCTGAAGCACTTCCCGAAGCGCTGGAGCCTCGGATCTGCATAGGTCCTTGGCATACATGCAGCGGGTATGAAACCGGCAGCCGGAAGGCGGATTGATTGGGGATGGAACATCCCCTTTCAGGATGATTCGTTCCTTCTTGCGCTCGGGATCCAGCGTCGGGATGGCGGATAGCAGGGCGCGGGTGTAGGGGTGCTGCGGCTGCTGGAAGAGCGCGCGCTTATCCGCGATTTCCACAATTTTTCCCAGGTACATCACGATGATCCGGTCGGAGATATGGCGTACAACCCCGAGATCATGGGAGATGAACAGGTAGGTGAGCTTGAACTCGGTTTGCAGCGATTTCATCAGATTGAGTACCTGTGCCTGGATCGAGACGTCGAGCGCTGAGACTGCTTCATCGCTGATGATCAGCCTGGGATTCACGGACAGGGCACGGGCGATCCCGATCCGCTGTCGCTGCCCGCCGCTGAATTCATGGGGATAACGATTGGCTTGATAGGAAGCCAGCCCGACGGTCTCCAGAAGTTCGATGGAACGGGACCGGCGGTCCTTCTTCGGCACGACATTCTGAATGTCCATCGCTTCTTCTAGCACCTGCAGCGCGGTTTTTCTGGGATTCAGCGACGCGTAGGGATCTTGAAAAATCATCTGCAAGTCTTTGCGCCTTCGGGTCATCTGCGTTTTGTTCAGGGAGAGCAGATCCGTCCCTTCGAACAGCACCTCGCCGGAGGTCGGTTCATCCAGCCTTAGGATGGCCCGGCCCGTGGTGGATTTGCCGCAGCCGGATTCGCCCACGATACTGACGGTTTCCCCCTCATGCACAGAGAACGAAATGTCATCCACGGCCTTTACGACATTGACGGTGCGGCCAAGGACGCCGCCCTTGATCGGGAAATACTGCTTGAGATTCTTGACGGTTAACAGCTCTTTGCTCATGGGAGAACGTTCACCTCGCTTTCGGTCTGCCATTGATCCGTGTATATCCAGCACCTTACCTGCTGATGGTCATCCAGTGCCTGGAGGTCAGGCAGCTTGTCATAGCACAGCTGGGCGGCGTGCGGACAGCGCGGCGCAAACCGGCAGCCATCCTGCGGATCATAAGGGCTTGGGACGGAGCCTTTAATCGGCTCAAGCGTTTCTTTATCGACATCATGCCGCGGCAGCGAGTTCATCAGGCCGACGGTGTAGGGGTGCTTCGGGTGCTTGAACAGGGTCCGCACATCGGTATATTCCACCACTTTTCCGCAGTACATGACCGCTACGTCATCACAGGTTTCAGCTACAATGCCCAGATCATGTGTGATAAAAATAATCGACATTTGCAGCTTCTGCTGCAGTTCCTTCATCAGCTCCAGTATTTGAGCCTGGATGGTCACGTCAAGCGCCGTGGTCGGCTCGTCTGCGATCAGCAGATCGGGGTTGCAGGCCAGCGCCATGGCAATCATGACACGTTGGCGCATACCGCCGGACAGCTGGAAGGGATACTGGCGCACTCTTTTTTCCGGGGAGGGAATGCCCACCAGCCGTAACATGTCGACGGCTTTGTCCATGGCTTGTTTTTTGCTCAGATTCTCATGAATCTGATACGCCTCTGCAATCTGATCGCCAACGGTGAAGACCGGATTGAGCGAGGTCATCGGCTCCTGGAAGATCATCGAGATTTGGTTGCCCCTTAATTTGCGCATCTGCCGGTCCGATTTATCGAGCAGATTCTCTCCGTTATATAGGATTTGTCCTCCAACGATTCGTCCCGGATGAAGGATCAGCCGCAGGATGGACAAGGACAATATGCTTTTGCCTGAGCCGGATTCGCCAACGATCCCGAGTGTCTTCCCCTTACGTACGCTCAGGCTGATATCATCCACCGCTTTTACTTCTCCCAGGTCGGTGAAAAAAGAGGTCTGCAGGTTCTTGATCGTAAGCAGATTTGATGCGTGCTGTTCCATCTTCATCATGGTCTAAGCTCCCTTCGCTTTCAATTGATCTGACGGTATTTGCTGTTGGCTCGGAGCGGCACGATGTTGGGCTACTCATGAGCATATGCCCCAAAGTCCCGAAACAAAGTAATTTCAGTAAATGCGCTCCATTAGGCTAATGAGGATTTGGTATCTAATATAGGTGTGCAAAAAGCTCCCAAATAGCTCAGATTGTCTCAATTAGGGGTAGCTTTCGGACCGTGGTTCCGCTATTTGTTGGTTTTTAGCCATTTAGTAGCAGTACGAGGACACCAGATCCGCTATTGCAAGATATTCCGGGATTAATCCGTGGTTTTGAGTAGATTAACGGATCGTGTGTCCGCAAGGGCTCGAGAATAGGTCGATTCTGAGCAAATAGCGGATCGTGTGTCCGCAGGAAATCAAGAACAGGCTCGCTCCTCGGATCGTGTGTCCGGTGTTGGATTAAATGCCCCAAAGTTCCAAAACAAATTGAATTCAACTAAACAGGGGTGTATGTTCCAAAGTCCCGAAACAAAGTAATTTCAGTAAATGCGCTCCATTAGGCTAATGAGGATTTGGTATCTAATATAGGTGTGCAAAAGGCTCCCAAATAGCTCAGATTGTCTCAATAGGGTAGCTTTCGGACCGTGGTTCCGCTATTTGTTTGTTTTTAGCCATTTAGTAGCAGTATGAGGACACCAGATCCGCTAATGCGAAATATTCCGGGATTAATCCACGGTTTTGAGTAGATTAACGAATCGTGTGTCCGCAAGGTCTCGAGAATAGGTCGATTCTGAGCAAATAACGAATCGTGTGTCCGCAAGGTCTCGAGAATAGGTCGATTCTGAGCAAATAACGGATCGTGTGTCCGCAAGGGCTTGAGAATAGGTCGATTCTCGGCAAATAGCGGATCGTGTCCGCAAGGTCTCGAGAATAGGTCGATTCAGAGCAAATAGCAGATCATGCGTCTGCGCAGCACCCCAGAAACAGGCCATTCCTCAGCAAACAGCGGATACTATGTCCGCACAGCACCCAGAAATAGATCAAGTCCGGCAGGCAGCGAGTAGGGGGTCAATTGGAATCCTAACCAGATCAATCAATCGAAATCGATGCGCTTGTTGAAGTATCGGTAGGATATGTCCACGAGCAGATTGACAAGCACGAACATGACCGAGAGCACCAGTACAGTGGCCTGCACAACGGGAAAATCCCTCGCCCTGATCGAGTCGATCACATAGCGTCCCATGCCGTTCACGGCAAAGACGGACTCGGTCAGCACCGCCCCGCCGAGCAGGCCTCCAAATTCGAGGCCGATGACCGTAATGACGGGAATCATTGCATTTTTCAAGGCATGCCGGTAGACAATGATGCGCTCCCGGACACCCTTGGCACGGGCGGTGCGGATGTAATCCTGACCGATAACCTCCAGCATGCTGGAGCGGGTCATTCTGGCGATAATCGCAGCGCCGCCTGTCCCGAGCGTGATCACGGGAAGGACCGTCTGCGACCAGGTGCCCCAGCCGGAAGGGCGGAACCAGCCCAAATCTACGGCAAAATACTGAATCAACATGAGCCCCAGCCAGAAGTTCGGCATCGACAGCCCGAACAGGGCGATGAACATGACGCCGATGTCGGCAGGCGAGCTTTTTTTAACGGCGGAGATGATGCCTGCCAGAATGCCAAGAAATACGGCCAGGATCGTACTGTAGATGGCCAGCTCGACGGTGATCCAGAACCGGCTTTTGAATATTTCATCGGCGATGGGACGGTTGCTGCGGATTGAATCGCCGAGATCTCCTTGCAGCAAACCGCTGACATAGTTCCAATACTGCAGTGGCAGCGGATCGTTCAATCCCAGATTTTCGCGGATTTTCTCAACCTGCTCTTTAGGTGCCCCTTCCCCAATAATGACCTGCGCCGCATCCCCCGGGATGAGGTGCATCAGCAGAAAGACAACAATGGTGACGCCAATGACGACAGGTATCGTCTGAATAAGCCTTCGAATGGAATAGATGAGCATGGCCCGGCAGCTCCCTTCATTATTTTTTCATTTTCGGGTCAAGGACATCTCGCAAGCCGTCACCCAGCAGATTAAATGCGATGACCACGACAACGATCGACAGGCCGGGGAACAGGGCGACATGAGGGTGATCCATAATATAGTTGCGCCCATCATTCAGCATGGCTCCCCACTTCCGGTGTCGGAGGCTGGGCGCCAAGACCGAGGAAGGAGAGACCGCTGGCGGTCAGGATGGCAACCGCAATCCGCAGCGTAGCCTGCACGATGATGGGGGATGTAATATTCGGCAGAATATGTCCGAAGATGATGCGGCCGTCGCTCGCGCCAAGCGAACGCATGGCATCGATATATTCGAGCTTGCGGACGGCAAGCGTGGAGCCTCGGACGACTCTGGCAAAAGTGGGAATCGAGAAGATGCTGACTGCAATGATCACGTTAAACAGGTTTTTTCCGAGAACGCTTACAACCGCCAATGCTAGCAGAATGCCTGGAAATGCCAGCATGACATCAGTAATTCTCATAATGAGAGTATCCCATTTGCCGCCGTAATAGCCTGATATGATTCCGAGTACGACACCAAAAGCAGCTCCGATGATGACGGAGATAAAACCGACCGAGAGTGTGAGGCGCATGCCGTGGATAATTCGTGTGAATATATCTCTTCCGTTGTGATCCGTACCGAACCAATGGGCAGCAGAGGGTTTGAGCAGTTTCGTAGAATAGTCTACTTTGGTCGGATCATACTGGGTGAGCAGGGGGCCGATGACAGCGACAATAATCATCAGCAGGAGAAAATAACCCCCCCATAAGGCCGCTTTGTTTTTCCTCAGACGGTGGTAGAAAGATTTCCATTGTACGAGGCGGGTTCCATGATTACCGGATTCTTGTGGTCTGGCATCAGCGGTCATGTTATGCACGTGAAATCATCCTTTCTCAGAGTATGGATATCAGAATTGGTGTCGTAGAAACGGCAAGTAAATCTGGCTTCTTCTGGTATAAATATCAAATAGTAAAATATATGTTAACTGTGTATAAAATATTTTCCTATTTTGATTGAGAAGGGGGAGTTTGTTTCACATGGCAGGTAATAGAAGATTAAGGTGGCTTGTCTGTATCTTGGTCATACTTACCGTAGTGCTCTCAGCGTGCAATAGTTCAAGCAAGAGCAGTAATCCCGAAACGCCGTCAAATAACAGCAATACACCGGCTCCGGAGACAGGCAGCAAAGATCCCGCCGAGGGGACGACCGAAGCCGGTGCGAATGAGCTTGTGATTGCCTGGCTTTCTGATCCGCCATCCATGGACCCTCATATGTCGACGGACCAGCAAACGAGTGTAATGACAACACATATCTATAACACACTGGTGATTCATGATAAGGACCTGAACATTCAGCCCGGGCTGGCCGAGAGCTGGAAAGCAATCGATGAGCTGACATGGGAGTTCAAGCTGAGACAGGGAGTAAATTATACAGACGGCTCCCCATTCAATGCCGAGGTCGTAAAAGCGAACATAGAGCGCATGCAGGATCCGGACGTAGCCTCTCCGCGAGCCTCGCTTGTCGCCATGATTAAAGAGGTCAAGGTTATTGACGAGTATACGGTGCAGTTCGTGACCGAGTATGCCTTCTCGCCGCTGCTTGCGCATCTTGCCCATTCCGCGGTCAGCATGGTGAGTGCAGAGGCCATCAAGCTGGATTATGACAAGCTGAAGGCAGGTGAGAAAGCCGGCACGTACCTTGCACAGAATCCAGTAGGTACGGGCGTCTTCAAGTTAGAGAGCTGGAACCCCGGGCAGGAAGTGAAACTTGTCGCAAATGCCGATTACTGGGGGGATAAAGCGAAGGTGGATCGGGTGACGTTCAAGGTCGTAAGTGAAGAAGGGACGCGGATCGCCGAGATCGAAACGGGATATGCGCACATTATAGATCCGGTGTCGCCAAGCAGCATCAGCCGGGTTGAAAGCACAGCCGGCATGTCGTTGAACCGTCAAGCCTCGCTGAGCTTGTCTTATATCGGATTTAATAACGATAAGAAGCCGTTTAATGATGTGAAGGTAAGGCAAGCCTTGTCCATGGCCATCAACAAGGATGAGATCATTTCGGGTATTTATGAAGGTACGGGAATTCCTGCCGTGGGTCCGCTGGCACCGGACGTAAACGGCTATGATGCCACCGTAAAGCCGATCGAATATAACATAGACAAAGCGAAGGAACTGCTGAAGGAGGCCGGGTACGAGGGAGGTTTCTCCACAACCATCTGGACCAACGATAATCCGGAGCGCATCAAGGTTGCCGAGTATGTACAGTCCAAGTTGAAGGAATTGAATGTCGATGTCAAAATCGAAGTGGTGGAGTGGGGCGCTTATCTGGCCCAGACAGCAGAAGGCAAGCATGATATGTTCATCTTGGGCTGGTCTACGGTAACGGCTGATGCCGACTACGGCATGTATGAGCTGTTCCATTCCAAAAATGTAGGGGAGCCGGGTAACCGCACCTTTACGAAGAATCCTGAACTGGATAAACTGCTGGATGCAGGTCGTAAGGAGAACGATCCTGAACAGCGCAAGGCAATCTACAAACAGGCGCAAGAGAAGCTGGTTGAGCTGGCCCCGATGTTGTATATCCACCACCAGGAGTATTTAAACGGAGTCAGCAGCAAGGTCGAGGGCTTTTGGAGACATCCAAACGGTATTATGCAGCTGCATAATGTGTCAATTCAACCATAGTGATTTTATGAAATTTTCATAGTTTTGACCGGTTTTGATCTATAGAGGAGTTTATAGTGAGAGAGGACCGCCATTGGGCGGCCTCTTTGTTGGTTCTCTAAGAGAACCAGCATAAGCAAAGGGAACGGGTAACCGAACCGATTTAACATTGTTGAACTCTAAAAGCAAGAATCGAGATCGGTCAGCGACATCGTAGAAATTTTGGGAATTGGCCAGCCGCAAGTGCGTTGCCATCTGCGGATATTGAGTGAGGCAGGGCCGGTGATTGTCCTTAAGCCAGCTCTGATTCCCGGTACATACATACGGATAAGCAGGTCACGGCGATGTCATCGTATGGCCTGCTTCTTGGCCTGTATAAGCAAAGAATTTCCTGCTTAAGCGATGATCCCCATCAATTATTTTCCATGCCAAAACTCGTCCAAACAAAATAAGTAAATTTTATTAAAAATAAAACCATGTTATATTAAATTTACTAACGCCTTTGGAGAGGGGATAGGACGCATGAGTGGTTTGAAGGAAATTGCAAGGCTCGCGGATGTCTCGGTGTCTACAGTGTCCAATGTACTTAACGGACGCAAGAACGTGGGCCAGGATACGAGGGAGCGGGTGCTGAGATTATGCTCGGAACATGGCTATTTTCCACATAAGGGGACCAAATCCGATAAAAGCAACACGATTATATTTGTATTCAGCGACTTTGATCGCGATTATTATTTAAAAATCATCAAGGGCATCAGCCATTGCCTGACGGAGAACGGGTATGACCTCATCATCTGCACGAATAAATCCAGCACGAATTTCATGCGCAGCAAATTTGCAAGCGGTACCATAAGTCTGGACCGGAATATGACGGACGAATATTTGGTCTCTGTAGCTACGCCTCAATTTCCCGTTGTTCTCATGGACCGGATTATCGATAACGAGTATGCCAACACCAAGAGCGTGATCGTTGACAATTACCCTGTGATGTGTGAGATGGTTCAGGCTTTGGTGGATAAGGGGTTCAAAACATTTGGATACATCGGCGGGCTGGAGTTTACTTTGGACCATAAGGAGCGGTACGCCGGATTTATAGATACGCTTGCGAAGAACGGGATCGTCTTTGATCGCCGCAATTACTTTCATGGCGACTACAGTGAGGAAAGCGGATATCAGGCTGCCAAAATCCTGGTACTGAGTAACGTCTTGCCAGAAGTGCTGGTCTGCGCGAATGACAACATGGCTCTGGGCGCGATTAAAGCGCTGGAGGAGAATGGATTGCGGGTACCGGAGGATATCTCGATCACCGGATTCGACAATTCGGATGCGGCGGCCATGGCCGGATTGACCACGATTGCCATCCCCCGTTATGAAAGCGGTTATTTAGCGGCGAAGGAACTGTTGGAAATGATCAAGGGCACCACGGGCAGGGAACCCTTTAAACTGAATGCCACCATCCAGTGGCGGAAAACAGTAAAATAAAACGCAGGGAATTTAACTAGTAAAATATCTAATATTTTACTAGTTTTTTTACTTAATATTTTTATGAAAACGCGTACAATTTTTATTGACAATCTAGATAAACCGCCATATGATGGGTTTGTAAACGTTTTACTTTATAGAGTCCGTTAGGGGGAGGCGTGTCACTTAAAAAAAGTAAAAAAGGTATTAAGCATACTGACGGCAACCGCTTTGGTTGCGACACTTGCGGCCTGTGGCGGTACATCTGACAAAGAGTCTGGAGCAGCATCCGGGGGAGATAAGCTAAAGAAAATTACGCTCTTCCAATCTAAAGTTGAAATTACAGAACCACTTGAAGCCTTGGTTAAAACTTATAAAGAAGAGACCGGCAACGAGGTTGAAGTATGGGGTGCAGCGGGCGATGCCTATTCGCAGCAGCTGGTAGCAAAGCTCGGCAGCAATCAGGGACCGACGATATTCAGCGTAGCACAGGGACCCGAGTCCGAGAAGCTGAAATCCTATTTCTCCGACTTGAGCGGTGAAGAGTATGTTAAGAACATTGCGCCTGACATGGAATTGAAGGTCGACGATAAAACCGTTGGCGTTCCATACGGTGTAGAGGGCTTCGGACTTGTATACAACAAGGACCTGGTAGATCCGGCGAATGTGAAAGACCTGGACTCCTTCACCAAGACGATGGAGCAATTGAAGGCTGATGGCAAGAACGGTTTGAGCTTGTCCCAGGAGGCATACTTCCTGATCGGACACATTCTCAATACACCATTTGCGCTTCAAGCGGATCCGCTGGCTTATATTGAACAGCTGAATAAAGGCGAAGTGAAGATGGCCGACACGAAAGAGTTCCAGGAGTGGGCCAAATTCATGGATGTGATCAAAGCCAATGCCAAGAATCCGCTGGAAGTGAAATACGACAGCCAGATGGGTGACTTTGCAACAGAAAAAACGGCTATGGTGCATCAAGGCAACTGGAGTTACTCCATGCTTGCGGACTTCGGTGATTTCGGCTCCAAGGTCGGCATGATGCCGTTCCCGCTTGCGGGCAACGATAAAATCGCCGTTGGCGTGGCGAGCTACTGGGTCGTCAACAATCAGGCTGATGCTGATGAAGTCAAAGCTGCGAACGCTTTCCTGAATTGGCTGTTTACCAGCGACACAGGCAAGAAAGCCATCGTGGACGATTTCAAATTCATTCCGGCTTTAACGAATATTGAAGCAGGCGACCTGGATCCATTGTCCCAAGCGGTGCATGAGGCAACAACGAAAGGCGAGACGATTACTTGGGCACTGAACTACTTCCCGTCGGGCATCATCACAAATGACCTGGCTCCGGCGACGCAGGAGTACTTCATGAATCCGGGCATGACAGGTGAACAGTTCCTGCAGAAACTTGATGAGGTATGGGCGAAAGCATCCAAGTAAGAAGCAGGCAAAGCCGCTGAAGTGAAATAACAATTCCATGAAAACGAAAGCCTAGCCTCCGACGTTCTTATGATCCAAGAGCGTTAGGCTTTTGTTTTTTTCTAACACGAATTCAAGGTTTGATGCCGCCCGCGCGGGAATCATCCGGAACGGAAAGAAGGTATGGATTATGAGCAAAAGAAAGGACAAAGCCTGGTTTGCCCTGTTTACGGTGCCGCTTCTGTTTATTTTCACGACGGTCGTCATCATCCCGTTCATTATCGGTATTGTGTACTCTTTTGTGAATTGGGACGGTATTCCGGCCAATCCGAAAGTATTCGTAGGGTTTGACAATTACGTTCAGCTGTTCCAGGACGACCGATTCCTGTCATCGGCTTGGCATACGGTTCAATTCACGCTGCTTGCGCTGGTCTGCGTCAATATTTTAGGGCTTGGGTTTGCACTGCTCGTTACGACAAAACTCCGCTCAAGAAACGCGGCGCGGACGATGTTTTTCATGCCGAACCTGATCGGCGGTCTGATCCTGGGTTACATCTGGCAGTTTATTTTTACGGATGCCTTCAGTTTCTTGGGAGAGAAAACAGGGCTCGGCAGTGTGTTCTTTAACTGGCTGCTGCATCCGCAGTTTGCGTTGTATGCCATCGTTGCGGTGTTCACCTGGCAGCTGGCAGGTTATACGATGATCATCTATATCGCGGGAATCCAGGGGATTCCGGATGAGCTGATGGAAGCGGCCAAGGTCGATGGAGCAAGTCTGTGGCAGCGTCTGAAGAGCATTGTGTTCCCGCTGTTGATGCCTTCCTTCACGATCTGTCTGTTCCTGACCTTGTCGGGTGCGTTCAAAATCTATGATGTCAATCTGTCCCTGACCAAGGGCGGACCGAGCAATGCGACAGAGATGTTTGCGATGAATATCTTCAATGAGATCTTTGCTTACGGCAATTATGGCTTAGGTCAGGCAAAAGCGATCATCTTCTTCCTGATTGTTGCTGGACTCACGCTGACGCAAGTCATCATCACGAAGAGAAAAGAGGTGCAGATGTAATGAAGAAATCAGGTAAATGGCTGCTCGACATTCTGCTGTTCCTCTTTGCGCTGGTCTTCTTGTCTCCGGTCTTCCTCATGCTGATTAACTCGTTCAAGGATCGTGCGGAGCTGTATGAGAATGCGCTTGCGCTGCCTTCCTCCTTCAGCTTCGAGTATTATAAATCGGCGATGGAGAAGATGAATTTCTTCACGGCTTTGGGCAACTCGCTGTATGTCACCATCATCTCGGTTGTCATTGTCATCGTGCTCGCCTCCATGACGGCCTGGATGCTGGTGCGTACGGATAACAAGCTGAGCAAAGTCATTTTCTTCACATTTGTGGCAACGATGCTGATTCCGTTCCAGACGCTGATGATGCCGCTAATGCAGGTCATGGACTGGATTCGCAGCAATCTTCACATTCCGATGCTTAATACCCATGAGGGTCTGATTTATATGAATATCGGTTTTACTTCGAGCATGGCGGTCTTTCTCTACCACGGCTTCATTAAATCCGTGCCGGTGGCGCTGGAGGAAGCGGCAACGCTCGATGGCTGCTCCAAACTGGGTGTATTCTGGAGAATTGTGTTTCCGCTGCTGAAGAACATCAGTGTGACGATTGCCATCCTGAATGTCATTGCCCTGTGGAATGACTATCTGCTTCCATCGCTGACATTGTCCGACAAAGGGCTTCGGACCATTCCGCTCTCCACCTTCTACTTCTTCGGGGAATTCACGATTGTGTGGAACCAGGCGATGGCAGGTCTGACACTGACCATTATCCCGGTGGTTATATTCTATATTTTCGCGCAGAAATACATCATCAAGGGGATTGCGGCAGGTGCGGTAAAATGAGGCGGATCATCACGAGAGCGGACGATTACGCTTCCAGCCGTTCAGCCAATGCTGCGATTGCCCGAAGTGTGGATGCCGGTTTTATTAAAAATGTGTCCATTATGGCGCCCGGCCCCTATCTAGCCGAGGCCGCGCAGCTGCTGGCGCATCGCAAGGACATCTGCTTCGGGTTTCATATGACGCTGAATGCAGAGTGGGATAACGTACGCTGGGGACCTGTTGCCGCGAAGGAACAGGTTCCTTCGCTTGTCGATCGGGCCGGATACTTCTATCAGGACCCGATCTTGTTCCGGGATCATCCGCCTTCACTGCAGGAGATTATCGTGGAATGCGAAGCACAGCTTGATAAACTGACCGCAGCAGGGTTCAAGATTTCTTACGTGGACTCTCATATGCTGCCGGAACGCTCTATACCCGGGCTGCAGGAAGAGCTGGACCGCTGGATTGAAGCGAAGGGGCTTATCAACCATCGCGATTACTACAACTTCTTCCCGGGTGGTGTCCCGGACGGCGCCGATTCGTTTGAAAGGGTGCTTGGCGGTCTGACGGAAGACCAGTACTTCTTCCTGTCCCATCCGGCACTGTATTCGGAGGAAATGGTGCAGTGCGGCAATGCTCAAGTGGATGGGGAGGAACTGGCGCGCGGGCGTAATGAGGAGGCTTCCTTTCTTGCACGGGAGGACTTGAATGAGATTAGCGAACGACGGGGCTTTCGTGCGATTCGTATATGATGAAGCGGTTCCATTATCCGGTGTATAATGGAAGCGTACGGATGAATGTATCTTGTTAATACAGGGAGAGGCGAAAGGAAGATGAATATGAATACGGTTCCGTTATTGCCAAGAAGTACCCCCGAAAACCAAGGAATCTCATCACAGTCTATTGAACGTTTTATCGCATCGATTCAGGAGAAGGAGCTTGAGCTGCACAGCTTCATGCTGGTGCGGCACGGGCATGTCGCAGCGGAAGGCTGGTGGAAGCCGTATCAGGCGGACAAGCCGCACATGCTCTTCTCGTTAAGCAAAAGTTTCACCTCTACCGCGATTGGACTTCTGGCCGAGGAAGGCCGGGTCACGCTGGAGGATCAGGTGATCGGATTCTTTCCGGAAAATACGCCGGAGGAACCTTCTCCAAATCTGTCCGCGATGACGATACGCGATTTGCTTATTATGGGAACGGGGCATGCCCAGGAGCCTGCCATGCAGTCCGATATCTGGGTAGATGATTTTTTCAAACAAGCAGTAGAGCATGAACCTGGAACCCATTTTGTCTATAACAGCGCAGCGACTTACATGCTCTCGGCTATTCTGCAGAAGGTAACCGGCATCACGCTGCTGGATTATCTGCAGCCCCGTCTGTTCGAACCGCTTGGCATACATGGAGCCACCTGGGAAAGCTGTCCGAAGGGAATCAATACCGGTGGATGGGGGCTTAAGGTGAAGACCGAGGACATCGCCAAGTTTGGCCAGCTCTACCTTCAGAAGGGGGTGTGGGAAGGCCGCCGCCTGATTCCGGAAGACTGGATCGAAGAGGCAACCTCGAAGCAGATATCCAACGGACCTGCGGACTCCACATCGGATTGGACCGAAGGCTACGGTTATCAATTCTGGATGTGCCGTCATGGAGGATATCGAGGTGATGGCGCATTCGGCCAGTTCTGCGTCATGCTGCCGGAGCAGGATGCGGTCATCGCCATTACCTCCGGCCTTGGGGACATGCAGGAAGTGCTGGACGTGGTATGGGAGCATCTGCTGCCTGCCATGGGACCTGATAAGCTGCCGGCTGACACGGGGGCCGAGTCCTCTCTTGCTGGAGTGCTGCAAGAGCTCAAGCTGGATCCCCCAAGGGAAGAAGCGCGTTCCCCGATCGAGCAGGACATTACCGGAATTGTGTATGAGCTGGAGGAGAATGAGGATAAGCTGCATTCGATCTCCATTCGGTTCGAAGAAGATGGCGCTGTAATGGAGCTTGCGGGGGAAGACGGCACGAATTCGATTGCCTTTGGCCGCAATGAGTGGAAGTCAGGAACCACGAAGTTGATTATGCTCGAGGATAACGACTATGCCGCCTCCATGACCTGGAACGACCAGACGCTGAGACTGACGATCCGGTTGACGGAGACGCCGTTCTATTTAACCACGGATTGTACCTTCAATGAGGAGGGGATTCATCTCGCTTACTGGATGAACCAATCGTTTCAGGGCAAAGTGGTCCGGGAGATTAACGGCAAGGCCAAGGCGTAGAACATGTGATTTTTGCTTTTCTCCAAACGGATATGATGTGGTCGTCATCAGACCAATGGGCTAAAGTTTAATCAACCTGGCCTTTTACAGACTGAAATTATGTAAAAAGCTGAACTAGATGATGCTAGTTCAGCTTTTTCAGTATATTCTTATACCTTCTTGGTTCGAGTCGGCTGGGTTTAGAGTATCGTTAACTACAATTAATCAGCTTCTGTATCCATTTGATCGTTATTTCATCTTTGACCTCTAGGCTCCAATCAGTCGGAAAGCACAAATATTGTTCTTCTTCGGGCATTTTAGGCAGCTGAGAATGTACAATAATATCAGCGTTACCGTCATGATTGTAGTATTGAGGAAAGCGGTATTCCTGGCCTTCAAGTGACCGATACACATAAAAACTGAACTCAATATCACCCACTACACAGAACGCATGACCTTGAATCCTAGGATCGCACCAGACATGGGTGCCTTTCAGCTTGCTTAATGAAAGCAGGAAGCCGTTCTTTTGAGCTTCCGTCAAATGAAAGTCGTCCAAATAATACCTGGACGATATTCGATCAAAATTCGTATCGATAATCTGGTAGTTTAGAATAACTTCGGCGCCTTTTTTAAGAACGGTATTAAAATAATCTTTCTGGATTCCGCCCTTATACCTGGATAATCGGCTTTTTACCAAGTAGTCGATATTACTATGGTCTAAATTTCGACCAAACGTTAATAGAAATCGTCTCTTATGCAACTTTACTCTGAACCCCACTTTGGAAGTGAATTATGGTATAAATCAATATTTCCTTTATGATCAGGCCAATCATCTTTTGTATGATAGTGCCACCGAGTATGATTTCTTGATTGGGAAGTAAAGACATCTAGTCTCAAATATTCTGTACCATCTTGACCAAATAAAGAAATAATTTGCTCGCCCTGATTAATCCCGTTCGGTGCGGAAGGTAACTCAGGTCCTTTGTTTCTAGTATAACCATATCTTTCATATTGCGCTTTAATTCCTGGCTCTATTTGAGGCCAAACTTCTCTATCGAAACGATCACCGAGTTGCTGCTGGATTTTCTTTCCCATCTTCTTTTTTACAGCTGCTTTTACTATAGCAGCAACAACCGCCCAAACAATAGGCCAAATCGCCGGTGAAATTTCACTCTGAATACTGGGATCTGACAAGTGACTAATCGTTGAGGTCTGACTATTTGCTATATCTGCAAAAGCAAGTATCAAGGCAAATTCTTTGCTGTACTCGTCGTATTCCTCCATTTTTAATTTTAAATTGTTGTCTGTTTGGATTGCTTCCTCTATGCTTGTAGAATGTTCTTGAATAAATAATAGAAGTTCTTGAATCTCGCTTTCTGATAGTTTTAATTCCTCTTGAGTCTTTTGCAGTTCGCTATGTGCAGGAAGCGCGGATACAGTAATTGCTGCAAATACCGTATTTAATAACATTACCAAAGCCAAAAAAGCGGCTACTTTTTTAATTACTCCCCAAAAACTCAAAAAATCAACCCCTTACTGTTATTTTTTGTAATTAACACGAATAATATATATTAAAATCCTAAAATTTAACAAATGAAAAAAGTTGTGTTTTCTCTAAAAAAATAGTGTGATTATGAATTTATAATAGTAAAAATGGTATATTATAATATTTACAGTTATCTCTTTTACATATGGCGAACTTTTCTACTTCAATTGTCTGCAAATCGAAAAATCAATCGGAACTATAATGATTTTAAAATGCTCAATAAAAGAATCTTCGGCATGCAAAGAAACCTCTCCACTATCGTAATGGAGAGGTTTCTTTGCATGCCGGAAAGCCAGAATCGCTCCGACACGGCCATTGCCTGCGTGATATGTATGTCTTCCTGCATGCCGTCATGATTTTTGCATATGAGTTAAGGTAGAGGTGCATTTGGTTTACCTTACAAAGGGGGCGCATGCATGGACGGAACCGAGTTTTACCGTAAAGTGATCCTGACGGTGTCCGGCAATAAACTCGTGAAGTGGCTGTCGATCAAATACGGAAGGAAATTGGCAGGCCGATTCATTGCCGGCAATACGCTGGATGAGGCCTTGGATGAAATCGAGAGGCTCAATGCGAAGGGCATTCTCGTCACGCTGGATCATCTGGGGGGAGGGCATTACGACGCTGGACGAAGCGGCCGAATACCGCGAGGAATATTTGAAGCTTGTGGAGGGAATCGCACAGCGGGGAGTGCAGTCAAATGTGTCATTGAAACCGACGCAGATGGGCATGGCACTGGACCTTGAGAAGGCTTACGAGAATATCAGGTCGGTGGTGAAAAAGGCGAAAGAGTTTCGCAATTTCGTGCGTCTGGATATGGAGGATTCGCCATATACCCAGGCGACAATCGATATGACGCTGCGGCTCCATAAGGAGGGGCTGCCCAATGTGGGCACCGTGATGCAGGCCTACTTGTTCCGCACGGAGGAAGACGTGCGAAGCCTGATGGAGGCGGGGGTCAATCTGCGCCTGGTAAAGGGGGCATATAAAGAGCCCGGAACCATCGCCTTTCAGCAGAAACGCGAAGTGATCGATAACTATAAAAAATTGATCAAAATGCATTTCGATCAGGGAGCGTACACTGCGATTGCCACGCACGATGACAATATCATCGACTGGGTCAAGGTGTTTGCCGAGCAGAGCCGCATAGAGAAAGAGGATTTCGAATTTCAGATGCTGTACGGGCTGCGAATGAACGATCAGGCTGCGCTTGCAGAGGATGGCTATCGCATCCGTTGTTATATGCCCTACGGGACGATGTGGTACCCGTACTTCACCCGGCGGCTGGCGGAGAAGCCGGCTAACCTCATGATGGTGCTGAAAAATATGTTCAAGTGAGGGGTGTGAACACCGCCCTTACCTTAAAAGAAATAATAAGCTTGCGAGCAATCCATCAGGAAGGACCGCTCCAGCGGGAGGCTGCCTAGGCGTTCGCGAGTTACATGCTGGTGCAGGTTCTTCTCCAGATCGGCTAACGCCGATACGGCGAGCAGCATCCGAGTGGATCCCCATTGCTGCTGCTGCTGAGCATAGCGTATGGCCTCAGTCACGGGCATGCCCCGCAGCCTTGCAAATACAGATGCCCAGCGGACCAGATCTGCGAATTCTCTCGTGCTCGGCAGGGCATATTCCGCATAACCGGCTGCTTCTCCGCAGCTGATTTTGAACAAGCCGCAGTTCCAGCTTCGATCACTCCAGGGGATAAAGCGTTCAGCCGAGCCCCAGTCGAAACGGAACATCTCCATATAGCGGATGGGCTCTTCACATATTGTTGGCGCTGTTTGGATGGCTGTTGCCTGTGCTTCGAATTCGATGAGTTTCGTCATGATCTACGCTCCCTTATAAGATGTTATAT
This sequence comes from Paenibacillus vortex V453, assembly GCF_000193415.1. Classification (NCBI taxonomy): domain Bacteria; kingdom Bacillati; phylum Bacillota; class Bacilli; order Caryophanales; family Paenibacillaceae; genus Paenibacillus; species Paenibacillus vortex. The sequence goes on from NZ_ADHJ01000008.1 coordinate 41,522, forward strand.
GCAAGACAAAAAGGCCTGGTGAGCAGAGAAACCCCGCTCTCCAGGCCTTTTTCCGGTTAGCAGCCGATGAAGCGGCCGCTTTAGCTTGGCTGGATCGTGTTCTCTCTAAATACGCCTACGAGGTTAGCTGTCGGATTCGGGCTTGAGAGCGCCCTACCACAATGCCTGGTCAGGCATCGCGGATTCACCCCATTCACCAACAGAAGTCCTATCGGTGATATTGGTTCCCCCGTCTCCCGATCTGTCGGGAGCTCAGCGTATAACGTGTGTTTCGAATAGATGGATGAATCATACGCCGGAGGCAGCCAAAAGTAAATGACCGTATTTGACGCATACATTCCGAAAATCGATGAAATCCGTAAAAGAAAACGTGTACATTTGGTATTGTCATCTATTATCATGGCAAAATCTCAGTATCTCGATGGATTGCGATAAATTCGAGAAAACAAGAGAAATACATAGTATAAAGCAGTATTCGAGAGATAATGAAGACATACTGGTTAGATCTTGTTCCACATTCAGCCACACGTGTTTCTGAGCTCATTTACATCCCGCACGGCCGGACGTATGATACGAACTATGAATTGACGGATGATTCCAAGAGCAGGGCACAGCGGCAGCCGGTCGATAAGATTCATAAGGATACAAGGCAGTGTGAGAGCTGCGGTGCTCCTTTATGAATGAGAACCTCGGCGAAGGCACCATGGGTCTTCCAGAGGCTCAGGGTCAAGCGACTCTCACGGCTTGACTCTGACGGCTGTACAGTTCTGCCAGGCTTGGAATATAAGTCAATAGCTAATTGAATAACATGCTACTCGTTTTCAATTTTCGCTGAGTCCTTGAATGGAAAAGGAACGGGGGAACCAGTCGGGAGATGAACTTGATCTCTCAGGGGTGAATCCCATAGACAAGATAACGGTCTATGGGTAGGGCGACTCTCACGCCCGAATCCGTCAGCTAACCTCGTAAGCGTATCGAGAGAGGCAACGATTGTCGTGGACTTTAGCCACGGTGTATTTCACCGTGGATGAATAAGAAGCCTGCGGGAAGAGTTCTTCTCCTCCCGCAGGCTTCTTTTTGTTGCCTTCTCTTTCTGAAACTTAGGAGGAGAAACACATGGAGAAACCGCAGGATTTCATCTTGGTATCCGCCCCGAATAAGGCCGGGGAGGAATTTATCCGCCAGCTGATGTACAAACATATTTCGTTTGCAGCTATAGCCAACAATCGGGCCGAGCAGGAGAGGATGATGGAACTGGGCTGCAAAGACATTATTCTGATTGATACCAGAGACGAGTCAACCTGGATCATTCCCGAGTTTCCCGTCAGCAAGGTGTTTCTGTTCGAAAGCAGCTTGAATCTGTGCTGCCGCTATTTGCGGATTTGCCGGACATGGACAACAAAGTCGATTTACGTCATTACCCACTCCAGCAATCCGCGGTTGATATATAAGGGACTGGGCGCCGATGTGGTGCTTCATACGAACCATCATCAGGTATCTTTCCTGATTTCGTCCATTGTCAGCTAGTTGCAGATTTAATGCCAAATACGGTTCGTGGAGGATTGGATTATGCAGGATTTTTATATGGTGCTCATATTAGGAGGGACCTACGGACTGTTCATGCTGTTTATGTCCTGGTGTGGACGCGTGGTTTCAGAACCGGAGGCTGATCAGCCGTGATCATATTATTGGTATGTACGCTCTTTATTTTTCTGTATTTGATTTATGCGCTGGTTCACCCTGAAAAATTCTAGGGGAACCGCTGAAGGAGGAAGGCACTCGTCATGGGCATTATACAAATTGCCATCGTTATTCTGGTTCTGGTGCTGCTGGTTAAGCCGCTCGGAACCTATCTATATCAGGTATTTCGCAATGAAGATAACCGAACCGATAAATGGTTCTCCTGGGCAGAGAAGCCGATATTTGCACTGATTGGCTTGAAAGACCGCAAGGGGATGACCTGGAAAGGGTATGCTCTCAGCTTTGTCATTACGAATATCATACTGGTAGCTTCAGGCTACCTGATTCTGCGGCTGCAAAAGGTACTGCCGTTCAACCCGAACGGAATCGATAATATGGAATCAACCTTGTCATTCAATACGATCATCAGCTTTATGACCAATACGAATCTGCAGCATTACAGCGGAGAGTCGGGGCTATCCTATTTTGCGCAGATGGCTGTCATTACGATGATGATGTTTACATCGGCGGCGACCGGGCTGTGCGTGGCCATCGCTTTTATCCGGGCAGTGACCAGTAAGGGGACAACCGTCGGCAACTTCTTCGAGGACTTTGTGAAGGCTCATATCCGGGTATTCATTCCGGCGGCCTTCATCATTGCAATGGTGCTGGTCGCCCTGCAGGTGCCTCAGACCCTGAAGCCTGCGCTCAGCGTGACCACGATGGAAGGAAGCGAGCAGCAAATTGCGGTAGGTCCGGTGGCTGCTCTTGAATCGATCAAGCATCTGGGCACCAACGGCGGCGGATATATGGGGGTCAATTCGTCCCATCCGTTTGAGAATCCGTCCCCTCTGACCAATGTGATTGAGATCCTGTGCATGTGGAGCCTCGGTGCTGCGCTTCCGTATACATTTGGTTTGTTTGCCAAGAGCCGCAAGCAGGGCTGGATTATATTCTCTGTGATGATGACCTTGTTCATCGGCTTCTTGTCTCTGAACTATGCCGCTGAATCAAACGGCAATCCGGCACTGAACCGACTGGGGATTGATGCATCTCAAGGCAGCATGGAAGGTAAGGAAGTCCGGTTCGGGATCGCCCAGTCCTCGCTGTTTACTACAGTGACGACGGCGGCTACGACCGGTTCAGTTAACAACATGCATGATACACTCACGCCGCTTGGCGGAATTACGCCGCTGTCCCTGATGATGCTGAACTCTGTTTTTGGCGGAAAAGGCGTCGGACTGATGAATATGCTCATGTATGCGATACTGGCTGTGTTCCTGGCCGGGCTTATGGTTGGGCGAACGCCTGAATTTCTGGGCAGAAAAATAGAAGCGCGGGAAATGAAGCTGATCGCCATCGTCATTCTGGTGCACCCATTTATCATTTTGGCTCCGACGGCGCTTGCCCTGATGACGGATGCCGGGCAGGCGGGCATTACCAATGCCGGCTTCCATGGCATCTCACAGGTGTTGTACGAATACACGTCATCCGCAGCCAATAACGGTTCCGGGTTTGAAGGACTTGCAGATAACACGCCGTTCTGGAACATCACAACCGGGCTCGTCATGCTGTTCGGCCGTTATATCTCGATGATCGCTCTGCTGGCGGTCGGCGGTTCACTGATGCGGAAGCAATGGGTACCGGAGACACTCGGGACGTTCCGAACAGACAATAAGCTGTTTGCCGGCATTCTCCTCGCGGTGGTTCTGATCATCGGCGCATTGACTTTCCTGCCTGTGCTGGTGCTCGGCCCGATTGCTGAGCATCTGACGATCCGTTAATTAGAAAAGGTGGCCTATTACCATGAATAATACGAGAACCAAAGTGATGTCCAAAGAAATGGTCAATCAAGCGCTGAAGGACAGCTTCATCAAGCTGAATCCAGCTTTCATGATGAGAAATCCCGTGATGTTTGTTGTGGAGGCCGGAACCTTGGTGGTTCTGCTCATGACACTGTTTCCATCCTATTTCGGTACAGAAGGCAGTACCGGATTCAATCTGACGGTGTTTGTGATTCTGCTGTTTACGCTGCTGTTCGCGAACTTTGCCGAGGCCCTTGCCGAGGGCAGGGGTAAAGCTCAGGCCGATTCTCTTAAGCAATCCAAGAAAGCAATGACCGCCCATAAAGTGATGGAAGGCGGAGGGGTTCAGTCCGTGCCGTCTACCGATCTTCGCAAAGGGGATATCGTGGTGGTTACGCAGGGCGAGATGATCCCTGGTGACGGAGAGGTCATCGCCGGTCTGGCATCTGTCGACGAATCTGCCATTACGGGAGAATCCGCGCCGGTGATCAAAGAAGCAGGCGGCGATTTCAGCTCGGTCACCGGGGGAACCCGGGTGGTCAGCGATACAATCAAAATTCGGATTACCAGCGATCCCGGCGAATCGTTTATTGACCGAATGATCTCACTGGTTGAAGGAGCTTCGCGGCAGAAGACGCCGAATGAAATAGCGCTGAACACACTGCTGATTGTGTTGACCCTGATCTTCCTGATCGTTGTGGTTACACTCGCTCCGATTGCCAAGTATCTTGGCATCGAGCTGTCTGTCCCGGTATTGATCTCGCTGCTGGTATGTTTGATTCCGACCACGATTGGCGGGCTGCTGTCGGCCATCGGGATTGCAGGCATGGACCGGGTGACCCAGTTCAATGTGTTGGCGATGTCGGGTAAAGCGGTGGAAGCGGCCGGAGATATTAATACAATGATCCTGGATAAGACCGGAACCATTACGTTTGGCAACCGGATGGCAAGTCAACTGATCCCGGCCCGTGGCGAAACGCTGGCATCGGTTGCCCAGTGGGCAGCGGTCAGCTCGCTGCTGGACGAAACGCCGGAAGGCCGCTCCGTTCTGGAGCTGTTGAAGAAGGAAGGCCTTGAGGTGGATGAGAGTATGACGGCGGGAGCCGAATTCATCGAATTTAAGGCAGAGACCCGAATGAGCGGCATGGACCTGAAGGATGGCCGAAAAGTTCGCAAGGGTGCAGTGGATGCCGTCAAGGCTTGGGTGCTGTCTCAAGGAGGCTCCATACCTCCGGACTTGACGCCAAACAGTGATGCAATTGCTACGGAGGGAGGAACCCCGCTGGCTGTGGCTGTGGATCACCGCATCTATGGATTGATCTACCTGAAGGACACTGTGAAACCGGGAATGAAGGAACGGTTTGAACAGCTGCGCCGGATGGGCATTAAGACCATTATGTGTACAGGCGATAATCCGCTGACTGCAGCGACGATTGCCCGCGAAGCGGGAGTGGATGATTTCATCGCAGAGAGCAAGCCGGAGGATAAGATCGCCGTCATTCGAAAAGAACAGGCCGAAGGCAAGCTGGTGGCCATGACCGGTGACGGAACGAACGATGCGCCGGCCCTTGCACAGGCCGATGTCGGGCTTGCGATGAACAGCGGTACCACCGCCGCGAAGGAGGCGGCCAATATGGTGGATCTGGATTCAGATCCATCCAAGATTATCGAGGTCGTTGCCATCGGGAAGCAATTGCTGATGACAAGAGGCGCGCTGACCACGTTCAGCGTTGCGAACGATGTCGCCAAATATTTTGCCATCATTCCCGCCATGTTTGCAGCTGCTATTCCAAGCATGAACGTATTGAATGTCATGGGACTCGGTTCCCCTATGTCGGCCATCCTGTCCGCGCTGATCTTCAATGCGATCATTATTCCGCTGCTCATTCCGCTTGCAATGAAGGGTGTCGCCTATAAGCCGATGAGCTCATCGAAGCTGCTGCAGCGTAATGTACTTGTCTATGGATTAGGCGGCGTGATCGTGCCGTTCATCGGGATTAAGCTGATTGACATGATTGTCCACCTATGGATTTAGGCGTGTTGGTTAAACCGGGTATATAGAGATAAACCAAAGGTTGATTATACAAGGTAGATATGAAAGAAAGGGTCGAAGAATAATGAATAATCCTGTGCAAACATCGTCAACGTCCACGCCTCATGCTGAGGCGGGCAACGCTCGCGTCTCCGTAGGCATTGCGCTTAGAGCAAGTCTTGTATTCATTGTGCTGTGCGGAGTTCTGTATCCTCTGGTAACTACAGGTGCAGCGCAGCTGCTGATGCCGAAGCAAGCCGGCGGCAGCCTGATTACGGATGAGAGCGGAAAGGTGGTAGGCTCGGAACTGATCGGCCAGAACTTTACGGACCCGCAATTTTTCCATGGGAGGGTGTCCAGCATCGAATACAACGCAGCCGGCTCAGGCAGCAATAACTATGCACCTTCCAATCCCGAGATGATCGATCGAACAAAGGCGTCGATTGAGGCATGGAAGGAGAATAATCCGGACGTTCCGGTAAGCGAGCTCCCGATGGACCTGGTAACGAATTCCGGCTCTGGACTGGATCCTCACATTTCGCCGCAAGCAGCGGATATTCAAATTCCACGGATCAGCAAGCTGACCGAAATTCCGGAAGCAGAGCTTCAGCAGCTGGTGGAGAAGCATACGGAAGGACGGGATTTAGGTGTATTCGGTGAACCGCGCGTGAATGTGTTGAAGCTGAACTTGGCTCTCAGAGAGCTTCTTAGCTGACGATGGATCACTTTCGGAGAAAATCGCCGGAGGAAATTTTAAGGTCCATCTCGAAGCTCCACCAGGGGCGGCTCAAAGTGTATATCGGGGCCGTGAGCGGCTCGGGAAAAACCTATCATATGCTTCGCGAGGGGCAGACCTTGAGACAGCAAGGCATTGATGTTGTCATCTGTGCCGTATCCACAATGCAGCGTCCGGAGACGGTGGAGCAGGCACAGGATCTGGAACGGGTGCCGAGCATTCATTGGGTTCAGGACGGCATAGAGAAGAAGGATCTCGATCTGGATCTGCTGCTGAAGCGCAATCCGGAGGTCGTGCTTGTGGATGGCCTTGCCCACCGGAACCGGAGAGGGGCAAGGCATGCCACACGGCTGGAGGACATAAAGTTCCTGTTAAGCCGGGGGATCAGTGTCATCACAACGGTGAATGTGTATGAGCTTGAGGATGTGCATGGCATTGCCACCAAGCTGACGGGCATCAAGGCCAGTTATACGGTGCCCGCCGATACCCTTGAGACCGCCGATGAGGTGGTGCTCATTGATGTAACACCTGAAACGATGCTGGATCGGGCACAGGAAGGCCTGCTTGCGGGGGGAGGCATATGGAAGCAGGGCAATCTGGCCGTGCTTCGGGAGCTTACCCTCCGTCTTGTTGCAGAGGGCGTGAACAACTCGCTTGCGCGGTACCGCAAGGAACAGGGACTCATCGGCCCATCGGGGGCCGATGAGCGGATACTGGTGTCCACACAGTACCATTGGAACGGGTCCATCTATATGCGCCGCGGTCAGCAGATTGCGAAGAGACTGAACGGCGAACTGTTGGCGGTAACGTTTGTGAATCAGAAGCAGGAGCTTACGAAGGAACAGGCGGCTTTTAAGCGCTCCATGCTGAAGCTTGCGGAACGGATTGGCGCCAAGCTGGAAGAACTGCCCCTTCATTCGCGAAGGGAGCTGCCAGGTGAACTCGTTCAATATGCACTTGAGCATCATGTCACCCGTATTGTGCTGGGTCACTCGAAGCAGACCCCCTGGCAGGAGCTGCGGCAGGGATCGATGATTCAGGAGCTGCTTAAGAAAACGCGCGGGATTGATATTTTTATCGTAGCGGACCGGGCAGCGCATGACGGAGAACGAATCATCCCGGCTCAGATTCATCCACCGCAGCGTTCGTCCGAATCGTTTCATCGCTTGAATGAACAGGAGCTGGATCAGAAGATCGAGCAGGTCAAGCGTGGGCGGTTCAAAGTCTATATCGGTGCAGCCCCGGGTGTAGGCAAGACGTATACGATGCTGCGGGAGGGCAATGATCTGCTGAAAAAGGGACTGACGGTTCTTACCGGACTGCTGGAAACGCACGGGCGGAAGGATACGCTTTTACAGGTCGGCGAACTGGAAGTTCTTCCACGAAGAGTGATGGATTACCGGGGCTCATGCCTTGAAGAGATGGATACCGATGAGATCATCCGCCAAAGGCCCGATGTGGTTTTGGTGGATGAACTGGCGCATACAAACGTTCCCGGAAGCAAGCACAGGAAGCGATATGAGGATGTGCTGGATATACTGTCGGCTGGCATCTCTGTTATTACGACCGTGAATTGTGCAGCATCTGGAGAGCTTGAATGACGCGGTGGAGCAAATTACCGGTGTACGTGTCCGCGAGACGGTGCCGGACCATATTCTGCAATTGGCGGACGAGGTTCAGCTCATCGATGTCACGCCGGAGTCGCTGCAGCAGCGGATGAAGGATGGCAAAATCTATGCGCCGGAGAAGATCCACCAGGCGCTCAGCCATTTTTTCAAGACGGGAAATCTGATTGCTCTAAGGGAACTGGCCCTGAGGGAAATTGCAGATGATGTGGATGAGAGGCTGGAGTCATGGCAGCGAAGCAGCTCGCTTCGGGGACCGTGGCGGCGCGAGGAGGTTATCTATGTTATGGTTGGCAGCGGACCTCAGGGGGAGCGGCTCATCCGCCGCGGCTTCCGGATTGCCCATCGGCTGAAGGCGGCCTGGTATGTGACGCTCCTTCAGGAGGGGCGTGCGCATCCATCCCGTGCTGACTCCAAACGCTTAACGGCTCTTCAAACGCTGACAGAACGACTTGGAGGAACATTCTGCGTGCTGCCTGTAAGAAGAGGGAAGGCGCGTGAAGTTGCATCCCAATGGGTCGCGGCGGCTGATGAGGCGAAGGCTACCCAATTGATCATCGGTCAGCCGAAGATCACGGGATGGAGGCTGTACGACGAGCGGAAATCGATCCGAAGCCTGCTGAGATATGCAAGGCATATGGATGTGCTGGTGGTTGCCGATTATGATCCGTGCACGAACGAGCCCAAACCGTCAGGGAATTAATCGCTTATGAAAAACATAAACGCCAAAACGCCCACAAACCTGTAAGCAACAGGAATGCGGGCGTTATTGACGTCTCCCTACGGGGAGATTTATAGGGCGCGCGTGCCAGGGCTATTCTCCTGACAATGTGTGATCGCCGGTCAAATATTTCTCGGTCAGTATGGAGAGCAGGCGAATGCCAACCTCATTCTCTCCACCTTCCGGAATGATCAGGTCGGCGTATTTCTTCGAGGGTTCGATAAACGCCTCGTGCATAGGCTTGACCGTTGTCAGATATTGATTGTGAATCGACTGGATGGTCCGGCCGCGGTCCTCAATATCACGAACGACCCGGCGAAGCAGGCGCACATCGGGATCGGTATCCACAAACACCTTAATGTGAAGCAGCTTGCGCAGATTCTCGTCGGACAGCACATGAAGTCCTTCAATGATAACGATGTTGTTTGGCTTGAGCTCAAGGGTCTGATCCGTGAAGCGGGCATGTGCAGTAAAATCATAGACCGGTGCATAAGCGGGCTCCCCTCCCTTCAAGATGCCGAGATGCTCGATAAGCAGCTCGTTGTCGAAGGCGAACGGGTGATCATAGTTGATCGCTTCGCGTTCCGCAAAGCTGAGCTCTTTATGATCCTTGTAATAGTTATCTTGCGAAATGAAAGTCACTTTATCTGAACCAAGACGGTCAATGACAGAGCGGGCAACCGTCGTTTTGCCCGATCCGGTGCCGCCGGCAATACCAATTATGAGCATGGCGAATCCATAACCCTCCCTAGAGTTTGCAATTTTAATATTGTAGCACAGCATGCGCTTTTTTTCACTATGGGGATATAGAGCAAAAGCTGGGATTTTCCGAATTTTTTATTCCTGGCATGGCATGGTGAACCCAACGGGTATGAATTATCATAGAGAGATGAGTTGCAATTGAATTTTGTGGAGGGGTTATCATGCACAATGCCGCCGTTTATCCATGCAAGCCGGCTTCATTCACCCGGCAGGGAGAGGAACGGGAACAGATCGATTGGAGTCGCTATGAAGCGGTTGTTCTCCACGATACGGTGACCGGGCATGCCGTGAAAGAAGCAACCGAGGTCCGTGCCTGCTGGAGTCCTGAATATTTTCATGTGCAATTTGTTTGTCAGGATTCATACATGGTATCCGAGTATCTTCACAGGGATGAGCCGCTATATGAACAGGATGTTGTGGAATTGTTCGTGGATGATGCCGGGAGTGGAAAGGAATACATAGAGCTTGAGGTTAGCCCGAACAATGTTGTATTTGATGCCCTTATCCGCAACGACGGCGGGAAGTCGATTACGACCAGCGATATCAAGTGGGATCTAACCGGTCTTGTGACCTCGGTCGATCATGACGAGCAGGGGAATTGGGTTTGTGAGATTACAATCCCTGCCGTGAACTTCGGTAATCCTCCACAGAGGGGGCGGAGCTGGAATGTGAATTTTTACCGGATCGACGAAGACCCTCAAGGCATCCGGGAATATCAGGCATGGAGTCCAACTGGAGAGGTGAATTATCATATTCCTGCCCGGTTCGGGAAGCTGGAGTTTGTTGATGATCTATAGCATGAGGCTGTAACTCAAAAAGCCGCAATCGCAGAATTACGTGCGATTGCGGCTTTTCATATGTTTGCCGATTTTTGGATGGACAGGCTTACTTAAACCGGTAGGCCCGAGGCTCGGTAAACCAGAAGCTGCCGTCCTGGGAGAAGTCCCGGTATGGACTTGGTGACACCTGGTCGACCAGCTTCAAATCCTCCTCGGTCAGCTGCACCTTCAGCGCACCGAGGTTATCTGCAAGCTGCTGCTCGTTACGGATACCGACAACAGGAACAATGTTGCGCTGCAGAAGCCATGCCAGTGCAAACTGTCCCAGCGTGACTCCCTTCTCCTCCGCCCGCTGGGCAAGCAGCTCGACCTTCTCTAACTTGGCGCGGTTATCAGGTGAATCCATGTCCATGCGCTCACCGCGCGAGTTGTCCGGGAGCGGCTGCCCGGCCCGGTATTTACCGGAGAGCCAGCCGCCATCCAGCGGGGAATAGGCCAGTGTAGCCAACCCGTGACGCTGTGAAGCCGGCAGGATTTCCTGCTCGATGTAGCGGTTGAAGATGCTGTACGAAGGCTGATTGGTGACAAAACGCTCCAGGTTCATTTTTTCGCTGGTCCATAGGGATTCAACGATTCGCCAAGCCTCGAAATTCGAGCAGCCGATATATCTTACCTTCCCTTGGGTAACCAGATCATCGAGCGCACGTAGCGTCTCGTCCAGCGGGGTATGCGGATCGGGCCGATGTACTTGGTACAGGTCAATATAGTCCGTATTCAGCCGCTTCAGGCTTGCCTCAACCTGTTTCATGATACGGTAGCGGCTTGCGCCTTCTCCGTTCGGTCCTTCGGCGGTCCGTACCTTGAATTTGGTCGCGATGATAACATCGTCTCTGCGTCCTTGAATGGCTTTGCCTATAATTTCTTCACTCGTACCTTTGCCATAGGTATCCGCAGTATCGATAAAATTAATGCCGGAATCCAGCACACGGTCGATGATGCCAAGCGAGGTTTTCTCGTCCAAATCCCAGTCTCCGTAAGTCATGGTTCCCAGGCAAAAGCGGGATACCTCAAGTCCGGTTCTTCCCAAATAGACATATTCCATCCCATACCCTCCTCAATCCCATAGTACGATAGAAATCTGCTTCCATTATCGACCTTTTATGCAGAGATGACAAGCCGGTATACAGGTGAAGGAATACCTCTGAATGCTTATAGCTTATGACGCTTTCGTAAAAAAAACGCATGGTTGAGCTTCTGCACAATCACCATGGTGTCATGCTGGCAGGTCGCAGGGCTAACCGCCCATCCGCCCATCGCACAGCGCGAAAAGAGGCCCACCTCAAGGGATTGAGAGTGCCTCGGTATGTGCTGTGGCATGGTGTTCTGGCTGAGGAGCAGCCGTACAGTTGGATGGAAGTTAATGACATAAGATCAGCATAAAAAGTTATTGCGCTGCTGTCACCGTAATGTCGCCGTGCTTGTCTTGCTTGGCTTGTAGATGCAAAATATCCGTCAGGAAGGCCAGCGGAACATACACATGGCCGCCTTTCATTTCAGGAGCCGAGCCGAGCGGGCGCGGGGCCATTTTGCCAACAGAGTAAGCATCCTTGTTCAGAGTCACCGCACTCCAGACGGCTCCCTTGGAAATCTCGGCGGTTTTGCTCTTGCCGTTCCACTTGACGTCGAAGTGCAGCTGGCGCAGCACTTGAGCTGCCGGAACCATGATTTTGCCGTTGTTATCCTTATAATAAACGCCTGGTTTCATCACAGCTGCAGCTGCTTGTTCCTCCGTTGCTTGACCTTGACCAAGCAGCTTCACGGCAAATTCGGGCATGCCTGCAGCCCCGGGTGCGATGCTGTATTTCTGGAACACGATATAGGCGGTTCCACCTGAAACATAGAAGGCTTGCCCGGCATCGATGCCCTGGAACCCGTCCTCATGCTGGAAGTAATTCTCTTGATCTGCCGCAATTGCTGTTTTGACCGCTTGATCCACAATGGCTTTGTAATCCCTTCCGAACAGGTCTTCCAGCGTCACACGCTGTGCTTCGGCTTCGTTTCGGAAGTTGTACGTATCCACGCGGGGGTCACCATTGTTCATTCCCATGCCTGCTGTAATGACTTTGAGGGAGAACAAGTCGCCATCCGTGCCATCCGAAGTCAGCTCATAGGTGATCGTCAGCTGATAAGGGCGCATGGTATAGCCGTTCTTCTGAGCACTGGCGGCTGTTTCTGCCGCTTCCTTCTCCCATTTGGCCATATCCTTGGAAGCGTGGGATTCGATGATGTCGTTCAGCTCGCTCCTGATATTTGGTGTCGGCCAGACCCTGAAATACAGGGATTTTGATGTCGGTTGCCAGCCACTTTTCCTTGGATTGCAGCGTTTTGGATGTCACGAGTGGTGGGGTTATGGCCGGCGTTTCTGCTTGATCCGTACTCGCTGCAGTCCGGGTTTCGGCATGGACGTGGCTGGACGACAGCCCTGAAGCGGATATCATGAGAATGCCTGCTAATCCGGCAGCCGCCAAGGTTCTGGTCAACGGGGTCGTTGTATGTTTCATTGTTTTCATCGTTATTACCTCCAGTTTTATAATGGATATCTACCATGTGTGATCTACCGGATGTACTCGTTGCTGACAAGCTCGGCTGCGATGGCTTCCGTTGGAATCGTAAATTCCACAACGCCCATATAGCCGGGTGCGACATCGTATTCATTGAAGCTGATGACCAGTTTTCCGTCCTGATTAATGTAGAAGTTTTGGTCTTTAGCGATGGACTGGAAAATATCCTCCGGTATTTCAGGCTCCACGCCCGGCTGCTCTACCCAGTAGACGATATCCGGGTTATCCTGCATCTGCTGGCGCATCTGTTCCTTGATATTGTCGCTGATGGTTTGGATATAACGATCATCCTTGAACAGGCTTGGCAGCGTGATCACCATCTGATTGATTTTGTCGATCGTATCGTATTGTCTGGACTCGGCCGAACTGCCGGCCGTTTCGACGACATAGCGCGAAAGGATCAACAGCTGTTCATTGTCAGTGATAACCTCATAGCCGCTGTCGAGTCCCAGATGCGCGCCGCCTTCCTTATGAAGCTGGGCCACTTCGTCTTTGAAGTTGTCATACAGCTTTTTGTTCTCTTCCAGGTATTTGTTATTCAACGTTTGCTCCAGCTCCGCATTACCCAGATTGGTTATGCCCGGCGTTTCCATATGCAGGTTCGTCTGGTCATCCTGCTCGGTATATTCCCTTATGGTGATGACCTTGATGATATTGCCTAGAACCGGCACATCCGACATGGCTTGGGCGAGGACTGGGCTGGTGTTCACACCGGCAAACAGCAGAATGCATGCTGCCGCCGCGCTGGCGAGCCAGGGCAGGGTTTTATTTTTTTTTCGCCTGGCTGCAATGGTCCTGTTAACCAGCGAGCTCAATTCATCAGGAATAGGAGTGCTCTCGTACTGTTCTTTCATCCTATTCAGCTTGTCATGCATTATTGTTTTTCCTCCTCTTGATCTTCCTCACTTAAATTCACGCGCAGCTTCTGCAGTCCTTGGTATAACCGTGTTTTCACCGTGCTGACATTCTCATGAAGCACTTCGGCGATTTCTTCGATTTTCATATCTTCAAAATACCGGAGAATGATCACGACCCGATATTTGTCGGGAAGTTCCTCCAAGGACTGGGCCAGATCCAGATTGGGATAATGATCATGGCTGCTGGGTAATACAAACTCCAGGTTCTCGTCGTCCATGACGCGGACTTTTTTCTGTTTTCTTATGAGATCCAGGGAGGTTGTTACAATAATCCGGAAAAACCAGCTTTTTAATGAACCCGTTTGCTTCAGTTTTTCTATGGATAAAAATGCTTTGTGGATGGCGTCCTGAACGATATCGAGGGCATCCTCTTTGTTTCTAACGTAGCTGTATGCCAGTCGATAGGCGCTATCCTGATTTTCGGTTATGCACTGTAAAAGAAGCTTCTCCAGCTTCCGTCCGCCTCTCATGTAAATATGACACTCCTTTGGGCCCGCGCGGGTAACCATCAATTGCAATTGACTTACGGATGCATGACGTGCAAGTCCTTCAAAAAGTTTGATTTTCCATAAAAAATTTAAAAACAGCGTCTGCCTCATTATTCAGCGAACCCTTCAGCGGTCGCAACAAGAAAAAGACCCCAGTTTCACTGGGGCCTCAGAGTTTCGCGAAACTCCCTGTTTTCTGCAGGGAGTTTAAGATGAGATTGAATAACCCCAATACGGGGGTCTTCGGTTTTTGCTGTTATTCATGCTCATATTTTCTGATAACAATCGCCGAGTTGTGTCCACCGAAGCCGAAGGAGTTGGACATGCCGATCCGAAGCGCAGCTGATCTCGCCTCGTTAGGCACATAATCCAGATCGCATCCGGGATCGGCTGCATCCAGATTGATGGTTGGCGGTATGACGTCTTCCTGCAACGATTTCACGAGGGCGATCGCCTCGACGCCACCCGATGCGCCCAGCATATGTCCGGTCATCGATTTGTTGGCGGTCACGGGGATGCGGTAGGCAGCTTCACCGAATACAGACTTGATTGCAGCCGTCTCGGACCGGTCGCCAATCACTGTGCTTGTGGCATGGGCACTGATGACATCGATATCGGAAGGGGAGAGGTTCGCTTCCGTCAGTGCCAGCTTCATCGCCCGGGCTGCACCGTTGCCGTCTTCCGGGGTTGCCACCATATGGTAGGCATCCGAGCCGGCCCCATACCCGATTACTTCACCCAAAATGCCGGCCCCTCTGCGCAGGGCATGGGAGAGCGACTCCGAGCACGAGGATACCGGCCCCTTCCGCCATCACGAATCCGTCCCGGGCCGCATCAAACGGCCGGCTGGCTCGGCCGGGATCATCATTGCGGGTGGAGAGGGCGGTTGCATTCGAGAAGCTGGCCAGCGAGATATCGGTCACGGCCGCTTCGGAGCCTCCCGCGATAATGATATCGGACCGTCCCGCCTGGATATTAAAGAAAGCTTCCCCAATCGCCGTATTGCCGATCGAGCACGCTGTAACCGGAGCCAGCGTAGAGCCCAGCGCACCGTATTTAATACTGATGAGGGCAGCCGCCATATTGGGAATCATCATCGGCACCAGAGTAGGACTGACTCGCTCAGGTCCTCGTGAAGCCAGCGTTTCACTCTGATTCATCAAGGTTTGGATACCGCCGATGCCGGAGCCGACGTATACCCCCATGCGCTCCCGGTTGATCTGGTCAAGATCAAGTCCGGCGTTATGCAAGGCCTGATCTGCCGCAGCCAGTGCAAACTGGCAGAAAGCGGTCCATACGCCGTGCTTCTTTTACACCGAACAGCGAGTTTGAATCAAACTCCTTTACGACACCTGCTATTTTTACTTTTTGCCTCGATGTGTCAAATGCATCTATATGTGTAATACCGGATTCTCCCCGAACAAGCCGGGACCAGAACGTCTCAACATCATTTCCCAGCGGTGAGATGACACCCATGCCGGTAATAACGACTCTTTCCATGGAATAACAGCCTCCTTTAAGACTTTACTAACGGCAAGCCTTTATAACTTGTCAATCTTAAGGTTATAATGTCACGTAGAGTATCCTATTACAAGATACCGTTTATCCTAGTATAAATACTGCTATCCTGAGTTGGATGAAGGAGGCGTACCCTATGAATTCCCAAGTCAGGCTTCAAGCCTTGTCGGCTTTTCTGAAAGGTCAGCGTGCCAAAATCTCCCCCGAGTCCGTTGGATTGCCCTCCGGCACCCGAAGGAGAACACCGGGCCTGCGCCGGGAGGAGGTTGCCCAGCTGGCAGGTGTCAGCACGACATGGTATACCTGGCTGGAGCAAGGGCGCGATATTCAGGTATCCTCGTCTGTGCTGGACTGTGTTGCCAGTGCGCTGTTGCTGAATGCTGATGAGCGGAGATACCTGTATTCGCTAGCGTTCGAGAGCGGGGCAGAGCCCTACTCCGTCAAGCAGGAGGCCGTGCATATCAGCCCGTCCCTGCAAAAAATCATCACCGAGCTGAAGTACTGCCCGGTCATGATATCGGATCGCATGTGCAACATCGTGGGCTGGAACCGGGCGGCCGCGTATGTATTCCTTGATTTTGACCGCATTCCTCCCGAGGAGCGGAACATGATCCGGCTGCTCTTCACCCGCAGGGAGTTCCAGCGGCTGGCGGTGAACTGGGAGCAGTTCGCCAGCGGCTTCCTCTCCATGTTCCGAACCTATTACGGGCAGTACGTGGAGGATGAGTGGTATGACCGTTTTCTGGAGGAGATGAAGAAGGGGCACCCGGACTTCAACCGGATGTGGGAGCAGAGCCAAGTCAGCTACGCTCCGGAGGTGCATCTGGAATTCCGGCATGCCAAAGCCGGGAAGATGGTATACGAACTCACGTCGCTGAAGGTGTACGGCAATGATGATCTGCGATGCAGCATCTACACACCCGCGCCGGATACGACCACGGAAGCGAAGCTGCGGCAGCTGATGGAGGAGAAGTGAGCGGAGGGGGTGGTGGTCTGGCTGGCTGGTGATTGTCCAGCGGGGCCATTGTTGGTGTGAGGTTGCTGTGGTAACGCCGGTAACTTCGGTAGCTCCGGTAGCTCTGATAGCTCCGGTAGCTCTGATAGCTCCAGT
Source organism: Paenibacillus vortex V453 (assembly GCF_000193415.1). NCBI lineage: Bacteria > Bacillati > Bacillota > Bacilli > Caryophanales > Paenibacillaceae > Paenibacillus > Paenibacillus vortex. The sequence continues at coordinate 58,317 of NZ_ADHJ01000008.1, forward strand.
AGCTCTGATAGCACCAGTAGCTCTGGTAGCACCAGTAGCTCCGGAACCCCCTAACCTCGGTAACTCTGGTGGCTTTGGAAACCCGGGCAACTCGAATAGCTCCGTAACCCCGCACCCCCGTACCCTGGGAATCCTGTAACTCCAGTAACGCCAAGTAACTTTGGTAACGCCAGTAACATCGGTAACTTTGGAAGCTCCGGCAGCTCCAGTAACTCTGGTAGCTCCCAATACTCATTTAACTACGGTAGCTCAGTTACTTCGGTAACCCCAGTAACCCCTGCAACTCCGGTAACTTAGTAACTCAGTAACTCAGTAACTCAGTAACTCCGGAAACCCAGTAACTCCGGAAACCCAGTAACTCCAGTAACTCTGGAAACCATGGTAACCCCGTAACTCCCGGTCTCTGTTTCTCCGGTAACACCTAAGCACTCTGTTACTCTGCTACTCCCGGTACTCTGGCAACTCCACAAACTACCGTGCAACGGACCTCAACGCCGTTATTCTGACAATAACGGCATTATTTTAAACGTAACGGACAGGAGAGACGTTAAAGGGGCCAGTATCTGATGAGTCTACTGTCTTTTACCGTAATTAGCGTATTTCATGTCCGTTAGATTTCAAAATTGCCGAGTTTATGCTAAATAACGTCTGCTCAGTCCGTTAGTTGAGTGCCAACACCCACCAAAAGTCACACGTAAGGCAAAAAAGCTCCGGTATCTCTGATAGCCCCGTTAGCTCAGTAATCCTGGGCTACGGTAACTCCAATAACTCCAGTTTTGTCCAGTAACTCCGGTATCTCTGATAGCTCCGTTAGCTCAGTAATCCCGGGCTGCGGAAACTCCAATAACTCCAATAACCCGTTAGCTCAGTAACCCCAGTAACCCCAGTAACCCCAGTAACCCCAGTAACCCCAGTAACCCCAGTAACCCCAGAACCCCGTAACTCCCAGTCTCTGTAACTCCGGTAACCTAAGCACTCTATTACTCTGCTACTCCCGGTACTCTGGCAAC
>NZ_ADHJ01000007.1:0-77684 GCF_000193415.1 Paenibacillus vortex V453
ACTCAGATTAATGCAAAATGCTCATATAAATATCTTTCTCAAATGAAGCAGCTTTCTCGAAATTTCGTTCTCATCCCGGCTCCGATTCTTTTTTGACTTTGGATTTGTTATTGAATCAATCGACTCATAAATTCCCCTATGAATCTAATTATTAATGTAAACGCATTCTTATTCATGGTATAATGACAGCTAATAGTCTATGATCTCAGGTATTCTGATGTTCTGGTATTCTGCTTGCGAAACTGGCTTGGGGGTGTTTCGAGGATGAGAAGGTATAATGTGTGGCGTCCGATCATGCTGATTGCGGTTGCGCTGCTTACGAACGGCTTGGTTTCGAACCTGGCTGCGGTGTTCGGCATGTCGCCGGAGTCGGCGAGCAATCTCGGTTTTATTGCCATGATTATTGCCGCATTTGTCATGTATAACCGCATGATGAAAGTTCGTCGTAAATGAATAATAATTCAAGCTACAGGATGGATGACATCCTGCTCAAGCACCTTGCCGAGGTGCTTTCTTTCAGGATATGGAAGCTTGCGGGTGACGAAAGGAATGGAAGTAGGGGTTTCGGTGATGTGTCTCATTCCGACGACCTGTATTTTTGTACAAAAACAGAATGTAAACAGTAGGCCTTAATACTTAACGCAGCCATAACAAACAAGCCCAAATACAAATGTGGTAGAATAAAGTCTATTTATTTTTTTTGAAGTTTAGTTGATATTATATCCTCCTCGCTTTGTGTATCACATCACCTGTAACCCCCGTGTTATCTATAAAAACCGTTATATCAACATCATGTTGAGAGCGGTTACCTAAGTCTTCTAAAATTGGGATAAAACATGTCTTAAACGTTTCACCGCGGCACAGATGCAGTTTGACAGAATCCCCCAAATTTATGTTGAAAAGGGTCTGTTTTATTAATATATTGTAAATAGCACGAATCTAGTATTCGGGCATATATACCTAGGAGGGTTATCCTTAATGAAAAAAGGGGTCATATCTTTAATCAGTTTGGCGTTATCTGTCACAATGCTGGCAGGTTGCGGCGACAAACCAGCTACAGAACCAAGCGGCGGTGCAGGCGGAGACGCACCTAAAGCGAACTTTAAGGTTGGTATGGTTACGGACGCGGGAACCATTGATGACAAGTCGTTTAACCAGGGAACATATGAGGGCATTGTGAAGGCCAATGAGGACTTCAAAATGGAGTATAAATACCTGAAGCCTGCAGGAACAACAGAAGCTGACTACACCAAAGAGATCGGAAACCTGTACGATGCCGGATTTAAATTTATCGTAACCCCGGGTTTCAAATTTGAAACAGCCGTGTTCAAAGCACAGGACAAGTATACAGACGCTAAATTCGTTATTATCGACGGAACGCCTCATTCAGGAGAAGAAGGCGCAGCCCCGGTAGTTAAAGAAAATACGGTATCGATCTTCTTCGCTGAGCATGAAGCTGGCTTCCTGGCTGGCGTAGCGACTGCGCTTCATGTGAAGGATGGACAAGCCGGATTTATCGGCGGCATGGAAATTCCGCCTGTACAGAAGTTCAACTGGGGCTTCCAGCAAGGTGTGACTTATGCGAACGATAATCTCGGAACAAAATTGGTTATTAACAAAGAAAACGTGGTATACCAAGGAACTTTCGACGATGTTGCAGCAGGTAACCAATTGGCGGCTCAAATGTATGACCGCGGTGTCAATGTCATTTTCGCGGCAGCTGGCGGCGTAGGTGTTGGTGCGATTAACGAAGCGAAGACCCGCGTTCAGAACGGCAAAGACGTTTGGATCGTTGGCGTTGACGTTGACCAGTATCAAGATGGCGTTTACGAAGGCGACAAGTCCGTCGTTCTGACTTCCGCTGTTAAGAAAATCGACCAAGCGGCTTACGATATGATCAAAGCGGAAACCGAAGGTAAATTCCCAGGTGGACAAACACTCACACTGGATGCTACCAATGACGGTGTCGGTCTTCCTGAGAAGAACCCGAACCTGAGCGAAGACATCCTCAAGCAAGTGGATGATGTGTTCAACAAGATCAAAGCCGGGGAAATTAAAGTGGCCGGAGAGCAAGGCGAATTAATTAAGTAATTCAAGACAACAAGAGCATTAGCAGAGCGTGGATAGACTTACTTGAAAAGCAGCGATACCGCATGAAAAAAAGACGGATTCCCTCCGTCTTTTTTTAAGGTATTAGAAATTATAAGTTATTTCAGCGAAGCGTAAGCAATTCTGTAATCGCATTTATATGTTTTGGGGCCCCCGCAAAGTATTTGGAACAAGCATCGAAGCATAGGCTCCACTTTGTGGGGCTATTTTAGGTATCAGACCGTATCACCGGCGCAAGCGATTGCATCCTGATATTGAATAGAATCAGAACTATTTAACTGCGTTCTGGCTGTTTGGAAGTGAGTCGATCCGCGTTTTTTTAAGCAATTTTTGAACACAGAAGATATTTAACCAAGAAGAAGGAGAGGACCCTAAACCATGGACTATGTTGTCGAGATGGTGGGCATCCGCAAGGAATTTCCGGGGATTGTGGCCAATGACGATATCACGATCAGGCTGAAGAAGGGCGAGATTCATGCTCTGCTTGGGGAAAACGGAGCGGGCAAGTCAACCCTGATGAGTATCCTGTTCGGCATGTATCAGCCTGACCGTGGCACGATCAAGGTCAACGGCAAGGAAGTGCGGATTTCCAATCCGAATGTGGCAAATAAACTCGGAATCGGGATGGTGCATCAGCATTTTAAATTGGTCGACCCGTTCACAGTGACCGAGAATATTATTCTGGGCAGTGAGACGCGCAAATATTACTTTGGCCTGGATGTAAAATCCGCTGCCAAGCGGGTGGAGGAATTGTCCAAACGATACGGCCTCAACGTAGACCCTTACGCCAAAATCGAGGATATCTCGGTAGGTATGCAGCAGCGGGTAGAAATTCTCAAAATGCTGTACCGCGATGCGGAAGTACTCATATTTGACGAGCCAACCGCGGTGCTGACGCCGCAGGAAATCGAAGATCTGCAGGGCATCATGAGAAATTTGGTCAAGGAAGGCAAATCGATCATTCTGATCACGCATAAATTGAAAGAAATTAAAGCGGTTGCGGACCGCTGTACCGTCATCCGCCGGGGCAAAACAATCGGCACCGTCGATGTCGCGGACACCAGCCGCGAGGCCATGGCCGAAATGATGGTGGGCCGCAGCGTCTCCTTCAAGGTAGACAAGCAGGAGAGCAGCCCGGGTAAAACCGTTCTTCAAATTCAGTCGCTCACAGTGAAAAACAGCAAGAAGGTTGATGCACTCAAAGGCTTTAGCCTGGATCTGCATGCCGGAGAAATTGTGGGCATTGCGGGCGTGGATGGCAATGGCCAATCCGAACTGATCGAAGCCATCACCGGTCTTCGACAAGCGGAGAGTGGAACGGTAAACCTGAACGGCAAAGCGTTGAACGGCCTATCTGTCCGTCAGCGGAATGAGAGCGGGATCGGTCATATCCCGGAGGATCGCCAAAAAAGAGGACTTGTGCTGGACTATACAATCGAAGAGAATCTGATTCTCGAGGTGTATAACAAGCCTCCTTACTCCAAGAATGGCCTGCTTCAGCCTGCTGCGATTCGCAAGCATGCGGAGCATATCATCCAGAGCTTTGATGTACGGTCAGGAACGGGCGGCCGGTCGATCGTGCGTTCAATGTCCGGGGGTAACCAGCAAAAAGCGATTATCGGACGCGAGGTTGAACGTGATCCCGATCTGCTCATTGCGGTCCAGCCGACCCGCGGCCTTGACGTAGGCTCGATTGAATACATTCACCGTCGTCTGATCGAACAGCGTGATAAAGGGAAGGCCGTTCTGCTGGTTTCCCTGGAGCTTGATGAAGTGCTGAACTTGTCGGACCGGATTGCCGTTATAAATAACGGTGAACTGGTAGGTATCGTCAAAACCTCCGAAACGAACGAAAGAGAGCTCGGGCTGATGATGGCCGGGTATCAAAAAGAGGAGGCACCACATGAATAACAGCGTAAAATCGTTGCTTGCCGTCCTGTTCGGACTCATCGCGGGAGCACTGCTTATGGCGCTGACCGGTCACAATCCGGTAGAAGGGTATAAGTATCTCATCCAGGGTGGGCTCAAGAACCCGGAGAGGATCGGAAATACGCTGGCGACGGCAACTCCGCTTATTCTGACCGGTTTGTCGGTAGCCTTTGCCTTCCGTACCGGACTGTTTAATATCGGTGCAGCGGGACAAATGCTGTTCGGCGGCTTTTGCGCGACGGCAGTTGGTCTCTCGCTGGATCTGCCGCGTGCCCTGCTCCTGTTGGTGATGGTGCTGGCCGGGTTTATCGGCGGTGCGCTATGGGCGGTCGTTCCCGGTTTTTTGAAGGCCAAATATAACGTGCATGAGGTCGTGTCCACCATCATGATGAACTGGACGGCCTACTGGACCGTTTATTATGTCATTCCAGCTTATTTCAAAGGGACAAGCCTGGAGACGGAATCTCGCCAGCTTCCGCCGGATGCGATGCTGCATCAGCAGTGGCTCAGCGATATGTTCCAAGGCTCCTATGTCAATCTGGGCTTTTTTATCGCGGTCATCGCCGTATTGATTGTAGCTTTCCTGATTAACAAAACGACGCTGGGATATGAGCTGAAGGCAGTTGGGTTCAACCGCCATGCGTCCGAATATGCGGGGATTGCCGTAAAACGCAGCATCGTCCTGTCCATGTTCATCTCCGGGGGGCTCGCGGGCCTTGCCGGCGTTGCGCAATATGCGGGGAATGCATCCAGCATGCAGATCGGCGTGCTGCCAAGCCAGGGATTCGACGGCATCGCTGTTGCCCTGCTCGGAATTAACGCGCCGCTCGGCGTATTGGTGTCGGCCTTGTTCTTCGGGATTCTCTACTCGGGCAGAGGGTTTATGAATGCCATGACGGAGATTCCGCCGGAGATTGCCGATTCGATCATCGCTATTATTATCTATTTTGCAGCAACCAGCATCTTGATCGAACGTCTTTACCGCAAATTGAAGCTGCGTCGTGCGGCAAATAAAAAGCAGGGGGAGTAAGGACATATGTGGACAACGATTGAACAGATTTTTCCGTATGCCATCGCTTACACGATCCCGCTTTTGATTACCGCCTTGGGCGCGCTGTTCAGTGAACGAAGCGGAGTCGTGAATATCGGCCTTGACGGGTTGATGATTGTCGGTTCTTTCATCGGAGCTTTTGTTATTTTCAAAATGCAGGCGCAATGGCCCGGCCAATCGTGGGTATTATGGGTAGGGCTGTTAGCAGCGGCCGCAGCGAGTGCGCTGTTCTCTCTGCTGCATGCCTTTGCCAGCATTAACCTCAGTGCCAACCAGATCATAAGCGGAACGGCGATCAACATGATTGCAGGCGCCTTGACGATTTTCCTGGCCCGCAACATTACGGGCAGCGGCAAGATCAGCATCACGAATGGTTTCGCGCCGTTCGATGTGCCTTGGCTGTCGAAGATACCGATCATCGGAGATTTATTTTTTACTAAAACCTATGCTACGACCTGGTTAGTTCTGTTGGTGCTGGTGCTCAGTGCACTGGCATTGTACAGAACACCGTTCGGCCTGCGACTTCGGTCCTGCGGTGAGCATCCGCATGCGGCGGAAGCAGCAGGGATTAAAGTCCAGTCCATGCGGTATGTCGGCGTCATGATCTCGGGGGCTTTTTCCGGGCTTGGGGGAGCTGTTATCCTGTTGACGTATTCTGGCGAATTTACGGGGAACGTTGCGGGACTAGGGTTCCTTGCCTTGGCTTCGCTCATCTTCGGACAATGGAAGCCGCTTGGCATCCTGCTGGCGACCTTGTTCTTCGGGTTTGCCACGACGGTAGCCAACGTATCGCAGGTCATTCCATCGCTGGCGGTGTTCCCACCGGTTATTCTTAAGATTTTCCCTTATGTGGTGACACTAATCGCTTTGGTTATTTTCTCCAAATCCTCGAATGCACCGAAGGCGGTAGGGGAGCCGTTCGATTCAGGTAAACGGTAACGTATACGCAAGGAAATGTAACATAAGTAGAACCTCTGATACGCTTATCCAGATTATGGGTTAGGTCTATCGGAGGTTTTTTTACATAGGGCATACTTTATGTTAGAACTCCCCAAACATATCTGTTATATATAGTTAATAAGGCTACAAAATTTAATAGAATAGAGGAGTGAAAAACCTGAATGCACATTCGATTACATAAGTACCAAAAGCATCTCAGCATGCTTTTGGCCATCGTGATGCTCCTGAGTATCCTTGTTCCTTTCAGTCCCGTGAAGGTTGCGGAGGCTGCTCCCCACAATGATCAGGTTGTCATCAGCCAGGTATACGGGGGAGGGGGAAACAGCGGAGCGCAATATAAGAATGATTTTATCGAGCTGTTCAATCCAACGGGCAGTCCAGTTGACCTCACAGGCTGGAAGGTACGTTATGCCAGCGCGGCCTCGGGTGCATTTAACGGTACAACCTCTTTAAACGGCATTATGGAGCCTTATACCTATCTATTAGTCCAACAGAGTGGTGGCACAACAGGGAATGCTCTGCCGACACCCGATGTTCTAGGATCGCTTAATTTAAGCGGCAGCAACGGAATCGTGGATCTGGTGAATGCGGCGGGAGATCGTATCGATCTCATTGGTTATGGATCAACTGCAATAGAATCTGAAACGAATCCAACGGCAGCTTTGTCCAACGGCACGGCAGCGATTCGCAAAGAATTGACCACTGGTCAATCGGATCGTGGTCTTGATACGGATAACAATGCAGCGGATTTTATCGTTGCGACGCCGGATCCGCGTAACAGTGCAGCTCCTGCAACACCGGTCAATCCGGGGAATGGACTTGGCCTGGTAACGGCTAATCCAGGACCGAATGCTTGGCCAGCCGGAACGGAGATTACGCTAAGTCCTCCTACGGTGGGAGCTTCCGTCTATGCGGATGTGTACTTGTCCGGCGGGAATGGGTCCGGCTTCCAGCTCGTCAATAATCCAATTGTGATCAACGAGCCAACACGAGTGGATGCGTACGCAGCCCAGGAGGGCCAACCGGATGGACCGGTAACCTCGTTCCAATACGATGTTTTAACGCAGAAATCCGTTACGGAAGCCCGCAGCAAGGCAAAAGGCGAGCATGTGTGGACGGAAGGCATCATTACGCATATCGAAGGCAGAGAAACCTATATTCAAGACGACGCGGCCGGTATCGTGCTTTATGACTACCCGCTGAATGCTGGTGTTGGCGACCGGGTCAGTGTGGCAGGCGTGATGGAGATTTACAACAATCTTCAGGAGATCAAACCACACGCCTTGCTGCCGAACAGCGTAACGGGCACCCAAGTGGGATTGCCGCAGGCTCTCCCAATCACCGGGGCTGACCTGTCTCCAGCAACAGGAGAGACATACGAAGCAAGGCTCGTCTCCCTGGAGGATGTAACCATCAAGTCGGAGAACAAGCCGGGTGAGTATACAGCCGAACAGGGCGGGCATGAATTCATTATCTATTCCGGCTTGTCCAAGCTGAAGACAGTTAAATCGTTCAGCCGCGTTACGGGTGTGGTGAAGCAGTTCGGAAGTATTTATGAACTGATCCCCCTGGGTGAGGATGCCTTAATCGAAGAGTTATTCTCTGTGATGGCGAGCCCGGGTGCCGGACCGATTGTTACCGGCGGAAAGGTAACGCTGTCCAGCCCTACGCAAGGTGCAAACATTTATTATACGCTGGACGGATCGGTTCCAACGACATCCAGCACGCAGTACAGCTCGCCAATTCCAATTGACCGTGATACGACTATCAAAGCGATTGTTGTTTCTGGTGTGGATGTGAGCAAGGTATACGAATTTGCCTACAAGGCTACACAGCAGCCGCGCATTGCGGACATTCAGGGGGAAACCCATGCCTCGCCTTACAACGGTCAAACCGTAAAAGATATCGAGGGTGTTGTCACGCAGTACGGCTATACTTTCTCTAACGGCAACATCAAAGGTTTTTATATTCAGGATCCGAAGCCGGATTCCAATCCGAATACCTCTGATGCGATCTTTGTGTATTCTACGGATCCAAGCCGGCCTCAGATCGGAGATTTGGTCAGCGTCACCGGTAAAGTGGCCGAATTTAACGAAGGAAGCTCAAGCAATCTGACATCGACTCAAATTGAGCTGCAATCCTTGAATAATCTGGATCAGGGTCAACCACTGCCAGAGCCTGTTACTTTAGGTAAGGGTGGACGTCCGATTCCGGATGCCATTATCGATAACGACGGGATGACAGCATTCGAGCCGCAGGAAGACGCTATCGATTTCTATGAGTCCCTGGAGGGTATGCGGGTCAGACTTCCGCAGCCAACCATCATTAGTCCGTACTGGACAAGCAGCGGAACGTACAATATCGCGACCCGCGTGGAAAATCATATAGCAGATGTGATTACGCCGGCTGGCGGTCTCGTTCTGAAAGAACAAGGGAATTTCAATCCGCAGCGCCTTATTATTGCCTATGGCAATCCAGGACAGGAAGTAAGCACCGGGGATACGTTTGCTGATGATGTGATCGGTGTGATCGGATACAACAGCGGCAATTTCAAGGTGATTCCGGGCAAAGGCGAATTGCCTGCAATTAACAGCAGCCCATTTCAACAAGAGGTATCCACCATTGATGTGAATGCCGAGCAGCTTCGGGTGGCGACATATAATATCGAGAACTTCTATCCGGGCGTAGGCTCCAGCAAAATCAACAAGCTGGCCGAGTCGATTGTTAGCAGCATCAAGTCCCCGGATATTATCGGGCTTGTAGAAGTGCAGGACAACAACGGTGAGCAGAACAATGGAACCACCGCAGCAGACTTAAGCTACGATGCTCTGATTAAAGCCATTAAGGCAGCAGGAGGCCCAACCTACAGCTTTACCGACATTGATCCGGTTAATAATAATGACGGGGGAGCGCCGGGAGCCAACATTCGTGTCGGATTCCTCTACAACCCGGACCGTGTTCAATTATCGGACAGTGTAAACAACAAAAAAGGCTCTTCCACGGATTCCGTGGCCTATGATGCAGCTAAGGATCAGCTGACCTATAATCCAGGCAGGATTGATCCGCAGAATCCTGCATTTAATGCCTCACGCAAGCCGCTGGCCGCGCAGTTTGAATTCCGGGGCGAGAAAGTGATTGTGATTGCGAATCATTTTAACTCGAAATCCGGGGACCAGGGACCATTCGGAAATACGCAGCCGCCGGTTCTTTCCAGCGAAGCGCAGCGTCATCAGATCGCGGCTGTCGTTAACGGATTTGTTAAGAGCGTGGTAACCGCAAATCCGGACGCAAACGTTGTTGTTCTGGGCGATTTGAATGATTTCCAATTTACGCAGACGGCAACGATTTTGAAAGGGAATGAATTAGATAACCTGATTGATACGCTGCCGCTGAAAGAGCAGTATACGTACACGTATGACGGAAATTCGCAGGTGCTGGATCATATTCTGGTCAGCAAGAACCTGACCCGTTCTACGCAAGTCGATGTAGTGCACCTGAACGCCGATTTCCCGGCTTCCAAGGGCCGCGTATCGGATCATGATCCGGTTGTCGCGCAGATCGATTTGCAAGGAGAGGCCGCTAACGGGTTCCCGCTTACGATCCTGCATACCAATGACACGCATGCCAATCTGGATACCACAAGCTCTCCGAACAACGTTGCTCGCCGGGTCACGGCAATTAAAGAGGCGAGAGCGCATGCGGTCAATCCACTGCTCGTGGATGCGGGGGATGTATTCTCCGGCACACTCTATTTCAACCAATACTTGGGACTTGCGGATCTGGAGTTCATGAATATGGTTCAATATGATGCTATGACCTTCGGGAATCATGAATTCGATAAAGGATCCGAAGTACTGAATGATTTCATTGAGCATGCGAAGTTCCCGTTTGTTTCATCGAACGTGAATTTCTCAGCCGATGCTATATTAAGCCAAAAGTTCAAGAATGAAGTAGCCCGGGATGCCAAGGATGCAACCATCTACCCGGCCATCATCATGGAGGTAGACGGTGAGCAGGTCGGCTTGATCGGTCTTACGACCGAAGACACGGCAAACATCGCTTCCCCTGGAGACGTTACCTTTGATGATGCGGTGCAAAAGGCAAAAGACACCGTCGCGATGCTGAAGAATGAAGGCATCAACAAAATCGTTGTGCTGTCGCACCTCGGTTATGACGTGGATGTCAACCTGGCGAAGCAAGTTGAAGGCATCGACATCATCGTGGGCGGTCATAGTCATACCAAGCTGGATCAGGCGGTTGTAGACCGTTCGGACAGCGAGCCGAAACTGATCGTGCAGACAGGTGAAAAAGGCCAATTCTTAGGCCAGCTAGAGGTCGTATTTGACAACGAGGGCGTTCTGCAGGAGTGGAACAGCCGCCTCATTTCAGTTGACGAGAAAAACAGCAAAGGCGAGTATGTCATTCAGCCGGATACAGAAGCACTTGCCATTTTGAATGCCAAGTACAAACCTGGCGTAGATCAGTTAAAACAAACCGAGGTTGGTACAACGGAAGTGAAACTGAACGGCGTCCGTGCCGATGTGCGCACGAAGGAAACGAATCTCGGAAATCTCATCGCGGACGGAATGCTGGATGCGGCGCAAGCAGCCGGAACGAATGCGGTCATTGCCTTGCAGAATGGCGGCGGAATTCGCGATTCGATTGGAGCCGGCAAAGTTACGATGGGTGACGTAATGACCGTCCTGCCGTTTAACAATGATCTCGTCACCATCACGCTGACGGGCTCCGAGATTAAAGAAGCGTTGGAGAACGGGGTTTCCAAAACCCCGGCCGAGGATGGACGCTTCCCGCATATTGCGGGCATGAAGTTTATCTACGATTCAACCAAACCGGTTGGATCGCGCGTACTGCGTATCGAGGTGAAAGGCAAGAACGGCTACGAGCCGATTGATATGAACAAATCATATGAGGTAGCGACAAATGCATTTACCGCTAAGGGCGGCGATTTCTACGCTTCGCTCGAAAAGGCATATTTGGAAGGGCGCGTGAACCTGCTCTATATGCCTGACTATGAGGTATTCTCGAATTACGTGAAAAAAGTAGGCACCATCACGGACAAGACCTCGGCCGTCGAGGGTCGGATTACAGACCTGAAAGGAGCGCCGCTTCCTGGCGGGCCAGGAGAGCCTGGGACAGGCAACCCTGGGAACCCGGGCACGCCTGGAACTCCAGGACCAACGACGCCTCCAGTGAATCCTACAAACCCTGGCACGACGCCACCGGCGGAAGCAGGCAAGGTGAAGGTTCCGGTTAAAGTGGAGAATGGCGCGGCAGCAGGCTCCGTAACCGGAGCGGCTATGAAGGAAGCGTTGAAGCTGCCTTCAGACGGGAAAGTCACCATTGAGGTTACAAGTGCGCAGCCTATAGAGTCTTCATCCATTACGATTGAGAATGAAGCGCTGCGGGCATGGCTTGATCAATCAAGCGCTCAAGTGCTGAACGTGGTCACTCCATACGGAAGCTACGAGCTTCCGAAGCGGGAGATCAACCTGCAGGCTCTGGCAACTCAAGTCGGATCGGATATAAACAGTATCCAGCTGGTCATTCAACTTGCCGTGGATTCGAATGCTCTTAAATCGGCAGCCTCCAAAGGACATAATGCGCTGCAAGCCCTAAGCTACACGGTAACCGCAACGTCCGGCAGCGGCAAAACCATCACGCTGGATAAGTTCCAATCGTATGTGAAGCGGTCCCTGAATGTTGCCAAGAACTATCGTTCCTCCGAAATTGCGGTTGTTCGGGTTGACGGAACAGGCAGTGAATACACGCCGGTGCCGTTCAAAGTGAATGGTCAACGAATCGATATCTACAGTCAAATGAACAGCACGTACCTGGTTCTTCTGAACCCGGTAACGTTCCAGGACATGGGGACACATTGGTCCAAGGGAGACGTTGAATCCCTTGCAGCGAACATGATCGTGACCGGACGTTCGGAGCAGAACTTTGTTCCGAATGCTCCGATAACCCGAGCCGAATTCGCGGCACTGGTAGTCCGGGCGCTGGGCCTCACGGCCGACACTAAGGCAGTGGCTTTCCAGGATATTGCGTTATCCGACTGGTATGCCGGTGAGATCCAGGCGGCAGCCGATGCCGGCATCATAACCGGATATTTGGACGGCAACTTTAAGCCGAATCGGGACATTACACGCGAACAGATGGCGCTGATGGTATACAAAGCTATGGACTATGCCGGATACCATCAGGCAGACGCGGCAAAAGCCCAATTCGCTGACGCGTCCTCGATCAGCGCATGGTCGCAGGCAGCTGTATATGAATTGGCGGGTCTTGGTATTCTGAACGGGGATCCGAAGCTGCGCTTCAATCCTCAGTCCAGCGCAACCCGAGCCGAAAGCGCCGCTGTGCTTCATCGCATGATTCAGGATTTGACGTATGTAAAATAAACATGCAGTGCATGCGGCTTATGGAGATTGGATGTTCACATCAGTGTTCGTGTTCCAATAAGCGGAGATATTGGTTGGCGAGAAAGAGCTGCCCCTCAGGGGCAGCTCTTTTTTTTAGTTCGTAAAAGCAAAAACAAATGTGACCGATCCACGTCCATAACTGTGTTAAGGGTAAAAGGAGGTCTACACGCGATGCAGATGGATTCGCTCCGGCCGGGCGGAGATTTTACGGAAACCTATGAATTATATGGCAATATGCTTTTTAAAATAGCGATGGTGTACCTTGGGAACAAACAGGATGTAGAAGAAGCTATTCAGGAAACATTCATCAAATTGATGCATAAAGCGCCTAAATTCAGCGACCAGGAGCATAAGAAGGCTTGGCTGATTCGGGTGATAACCAACTATTGCAAGAACATGCAAGGAAGCCTGTGGCGCAGGCGGGTAACCAAAATGGAGCATATGAACGATTTATTTTGCTGAGCCATCTGAACGGATGCTGATGGACCATGTCATGAGTTTGCCGTTCAAATATAAGTCGGTCATCCACCTGTTTTATTACGAGGATTATTCTGTTAAGGAGATTGCCGGGATATTGCAGATTAACGAATCCGCGGTCAAGATGCGCCTTCAGCGCGGCAGGAAGCTGCTGCGAATGGACTTGGAAGGAGAGGACGATTGATGAATCGGAATGACTATAACCAATTGATAGATCAAATAGAACCTGACCAAGGATTGGAGGAGCGGCTTATGAATGGAATGAAACAGAATGGGCGCCAAACGCCAAGAAGGAACCGGATGGGGATGGCTGGTGTTAGTGCGGCTGTCATGCTAGGTGTGGTGTTGGTTATTTCGCTCATGTTGAATGGAGAAGATGCTCCAGTTGTCAGCAATACCCCGGTGACTCCCGGGACCGGAGAGAACACGACACCGATCGCTAAGGTCGGTCATGATCCGGTGATCATTCCGAAGATTGAGCTTCCGAGAGAGAGCGGTGTTAAAGCCGACATGATCGGGTTGGTTGTATATCAGGGGAATATCTACACCCATACCAGCACGCGAATATCGCCGGAAACCGCCAAGCAGCTGCGGGGCGACAAGCTGGGACGGTCCCAATCGGGCATTACGGAATGGAGTTCCCCCGACGATTATACGGAACTCGCTTCAACAATAGGAGAAATGGACATCTACTCGGTAAAAGGGTATGACTTGGATTTTAGAATCATGTCCTATGTAGAGCATGATGGGGAGATCTACGCTGAACTGTATGAGCATTTGAATGGGATTACGGTGACCAAGGGCGAGGACTTGATAGGCAAGCTGAATTTAAGGGATCGAATGACATCGGTAAAATGGCAGGATTTTGACAGCTGGAACATGGGGGAGAACAAGCTGCACGATTTTTCCGGCGAGTCGGAGGTGCAAGCCTTCGTCGAGGCCTTGTATGAGGCGAAGCCGATTGCGGCCGATCCTCTATTCGAGCAAGGGATCTACGAGACCGGATCGGGAGAACAGAAATTTCTGTATATTAAGCTCCAGGACGGAACGGAAGTCCAGTTAAGATTGTTCAGAGACGGGGAATATGTAAGATACGCAAACGCTCCTGTATTCTTTCAATTGGATGCCGAGGCTTTCACGGCGCTGTGGGAACGGATGGAAGAGTAGGGCGTTTGTTCAGCGCAATGGCTTCTTCTTATTCGCGTGCCGTCGATGAAGAGCGATGACCTTTTACGAATGCACTCGGCGTCATACCAAAATACCGGGTAAAGGCGCGGGAGAATGTAAACAAATCCGAATACCCAAGAGATAAAGCGGTATGCGTGATGCTGGTTCCCTCAGCGGATAACAGGCGGGTCGCTTTCTCCATAATGAGCTGCTGCATGTAGCGGGACGGAGAGATACCGTATCGGCGGGTAAACGCACGGGTGAAATGACTGCGATGCACACCGGCCCACGCAGCAAGCTCCTCCACAGATAGGTTCTCTGTGCAATAAAGCTTCATATACCCGGGAACGGATTCGAGCCAATCGGAAGCAGACGAAGAAGCCGGATGTCGCTGGTTCCGGTTCGGATCGATGCTGTGGATCAATTGGAAGCCCAGCGACATCAGCTGAAGGCTGTGATCCTGTTGGGGCTGCCGGAGCAATCCCTGAATTTCCTTGATCACCGCCAAGGCACTCTCCCCGAAGGCATTCCGTCGATAGGGCTGCTCGGGGCATAGATCGACATGCTTTAATATGGATGGCATCAATTCGCCCATAAAGGCCGTCCAGGTGATCATCGTAGACGGCTGGTCACAGTCCTTGGCATATGTATAGACCGAGCCGGGGAAGAGGCAGAACAGGTCGCCTGCCGAGAGGGAGACGTTGCGGCCGTCCCATTCAAACCGTACCTTGCCGTAGGCAACGAAATGTATACTATAAAATTCGACGGACCGGGGACCGGCTTTTTCAGTGAAGAAGGGATGGGATCCGGATTTGAATATCCATAGTCCCAGTTGAGTCTCAAAGAAAGCCGGATTGTTAAAGTATTCTTCTCTGGATGGCCGTTGGTTCACTGTCATGCTTTTGCTTCCTCCTTCCAGCTAAACAAGATCACTTTGCTTGATATTGTTAATATGCAACATATTGTATAACGATTGCAAGGATTGGACATTCCGTGTTGATCCGCGACAGGGTACGATATGAGGAACAAGTCGAGCATAGTCGAGGTGAATGGAGATATGAAACAACCGAATTTTGTCATCGTTTATTGTGATGACCTAGGCTACGGGGACCTTGGATGTTATGGTTCGGATTCCGTGAGAACCCCGCATCTGGACGGATTGGCAGATGAAGGCGTTCGTTTTACGAATTGGTATTCGAATTCCCCTGTCTGCTCTCCGTCACGAGCCTCTTTATTGACAGGCAAATATCCGGTCCGAGCGGGAGTCGGTGAAATCCTGGGGGCAAAGCGCGGTTCCCATGGGCTGCCTGCCGCCGAGGTGACGTTGGCCAAGGCGCTTAAGCCTGCCGGGTACAGGACGGCACTTTATGGAAAATGGCATTTGGGCCTGTCCAAGGAAACCAGCCCGAATGCGCATGGGTTCGATGAGTTCTTTGGATTTAAGGCAGGCTGCGTCGATTTTTACTCGCACATTTTTTATTGGGGGCAAGGTCATGGCGTCAATCCCCTGCATGATCTATGGGAAAACGAAACGGAGGTTTGGGAGAACGGCAGGTATATGACCGAACTGATAACAGAACGCTCGGTTGATTTCATTAAGCGGTCACGGGAGCAGGAGGCTCCGTTCTTCTTGTTTGCGTCGTACAATGCGCCCCACTATCCGATGCATGCACCGCAGGAATACATGGACCGGTTTGCGCATTTGCCATGGGATCGGCAGGTGATGGCCGCCATGATTGCGGCGGTGGATGATGGCGTCGGAGAGATTGTGGAGGCGCTGAAGGAAGCCGGCTGTTATGAGGATACGGTCATCTTTTTCTCCAGCGATAATGGGCCGTCTTCCGAGAGCCGTAACTGGCTGGACGGGACGGAAGACATTTATTACGGCGGGAGCGCGGGGATCTTTCGGGGGCATAAGGCAAGCCTGTTCGAAGGTGGAATCCGCGAACCTGCCATACTGAACTGGCCGAACGGATGGGAAGGCGGACAAGTGCGCGATGAGGTCGCGGCCATGATGGACATCGTTCCGACCTTCTTGGATCTGGCGGGCGTCGATCTGGCGGCGGGACCGCTTCAAGGGATTACCCTGGATGGGAGCAGCCTGAAGGAGATGCTGTTCAGGGGCAAGCCGTCACCGCATAAGCAATTGTTCTGGGAGTATCAAGGTCAACTGGCTGTCCGGGAAGGCAACTGGAAGCTGGTGCTGAACGGAAAACTCGATTTCGATCGCGTGGTTCCGGATCAGGTTCATCTGTCCGATCTGTCCAAGGATCCGGGAGAGCGATCCAACTTGGCGGACCGTTATCCCGAGATCGTGGAGCGCCTTAGCCGGGATGTACGAGTCTGGTATGAGGAAGTGCAAAATCAAGGATCTTAAGCGTGGATTAGGGCATATCATCTAAGACTTAGCGATTATGCAAAAAAGCCCCGGTCTCCGGGGCTTTTTCATGATGTGTTGGTGACAAGTATTGCAATTCCAGGCAGCTTGGACCCTTAAAAAGGATTCAGCACATGGTAGAACACGTTCGGCGAAGCCATCCGGTAATAATGGCTGCACCAGCCGACACCCTTGTGGTTGCCGCGGTGGGTCGTGCTGAACACGAGCCGTTCCTGCTCGAGTTCTTCGATTCGTGCCACTCGCCCCTCGGCGTATTCCAGAATGCGGAACGACGCAGTGTCCAGGCGGGTGATAACGCCGCCATAGCGGATGTCGATGACCTCCCAGCCGAAGGGCTTAAACATGCGGTGCCACTGCGTACGGTGGGCGAGACGCAGCTCCTGGACAGCTCTGGAGATGGCAGGCAGCACGTTCTTGGCCATATGTCTTAGGGTATCGTTATCCTTGGCATCATAAGCTTGTTTCAGCAGGATACCGATCTCGCTCTTGCGTTTGAGGACAGCACTCAGCTTCTCCGGCATTTCAAAGAGGTAGTCCAGCTCTGCGCGGCTGTTGCGTTTCCCGCGTATGCTTTGCTCTAACTCGGCATAGTGGTTCGCCAGATCCAGGCCTTCAATCTGCTTGTCGAACATCCCGAGAAGCACGTCCTGATACAGCAGAAATTTCGAAGGATTGCTCTGTTTGGCGTTGTTGGGTTCCTGGCCGGGAATCTCGTCCAGATCCTTCAGTTGCAGGAAGGTTTCCATCTCGATGCCCGTACAGAACTTCACCCGCTCCGCTAATTGCGTCCGGGAAGGCTTCTCTTCCGAATAGGCATGCTCGGCATAGAGCTGGAGGCCAAGCAGGGCTGCAAAGGGATTTCCTTCGTTGCCATCATCGCCCCACATGGTCGCGTATACCTCACGAATTCCTTCCTGCTTGCACACTTGCAACGCCACATCGGAAGCGTTCAGGGACAGACCGTAGTTTACGCCGAACGTGTTAAAAATCCAGACTGCTCCCGCAAACACGAGATTGCAGCCGAGCGGCCGATGATTGGCAATCACCTTTTCGTAATCCTCCGGCTCCATATGGGTATAGTCCCAGTACACCATGTCCACATCCTTCGGAATCTGGCGGGCCATTTCCTCCGGAATCGAGGCTTCCTTATCGTAATACGCCGCATCGCCGCCTCCGCCGGAAGCGAGCTTCAGGAACATGTCGCTCCACATCATCGGTTTCAGGCCGCGCCTTCGAACGGCTGCCAGAACCTTCTCCAGATGGGCGATCATAATATCGAAGCGGCTCACATAGCCGTTGTGATCCAAATATTTGCCTCGTCCAAGCTCCTCCGCTTCGTCCATGCCAATATGAATTTTCTTGCTGCGAAAAGGGGCACTTGCAGCCTCGATCATTCGTTCAATCAGGGCATCCGTTTGCTCGCCGCCAACAAGCAGGGCACCCTTTGTATCACGGTAATGCTTGATGGGCTCCCATTTCAGAAACTCCTCCAGGTGCGCCAAGGTTTGAATGCTTGGAAAAGCCTCAATGCCGAACTGGTCGGCATAATCGTCAATTTCTTTTAGCTCCGCCTGCGTGTAGCGGCCGCGCATGTATCCGAAATAGGGCTCGCCTTTGATCTCGTAGGTATCCTCCATGTATAACATCACGCTGTTCATTCCCATCAAGGCCATCTTGTTCAGCATGAGTTTAAAGCTGTCCACCGTGAGCACGGCGTTCCGGGACAGGTCAAACATCGGGCCGATCTGGTCAAATTGCTGGTTCTCTTGAAGATGGAACGTATCGCTATGGCGGCTATGTTGAATGAGCAAGCCGAGCCCCCGGAAGAATTGATGCTTTCTGCCGTAACGAATGTAAGCTCGGGTATGTTCTCGTCCGACTTGAAGCTCGCCCTCGGACAATGCTACCTCAACCGTGACTCCGCCTTCCCCAAGTTCTACGCCAAGTTCGTCTAGCAGCAGCTGCGCACCGGGCAGTATATCCGATACAGCACCCGCGAAACGAAATTTCATATGAAATCCCCCTGCATCCAAGATTTTGCAAACATTAAACATTATATCATTATAATGTTTAATGTTATGGGAATCGTTGAGGGAAATCAATCCTAAGTTTTGCGAACACTGGTGGTATGGCGGCATAACTCTCTAAAATTTTGCGTAACCATTGCTTGTGTTAAGAGTTAATATATATATGAACAGTAAATATTAGAACAAAAGAGAAGTCTCTTATGCTGCGGCAGTAGCTAATAAGTCCTATGCTGGGGTATTAGCTAATTCCTATACTTGATATAACGTCACATATCCTAGACAGCCGGTAAAACAGCATGGGGATCATTCAACAGATCATCCGAATCATCATCAAAACATTATTATCTAGAAGTTCAATAGTCTTGCAAAGTTAACCACACATGGGGGATCTATATGAAAAAAATAATCGTAATCTCATTTCTGATGCTGACCATGATTCTGGCATCAGCTTGTTCTCGCAACGAGGAACCTGAAACCATTCCAGACAAAGCAAATTCCGATGCTCCTTCCGGATTCAGCAAAACATCCGTGATGATGGACAAAGTATATACAGATGCCGAGGAGGAAAATGGATGGTGGGTTGTCCCAAGGGATGCTGACACAATAACCATTTATGTGGAGGCACAGCATGCCGACACTGTGTTATTCTGGTCATCTCCTACAGGAACGGAGGTTGGCAAGGAACGGAAACTCATAGGGTATGATAGTGATGGAGAAGACGGCTGGTCTTTGGTATGGGATATCAAAGACCAATCACTCCATAACCATGTAGATGTTCAGGCTCTAGGCATCGATGGTGTTTCATTAGCCACCGAGACGTTTAATGTGCACACCTTAGAGGAATAAGACATGTCAACCGTTCAAGAAACGGAAACTGCTGAAACGGTTCAATAAGATTGAAGGGGAATCAGCCATACAGTCGCTGTTTCCCTTTATTTGTTATAGCTAGATACTGCTGGATAGAGCTTTGATTCAAGCTAAAAAATACTTTTTAAAAACAGGTCAAAATGTGGTTGACGACCTTGAGATGCGATACTACAATAAGAAATGCAAACGTTTTCATTGAAATCGCTTTCATCTCATGTTCCAGCACTAGATATCGGAGTGATTCTTCCCCAATTGTCAGTAATTGTCGTTCCCTGAAACGATGGAAGCTTAAACTCATTAATGCAAGCGTTTGCGCAAAGAATGGCATCAGAATAGCATCAACCACTTACCTGATTTAAAAACAGAAGGAGGCTATTTGTTAATGAGAATGACTGCAGCAAGCAAGCGAACGTGGTCCATCATTATGATTTTTTCTTTGATTATCTCCATGCTAGGCATTCCGCCATCGGCGGCCAATGCCAATAGCGCACCAAGCCAGGTCACGTTGGTCGGGACTTTGCAGTCCGAGCTTGGTCATAATACGGATTGGGATCCGACAGCAGCCGCAACCACCATGAATGATATGGGGAACGGCGAATACAGGTTTACCGGCCATTTGCCTGCGGGATCTTACGAATACAAGATCGCCATTGACGGGGATTGGACGGAGAGTTATGGATTCGCTAATTACTCCAATACCAGCGGTGCCAACAAGGACGGCAATATTCTAATCGATCTAAGCCAGGACGCCCAAGTCACCTTTTATTACAATCATGGAACCCACCGGATCGCAGATTCTACATACTACGCGCCGATGGAAGCGAATAAGCTTCCAAGAGTCATAGGAAGCTTCCAATCAGGCATCGGCGAAGCGGCCGACTGGTCGCCGGCGGATGCACGACTGATTATGCAGGATTCCGATTATGACAATGTGTATACGGTCACAGCCGATGTGTATGGCGGTGATCACGAATACCAGATTGCCTTAGGGGGTGAAGCGGCTAGCCCGGTGTATCCGGCTAACCGAGAGGCGCTTCAACTGCCCCAGGATGTTAAGGTAACGTTCAGTTACAATGCTGTCAATCATCAGGTTGCTGCCGATTTTACAGTGCCTGTAGATCCGGGAATTCCGGTTCCCGCAAACCACCTGCGTGTCCATTATAATCGGGCTGACGCGAATTACGGCAGCACAGGGCTGTGGGTATTCGACGACGTTGCGGCTCCTTCGGCCAACTGGCCAAACGGGGCAACGCCATTCCCGAATGGGCAGCTGGACAGCTATGGCGCGTTCGTCGACATTCCGCTGAAGGATGCGGCACAGAAGGTGGGCATCGTCGTTGTTGACCGCGTCAGCGGCAATAAAGACGGCGGAGACAAGAAATTCGCGCTGGCTTCACCGGACATGAAGGAAGTATGGCTTAAGGAAGGCTCCGATACGGTGTACAGCTTTGAACCGGTGGATCTTCCAGCAGATACGGTACGTGTTCACTATGCAAGACAGGATCAGAACTACCAACCGTTTGGTCTATGGTTATGGGGAGATGTAGCGGCGCCATCGAATGACTGGCCGACCGGCGCAACGATGTTCCCTGCGGGTCAAACGGACCGCTATGGCGCTTATGTGGATATCCCGATGAAATCGGGAGCCCAGAAGATGAATTTCCTGGTCCTTGATCCATCCAAGGGAGATGCGGGCAAGGAAGCTGGTGACAAAGGCTTCACTTTGGTAGACCGATACCAGCACCTGTTTATTAAAGAGGGAGATAACACGGTGTACACATCGCCATATGGTGAAGTGCCTACCGGATTAGTCTCGGCTGAGGTGCTGGCACCCGGGAAGCTCCAGTTTGGTTTTACGATGACCGAAGGTCTGGAAGCGGAGACCCTGAAGAATGAGCTCCAAATCAAGGACAAAGACGGGGGTAGCGTTAACATCCAGAACGTGGAGATTACCGGTAACACCACGATTGAAGTTATGGCGTTATTCCAGCTGGATCAGATTCCCTTGAAGGTAAGCTACGCGGGTAAAACCATATCGGCCTCCACAGGCTGGAGAATGCTGGATGAAATGTATGCTTACGATGGGAATGATCTTGGGGCAACCTACCAGGCTGGCGGGGCCGAGCTCAAGCTGTGGGCACCGACGGCAACCACGGTTACCGCAAACGTATACGACAAGGATGATGCTGCGCAGTTTATTGGCAACGTCGCTTTGCAAAAAGGCGATAAAGGCGTCTGGTCAGTCCAGGTGAAGCCTGGGGACCTTGGCATTCAGGACTTCAGAGGATACTTCTATCAATACGAGGTGAGCCATAACGGCGTAACGAAAAATGTGCTTGATCCATACGCCAAATCCATGGCGCAATTCAGAGTGAATACGAAGGGCGAAGTTGGGCCTGACGGCGATACCGTCGGCAAAGCGGCCATCGTTGACTTAAGCCAGACGAATCCGGCCGGGTTTGATTTCGCGGATATTCCGGGTTATGAGCAGCGGGAAGACGCCATCATCTGGGAGATCCATGTTCGGGATTTTACTTCGGATCCAACCATCGAGAATGACCTGCATAACGCTACTTGGGGGTCGTACGATGCTTTCAAAGCCAAGCTCGAATATATTAAGTCACTGGGCGTGACTCATGTCCAGCTGCTGCCTGTGACGGCTTGGTATTACGGGGACGAAGCTGCCATGAAGAATAGAGAACTGGACTATTCGGCAAAAGACAACGAGTATAACTGGGGGTATGATCCGCACAGTTACTTCTCGCCTGACGGTGCATACTCCGAGGATCCTGCGGATCCGGAGCTTCGAATCAAAGAGCTGAAGGCGATGATTGACGCCATTCATGAGGCGGATATGGGCGTCGTTCTCGACGTGGTGTACACCCATATGGCTAAGGCTGAATTTTTAAACGATATCGTGCCTAACTATTATGCCTTCCAGGATGCTAACGGCAATTTCATTGGGGGCTTCGGCAACAATCTGGCAACGAACCACAAAATGGCGGAGAAGCTGATGGTAGACTCCGTGAAATACTGGTTCGAGGAGTACAAGATCGACGGCATGCGCTGGGATATGATGGGCGACGCCACGTATGACGCGGTACAGAACGCATACGATGCCGCAGCTGCCATTAATCCGAAGGCGTTGTTTATCGGTGAAGGCTGGGTAACCTTCGGAGGACATCTGTCTGATCCTTCCCTGGCGGGTAAGGGGGCAGACCAGAATTGGATGGACAAAACGAATGACGTCGGCGTATTCTCCGATGAATTCCGCAACGAATTGAAATCCGGCTTCGGTAACGAAGGAGAGCCTAGATTCATTACAGGCGGCGCGCGCGATATCCAAACGATTTTTAACAATATCAAGGCGCAGCCAAGCAATACCAAGCAGGACGATCCGGGCGACATGGTTCAATACATTGAAGCCCATGACAATCTGCCGTTATACGATATTATTGCACAGTCCATCAAGAAGGACCCTTCGGTGGCAGCTCATGATCTGGAGATCCATAAACGGATACGTCTTGGGAACCTGCTTACTCTGACTTCCCAAGGGACGTCTTTCCTCCATGCCGGGCAGGAATACGGCCGTACGAAACAGTGGAAAGCGCCGGGCGTTCCGGAACAGAAGTATCATGAATTGGTTGATGAGACAGGCAAGGGATTCGGATATTTCATTCATGACTCATATGACTCTTCCGATGCCATCAACATGTTTGATTGGGAGAAGGCGACTAATGAAGTCAAATACCCGGAGAATAACAAGACGCGCGAGTACACTACCGGATTGATTGAGTTAAGAAAATCGTCCGATGCTTTCCGTTTGGGCGACAAGTCTGCAGTGGATTCAAATGTGACGCTTTTGCAGATCCCTGAAGTGAAAGCCCAGGATCTGGTTATAGCCTACAAAAACAAAGCGACGGACGGAACAGGCAGCTACTATGTGTTTGTTAATGCCGATAACCAGTCGAGATCGCTGACGCTGAGCGAGGACCTGACTTCCGGCACGGTGCTTGTGGATAATGACGAGGCAGGCACGGTTGGCGTCAAGGCAAAATCGGGCTTTGCATTAACAGCTGGCTCGATCACGCTTGAGCCTCTCACGGCTGTTGTCATTAAGACGGACGCCAAGAGCGGCGGCGGCAACGGCAGCAATCCCGGTTCTGGAAGCGGAAGCGGCAACGGCAATGGAGGAACAAGCGGCAGCCCGTCTACCGATCCGGGAACGAAGCCGGATAAGGGGCAGCGCGTGATCTCCGAAGAGTCACTGCGAGGCGGGCAAGAGAACGTAACGATTCAGCTTGGAGCAGAGGATAACGAGATTCTCCTGCCACTGACAGCAGGAGAAATTCTCGGTTCGAAGCCGCTGGAACTAAAGAGAGACGGTCTGGTTGTCCAGCTTCCGTCAGCACTGCTCAAAGCGCTGCGGCAGCTTGTGCCAGCGGATCAAGCCAAGGATGCGATGATTTCCTTCAAGCTGGAAGAGGTTGCATCTCAGACCGCTGCCTCACTCATAGCTAAAGCCGCTGCTTTCGGGAAGGCTGAGCTGAAGCAGGGCAGCAAGATGTATGATTTTAACCTTTCCGTGAAGACCAAAGACGGCAAGGAATATGTACAGGAGAAGTTCACCGCACCCGTACGGCTTGGTTTCGCAGTTGACAGTGGCATACAGGGCAGCTTGGCTGGAATCTACCAAATCTCAGACCAAGGCCGATTGTCTTATGCAGGCGGCAAGCTCGTGAATGGGCTGCTGACGGCAGAGGTGAGCCATTTCAGCACATATGCCGTACTGGAGTACAACAAATCATTTACCGATCTGGTTGGCCATTGGGCGGAGCAGGCGGTAAAAGCGCTTGCGGCAAAACAGGTGGTGCAAGGCACCAGTGATACAAAATTCAGCCCGAATCAGCAGCTGACACGGGCTCAGTTTGCCGCGATGCTCGCTTCGGCCCTGAACCTTGAAGATGCTCAAGGTACGATCTTCAATGATGTGAGCAGCGATGCCTGGTATGCGTCCGCTGTTGCGGCAGCTCATCAGCATGGGTTGGTGAAAGGCAGAAGCCAAGACACCTTCGCACCGAATGCGGCTGTCACCCGAGAGGAGCTGGCTGTCATGCTCTTCCGTGCCTACCAGTTGAAGGGGAACGCTACCGCCGTGGAAGCTCCGAAGCTGAAGGATCAGTCGCAGATATTGGCATGGGCAGCCCAAGAGGTGAATCAGGCTTTGTCCCTTGGAT
The DNA here is from genome assembly GCF_000193415.1 of Paenibacillus vortex V453. Lineage (NCBI taxonomy): Bacteria > Bacillati > Bacillota > Bacilli > Caryophanales > Paenibacillaceae > Paenibacillus > Paenibacillus vortex. Next base: position 24,666 of record NZ_ADHJ01000007.1, read on the forward strand.
TGATGAAGGGTCATACGAACGGAACATTCGCACCCAAGGCGATTGCCACCCGTGCTGAAAGCGCACAGGCCATGCTGAATCTATTGAATCAAATGAAGTAATACCATGCGATACGAGAAGGAGAGCCCTGGATGATTCCAGCGGCTCTTTTTTGTTTGCATATGAAAATATTGACACTAAGATAACAATTCCAACATTTTCCGTTTACAATTCGCTCCTATAATAGCAATCAAGCAGGGTTACTGCTTACCATGAACGATAGGAGTTTGGGGGGATGAGCCAGGTACGCTCTCATAAATAGAATAGCAGAGTTCCGGGCAGCAGGGTGAAACAGTCCTAAACCAATAGAATGTTAAAAGAGAAGGGTGACAAGAGCCAATGTCAATGAAGAAAGCATTCGTAGTATCCATGGTAGCCGCAGTGGTTGGTACTTCTGTTGTTAGCGCCGTATCGGCCGCACCGGCTGTAAAGCCTGCTGCAGCTGCAGCCCAGGTGCAAAACTCCTCATTCACCATCAATGGCAGCACGGTTGTGGTTCGTTCCATGGTGAAGAAAGGCGAGACGCTTGTATCGCTGCGCGATGTGATCAAGGCAACCGGCGCGCAAGCAGAAGTACATAGCGGCACTACGACAATAACGCTGAACGGACATACCGTTGTACTGAAAGCCAATTCCACTCAGATGATGGTAGATGGAGTGAAATCCACGCTGGCCCAGCCTGTCACAAATGTTAGCGGCACAAGCTATGTTGCATTACGTCCGCTGGTATCAGGGCTTGGCGGAACCATTGCCCGCAGAGCAGGCGTGCTTGAGATCAGCACGGTACCACTGCTGGAAGGGGCAGAGAACCCTCGTTTTGCCGGAGCGGGCAAACTGATCGTTTCCAAGAGCGATGAGAATGGCAGAACGGATTACCTGGTTGATACAACAAGCGGTAAGTTCGAGCTGCTGCTGACAACAAGCGGCGGGTCCGATCTGGTGGTGGCGCCCAGCGGCAATCAAGTAGCCTACACGGACGCAGAAGGTGCGGTATATGTGCTGGATCTGAATAGCAAAGCTTCCCGTCAGATCACGAACGATAACAGCATTAAACCGGAGCTCGTGTGGTCGGCTGACGGCAGTGCTATCTATTTTCTGCAAGGGGATAAAGGCACCGTGATCGCCAAGCTGAGTCTGGCCGACGGTTCCATCGCGAAATTGGTGGAGGACAAGGTGGACTATAAGGAAAATCTGAGCGTTTCCGCCGACGGCAAGAAATTCATTTACACTGTGACCACACTCGGTACGGTAACCTCCGATACCACGAATATCGATGAAGACAATGTGTCCATTGATTTCTCATCCAATCAGCAGCAAATCTTTTCGTTTAACATCGACGGATCGAAACCGGAAGCTGTGAAGCTGACTACGACCTCGGATGATAAAGTGTTTGTACTGTCCACGGATGGACTGAAAGCATACTACGTTAGCGTCCCGTCCACAGATGATCAAGCCACGCTGTTGTCCGTGGATGCTTCTCAGAAGGCAGCCAACGTGTTTGCCGATTACGATGTGGAGCAAGCGATTCTGTCCGGTGGAGTACTATATGTGCTGGCTGCCCAAGACGACAGCAACAGCGTGATCTATTCCATTGATACGGCGACGGGCAAACAAACCAAGCTGTACACGGTATCTGCTGACGTATCCGCCATCACCGTAGCCGGATCGCAAATCGCCATCATCGAGAACGGCCGGGTTTTGGTGAATGCAGGCGACAGCTGGAGAGCGGTTACGAAGTAATGTTTTCAATCAAGGATAGACCATCTTTTTCCAATTTGAGAGGAGTTTATATAACATGAAAAAATGGATGAAATCCCTGACAGCGGTGATGGTGGCCGTGTCTCTGATCGGCGGCGCTTCGTCTGCTGTAGAAGCCAAAAGCAACCTGAAAGGCAATATTGTCATCAACGGTTCCTCCGCATTGCTGCCGCTTACGCTTCAAGCCGCGAGTGAATTCAAGAAAGAGAATCCGAAAGTGAAAATCTCGGCTTCCGCAGCAGGCTCGATCACGGGTCCTCAATCGGTTCGTAAAGGCATTGCCGACATCGGCGCAGTGGATTGGGACGCATCCAAGAACGTCCCTGGATTTAATAAATTCGATGGCTTGGTAGCAAACCCCGTTGCGGTAACGGTGTTCACAGCCGTTGCGAATCCGAATGTGGGCGTAAACAGCCTGACGACCAAGCAGCTTCAGGACATCTTCTCCGGCAAAGTGACAAACTGGAAGGAAGTTGGCGGCTCGGATGCCAAAATCGTAGTGGTTAACCGTAAGTTCGGTTCCGGCACCCGCGTTAACTTCCAGCAAAAAGCGCTGGATGGCAAAGAGTTTATGAACAAAGGCGATAACTACAAAGAGGTTGGCTCCAGTGGCGATATGAAAACCACGATTGAGACAACGCCGAATGCCATCGGTTATATCGACCTTCCTTACGTCACCAGCAAGATGAAGGCATTGTCGATCAACGGTGTGGCGCCAACAGAGAAAAACGTGCTTAACGGAAGCTACAAAGTGTGGGGCATCGGCTATTACATGACCAAAGGCCAGCCGACTGGCGCAACGAAAGCTTTCATCGAATACATCCAAAGCAGCAAGTTCCAGAACGGTTCCCTCAAAAAGCTGAAATTCATTCCGCTTTCCGCCGTTAAATAAGCGCGCTTTGAACGTTATTCATACGCGTATTCCATAAGGAAAGGGTTAGCCAGCTTCAGCGCACGGACGCCAAGCTGGCTTCTCTATGTGAAAGGAAGAGCCCCACATGATCGATATGAACCCGTCCACGAACAGCAAGGCCCCGGCCGAGCTGGGTCAAAGCTTTGGCAAGACTTCCGGCTCCAAGTTTGACCGGAAGGCGCGTCTTCGCTGGTCCAACCAACTTTTTCGCATGATCTGTATCGGCAGCGCCTTGTTTGTATGCCTGGTCCTGTTATGCATATTGGTCCTTATGCTCCGTACAGGCGTCCTGACCTTCTCGAACGTCTCGCTGACGGAATTTTTCTTCTCCACCAATTGGGACCCGGAGAATGAGCACTATGGAGCGCTTACCTTTATTCTCGGAACGCTGGCGCTAACCAGCCTGACAATGCTGATATCGATTCCGATTTCTGTCATCATCGCTGTATTCCTGGCCGAAATGACGCCGAAGTGGCTTCGCAATCTGCTGCGCCCCGTGCTGGATCTGCTCGTAGGAATTCCTTCGGTGGTGTACGGTTTTTTGGGATTAACCCTGCTCATTCCTTGGCTTCGCAACCTCAGCGGACATGATCTGGCTGACGGTCTGCTTGCGGCTTCCATCGTTCTGACGATCATGGTACTTCCAACGATCAGCCGGATCAGTGACGACGCCATCTCTGCCGTGCCCAATAAATATCGCGACGCGGCTTACGCGCTTGGTGCGAACCGGTTCCAGACCGTGTTCCGGGTCGTGCTGCCAGCGGCCAGAAGCGGCATCATGTATGCCGTAATTCTGGGCATGGCCCGTGCGATCGGCGAAACCATGGCCGTAGTCATGGTCATCGGCAACACGGCCCAGCTGCCAAACAGTCTGTTTACCCCGACAGCCGTGCTGACAAGTAACATCGTCATGCAGATTTCAAGCGTGGAATTCGATTCCACCTGGAATTATGGCTTGTACATGATGGGTTTCATTCTGCTCGCCATCTCGCTGCTGATGATCGTAGCGGTTAGAATACTTCAGAAAAAAGGGGGGCGCTACTCATGAGTGTGAAGAAGCCGGCTCATCCTACTCTGGCCTATTCCTTTGGCAAACGCAGAGGGGCCTCCGTCCTTCTGGATCGACTGTTTACGGGACTCGTATGGGGTACCGGCATCATCGTGATTTTATTTATTGTCGGGTTATTGTTTCTGCTGCTTGAAAAAGGGCTGCCACAGCTGAGCTGGAACTTCCTGTACGGGCTGCCAAGCGAGATTGAAGAGGGCGGCGGCATCGGACCGGCACTGTTTAACTCATTCTATGTGCTCATCATCTCCCTCATTGTCTCCATCCCGATCGGCATAGCAGCCGGTATTTATTTGGCGGAATTTGCCCCGAACAATAAACTGATTGAGGTGGTCCGCATATGCGTGGAGGGACTGTCATCCGTTCCGTCGATCATCTTCGGATTGTTTGGCATTGCGCTGTTCGTGGAATTCTTCGAGATCGGTCTTACGATTCTAGGTGCGGCTATTAGTTTAGCTTTCCTGAATCTGCCCGTACTTACAAGAGTGACCGAAGAATCGATCCGGGCGGTTCCGGTTGAGCTTCGCAATGCGTCCTTTGCGCTCGGCTCCACCCATCTGCAGACGATCCGCCGTGTGCTGCTGCCGGTGGCTATGAACGGTATCATGACGGGCATCTGCCTGACAGCAGGCCGGGCGTTCGGCGAGAGTGCCGTCATTATTTTGACCGCCGGGGTATCCACCTCCGGGGAAATGTGGGATTTCAATCTGTTATCGCCGGGTGGAACCCTTGCCGTACATCTGTGGTATGTCCAATCCGAGGCCATTGTGCCGGATGCCCAGGAGATTGCCCAGAAGACCACGGCGGTGCTGATCATTGTTGCATTGCTCATTAATATCGTATTCCGTGTGCCGCTGTGGCTGAATGAACGTAAAAATAAAGCCTGATGGGGTCAAGCCGATCTGGATAACACGTCAAAAACAACACCGGGAGGACATGTCATGCAGCCTTTCATTGAAATGAACAAACTGAACTTGTATTATGGCGAGTTCCATGCCCTTAAGGATGTTTCGGTTCAGATTCCGGAGCGTGCGATTACCGCCTTTATCGGACCGTCCGGGTGCGGCAAGTCCACGCTGCTGCGGACCCTTAATCGGATGAATGACCGGATTCCGGGTGCACGGGTTGAAGGCAGGGTAGCCATTGGCGGAATCGATATTTATTCCGGGGAGGTGCATGTGGAATCCCTCCGCAAAAAAAATCGGAATGGTATTCCAGCAGCCGAACCCGTTCCCGAAATCGATCTACGATAATGTCGCTTTTGGACCCAAGCAGCACGGAATTCGCGGCAAGAAGAAGCTGGACGAACTCGTTGAACAAAGCCTTCGTTCTGCCGTGCTGTGGGATGAGGTGAAGGACGACTTGAGGCGTCCTGCGCTCAGTTTGTCGGGAGGACAGCAGCAGCGGCTCTGTATTGCCCGGGCGCTCGCGGTGGAGCCCGATATTCTGCTGATGGATGAAGCGACCTCGGCGCTGGACCCCATCTCGACCTTCAAGATCGAGGAGTTGACCCATGAGCTGAAGGATCGCTATACCATCGTCATGGTTACGCACAATATGCAGCAGGCGGCACGCGTATCGCAGCAGACGGTGTTCTTCCTGAACGGCGAGGTTATCGAGCACGACGCTACCCGGCAGCTGTTCGCCAATCCCGTTGACTCGCGTACACAGGATTACATCAGCGGTCGGTTCGGCTGATGCATCAAAAGGGGGTGTCCCAGCAGATCTTGGATCTGGCGGAACACCCCTTTGTTTCTGTTAGGGGATACTGCGTGCGCACGAATCCTCGGCACGCGTGTTGTTGGTACCGCGTGCGGCTATCGTCGGCTCGCCTGATGATGGGAACGCGCGGGCCTATCGTCTACTCGCTTGATGATGTCATCAAGCTCGCAAATTCTCTGCTCACTTGATAATGACAGCGAGCTCGCACTAATCCCCGGTCCGCTAGATGATTTCGCCACATTCGCCTATCCTCAGCTCGCTTGCATGATGACAACGGGTTCAGCTATTCTCAGCTCTTTTGATAGTGCACCGATCCTCGGCTTGCTTGATGATGGCAACGTGCGTGCACCATCCTTGACTCGCCTGATGATGTCACCGCATTCCCCTTTCCTCAGCTCGCTTGGTAAGTAACACACACACATACCCACCATCTGCCCTGTTTGCTTGGCAATGGCCGGATCTAACGGACCGAGGGTACGCTATTATCAATCATCCGCATGATTTCGTGTTTTATCGGACACCACAGCCGTTATTTAGCAAAAAAACCGTGCGTAACCGCAATTAAAGGCAAAATAAGGTCCCTACGGTCCGTTATAATTTGAAAAGTACTATTTTTGCGGTAATAGCGTACTCAGGGTCCGTAAGCCGCATAGCCGGGCATCCGTCAAGAGAAGTTCTAGTTACCATGTTTGGTAGAGTTCAAGCGCCATAGCAACTCCTGCTTTCCACTCTCGGCTTTCAATAGTCACAGACTCGTTGAATACGCATAGATTTGCCCCACGTTGGTGTTCAATAGTTAGTTACAGATTCATTTGGTTAGTCATAACATTTTACCTTTCAATTCTCGGCCTTCAATAGTCGCAGATTCGTTGATAGCTATAGATTTGCTCCACATTGGCGCTCAATAGCCACAGATTCGATGGATTATCTTAGGTTTTTCCCCACCCTCACCGCAGATTCCCCTTCTACCTAAGGGACTAGACAGCCAAGAGACGGCCGAGTCATTTTTATGACCCAGCCGCCTCTGGGCTGACAACGTATTCCGTGACCTTATACGATGCCTGGAGCTGTCTCGAGTCGGATGATTTGTTTCATCAGCTTTTTTAGCATGACGGACGCCTTGACCTGAAGAGGGAGGCTATCCGAGACATGAAGCCGGTAAGCACCCTGAAGAATCGCGTGCTTCAGCTCGGCAACAGTTTCACAGGGCATATCCAGCTCGTTGTAGACACTTCCATACTGCAGGCATTGATGAGTATCGCTGCCCGCCGTCACCGGCTTGCCGAGTTTGGCGGCAAAACGCTGGACCTGATCCTGATTGGCCTCACAGCCGTATTGGTACATGTCCTTGGCATTGAGATCAAAGGCATCCAGACGCTGGAGCTGGCTGTGGTCCAAATGATGGAGTGGCGTGCTCTCCCGGAACGGATGGGCTCCGATTTTGAGCAGTGGCAGGGCTTCGGCCAGATCCATCAGATCATCAAAGGGAATAAAAGCACCCTTCTCCGTATAATCGTTCAACTGGCGGCGGGTTTCCAGAATGAACTCCTTCCGTCCGATGAGCAGAATGTGGCCGGTCTCCCGAATGTCGACTTCCATGCCGGGGAATATTTTTAAACCGCCTGCATCATAATACTCGCCATTGTAAGGAAACATCCGGTCCAGCTGCTGGTACACCTCGTCGAAGTTGCGTGTGTTAAAATGCTCGGTGAGCGCGAGTGCATGCAGCCCGTTATCCATGGCTTCGCGGACCATCTCTTCATAGTAGGTCTGTGAGAAGTCTGATGCCTTGGACAATTTGGCATGGGTGTGCAGATCAATCTTCATATTCAAACACTCCTTATAAAATCTGTATTAGAGTTAGCCGACCCAGAACAGCAGAGCCGTATATCCGGCGGTACCGGATAGGAAGAGCATATCCCGCGACGTTAGTTTCAGATGGGACAGCTTCAGCTTCTTCGCTGCCGGATTCTTCATGCCATAAGAAAAACCGCGGGTTTCCAGCGCTTCCACCGTCGTGCGGGAACGCTTGGCCGTGGCCAGCATTAATGGGAAGAAGGACAGCACCAGCAGCTTCAAATAATAGACGCCGAGCCGCCAGTAGAGAAAGCCGGGTTGATCCGGCGCTTTACCCCGCAGTCGGTAGGAGAGCAGCACATGGCGGAACTCCTCGAACAGTACCGGCAGAATCCGGTAGCCGTAAGACAGACTGAACGAGAAAGCGGCCGGCATGCCGAGCGCCAACAGACCGTCGCTGATTTTTTCAGGATCCATTCCGGAGAAAACCGTGATGCTGGCCAGCGACACGACCGATAGCTTGAGCGTCAGCTTCAGCAGCGGCAAGGCCGAGCTGATGTCCCCGCCAAAAAAGAGAGACAGGATAAACAGCCAGCCGACTTGCCCGATCAAGCCCAGACAGAGGACTAAAATAATAAACGGCGTTACCCGCGACAGGATCGTGGTGACCACCATCATGAGAAACAATCCGGCCAGCACGGTCATACTGGAGATAAACCATGGCGCGATGGCAAAAAACAGATACCAGATCAGCATCCCGCGCGGATCGAGCCGAGATAGCGTGGCATGACCGCTCCCATAGGCGGTATTCATCAGCTCAAGCTGAATGCGTTCGATGGTAATTTTGTTAAACCAGCTGCGGACGAGCTGCATCGTGTCTTCCCTCCTGTTCTGTCATCATCGCGTATACATGCTGTGCCAACCCAGTGGGAGAGCTGTACGGCGGGTTGATGCCGAGCCTTGCGGATAAATCCATCATCTGGGTAGGCGCTAGCCCGGCTCGATGGATTAAGGCAGGATCAGCAAAAATGTCGGCAGCCGAGCCATCCCCAGCGACCATGCCATGATGCAGCACGATCACTCGGGTTGCCCATTGGTGGACCAACTGCATGTCATGCGTGGCGATGATGACCGTACGGACCTGCTGCTCCAGCTCCTTCAGCGTGCCCAGCAGCTCTTCACGGGTGGCTAAATCCAGATTGGCGGTAGGCTCATCCAGCAGAATAAGATGAGGCATCATCGCCGAGCCTATCGCCAGCGATACACGCCGCTGCTGCCCTCCACTGAGAAGCCGGGCATCTCGTTCCCTGAAGGGCTCGAGGCGGAAGTGGGCCAGCATTCGATTGGCCCTGTCTTCCGCTTCCGGGTAGTGGCGGCTCGTCAAGCCGTAGGCAACTTCCTTATACACGCTATCCTCAATGAACATATCCTCCGGATTCTGAAAGACATAAGCCACCTTTGAGGAGATCTGATCCATCGACGATAACGCTGTGCTTTGTCCCATAATTTCCACAGAGCCGCTTGAAGGCTTGGCGATTCCGGCGATCAGCTTCAGAAGGGACGATTTGCCTGCACCATTGTTGCCTACAAGAGCGATCCGTTCGCCTTCGTGCAAGCTCAAATCGATGCCTCGCAGCACTTCATGATCTGCTTTGCGGATCGTGCGGTACCTTAGTGCGGCCTGATTCAACTGCACAACCGTGCTGTGCTTCCGGAACGGCCCTGCCACGTCTTCCCGCCCAGCCGTGCTGTGCTTCCGGAACGGCTCTGCCACGTCTTCCCGCACAACCGTGCTGTGCTTCCGGAACGGCTCTGCCACGTCTTCTCGCACAACCGTGCTGTGCTTCCAGAGCGGCCCTGCCACCTCTTCCTGCACAGCCGTGCTTGGCCTCCGATGCCTCTCTAACTCCTCTTCCTGCATCAGCGGTTCAGGAATTCCTCGCTTCGTGTGTAAGCCGGTAAAGAGGGCATCATCATTCGCTCCCGGAGCGGGTGGTTTGCGATTCATCTGTGAATGATCATCCTGCCGAGTTAGAAGATCCTGGAAGTAGATCTCGGCGGCTTCCGCGGTAATCGGATAAGGCTGCTTGATCGGAGATTCAGCGAGTCCGGCAGCGCGGGAGCCGGATTCGGAGCCGGTCGGCATCGGCTGTGCTCCAAGCGGACGGTCTGCAGCCATGTCGCTACGATTCAGCATGACCGCCAGCTGGACGGCCGCCTTGGTAACCTCTGGGGGCTGGATACCCAGCCGCTCCAGGTCCTCAAGGCTGTTCAGCGCCTCTGCTACGGGCCGCTGCCATCTTACGGTTCCCTGCTCCATCAGGCAGACTTCCTCGCAGTAGTCGGCAATAAACTCTGTATGATGTTCAATTACAATGATGGTCTTCCCGTGTACGCGGTTCAGCTGGCGCAGCACATCATATACTTGCCTGGCATGCTGGGGGTCGAGCTGGGATACCGGCTCATCAACGACAAGAATATCCGGCTCCAGCGAGAGCGCTCCCGCCAAGGCGAGCAGATGCTTCTGACCGCCGCTCAGCTCCCATATGTAGCGGTCTTTCAGATGTGTCAGTCCGCACAGCTCAAGGGCGCGGGAACCCATCTCCTGATATTCGGCCAGACCATAATTCAGCGGAGCGAATACCGCTTCATCCAGCACGGTCGGTCGGACCAGCTGGTTATCAAAATCCTGATATACATAACCCACCATACGGGACAGCTCCGAGACGGTATGCTTCTCGGCGGATAGCCCGCATATTTCAACGGTTCCCGTGAAATCCCCTGAATAATAATGGGGGATCAGGCCGTTGAACAGCTTGCATAGCGTTGATTTGCCGCAGCCATTCCCCCCGATGATCGCCGTGAAGCTGCCCCGGCCAATCGTAAGGGAAGCTCCATTCAGCACCGGCTGCTCGGAGCCGGGATAGACAAACGTTACATCGGTTATGTTTACAGCCGGGCTGACATTAGGATTGGTGACTTGTTTAGGCATAAGGCAGTTTCTCCGCTGCATGTTCTTCTTTCATACTGCGGTTTCTGCGGACCCGCATGAACACCAGCACGGCCAGGGCGATAATCGCAGCTGCTGCGATACTGATCCAGATGGCGCCGACACCGAACCGATCTGCAAAGCCGCTGTCCCATTCCCCGAAGTTCCAGTCCGTCTCGGAGAGGGATTCGGCTCCGAAGGCAACGAGCGCAAGCACGATCCCGAGGATAACCAGTTTCGGCGAGATGATGCCGGCCGCTTCATACTGGGTCAGCTTCTGCCGGGGCTTGATGCCAAGCAGCGGCTCGATTTTTCCATACAATCGGGGAACCAGATATAATGTAGGCAGCAGGGCAAACAGAATGCCGGAGAACAGCACATCATTCAGGAAGCCGACGCCTTCAACCAGAACCACGCTCTGCGCAAGCCCGGGAACGGCTTCAAATTCTTCGACGCCGATCCATACCTTGCCGATATCCACCAATGAGCTGCACAACTGATGGATGATAACGCCGGTCATGGCTGCAACGCCTACTTGCGTCCGGTTAAGAGGATCCTTCACCATGCGTCCGGCAACGTACATGGCGAAGGAGAAGGTAAGGAATTTCTCCAGCTCGCCCAATCCACCGAATTGACCCAGCATCAGTTCACCGAAGATGACCTCGCCAAGCGCCGCTCCTACAGCTGCATAAAAAGGATGAAACAGCATGCAAAGGGTGAGGGGGATAAAAGCGAAATACTCAACGGAAAGCTCGACAGGACCTAATCGGAATGACGGGATGAGCTCCGTGAACATGTTGGATAGTCCGTACAGGGACATGGACAGAACAAAGATCATCATTTTCTGGGAAGATGTGAGGGTGTACACCCGTGAATTGCTTGCCATTAAGAAAAGCCTCCTTGGAAATGGGATTTGCTATTAGTATAGGAGGCGATTATTAAAATGAACGGAGTAGTATGTCAACGCAGTGTAATATTTTTTACATAAATATAATCATGAAATAAAACTTACATAACAATCACGGCGTATGATGGACTGGTAAGAAGACGCCCAAGATTCCCACTGTAGAAGGAGTGCAGCGCAATTGAAGAACCTATTTTCCGATAAATCCGGATTCTCGCCGAGTCAGCTCAAAATCGCCGATTTCATCGAACGCTATCCCGAGGAGATGCTGTTCATGACGGAGCAGGAAATCGCGGACCGGCTGGGTACCAGCATTGCAACCGTATCCCGGTTCTGGCGTGCTGTCGGGTACGAGAATGCCAAGGCGTTTAAGCTGAAGCTTCGGGAGACCTCGGACAAGACACCGGCTGTGAAGCTGGAAAAAACGATATCCGAGATGGATGCATCCAGCTTGCCGGTAAAGATGCTGGAGCAGGCCGTGCACCATCTTCAAGAGACATCGAAGAAGACGGATCCGGATGATCTGGAGCAGGCGGCCAGGCTGATGGCTTCGGCCAGACGTGTGTATGTGTATGCGCCGGGACCGTCCTTATCGCTCGGGGAGCTGTTATCGTATCGCCTGTCCCGGTTCGGCATGTCCATTCGGCTTATGGCCGGAAGCGGCCATGAGCTGCTGGAATCGCTCGCGCATTTGGAACAGGACGATGTCGTGCTCATCTTCAGCTTCACCCGAATGCTGCCGGAAACGGAGGTCATCCTGGACTGTGTGAGTCGTGTTCGAAATGCAGCCATCATGATCACCGACCGGGAGGATTTCCGGTATGGAACACCGGCTCAGCTCTCGTTTTTTGTCAGTCGGGGGGATATGGGAGAATTTCATTCCATGGTGACGCCGCTGCTGCTCGTGGAGCAGCTGATCTTGAGCATTGGCATGCTGAACAAGGAGCAGGTGCTCAAGAAGCTGGATGATTTGGGGAAACTGCGGACAAGGTATGCGGATAAACTCCCGCGTGGGAAGGCGTAAGGCTGCTGCCCGCTGATCGGAGCTTAAGCTATTTATAAGAAACAAAAGTCTTTCAGGGATGGGATGGCCTGGAAGACTTTTTTTGTGTCTTTTGACGCAGAACCATTGGATTATTTATGTAATTTTGATATAGTTACGCTACCTCTATGATCTGACTTACCTCATCTTTGAATCCCCTGTTAGTACGGCAGTTTCTTTTAGGATCACTCACGAATTTCCAGGCAAGGACGATAATATGGGTATTATCAGGGTCAGGCGCAAATCCGATAAGTATGCCATGAATCATGAATTGTAAATCGCCAGGCCCATCCCGTGAGGAAAATGCATCTAACTTCGAATGAAGACGTAGTATGTGTTATATCCTTCAGTTGTCTATGGATTTATGGATATTTGAGAGGCTGTTATAGGGAAGAACCAGTTATCGCTCTTTAGGAGTAGGGGAGGTGTTAATTTCTTGAATGGCTCGAAATCTGTGAAGCTGCTCCTGCTTATGGCGGTTATCGCCATGGTGAATGTTGTGCTTGTTTCGCCCGGCTTGCTGGGATTCCACATCGGCGGCGACAGCGCCTTCGAGACGGCATCGGTTGTTACGGTATGGGTTGTCAGCGCTCTTCTATTGTTCTATGGCAGTTATGCCTTGTTATTCAAGTCTCCGGCTGTGAAGCCGATCAAAACGATTCAAACCCGCGAGGATTACATAAACTCCCTTCACCATTACCGCCATGTGAAAGTGCTGAAGAACGACATTGACCTTGCCCTGGACCAATTGGAACGAATCGAGAAAAAGAGAAGCGCGCTGCTAAGCGTTCTGGGTGAACGCTTTGAACCGACGGAGCTCAGCTACAAGAAATTCATGGCGGTCATTGACGAGGTGGAGAAACTCTTCTATCTCAATATCAGAGGGATCCTTAACAAGCTTGGTGCCTTCACCGCTTCCGATTTCACGAATATGTCCAATCCGCAGAAATCAGCCCGGCTATCCAGCAAGGTCGCACAGAAGAAAACGGAACTGTACCAGGAGTATCTGGCATACGTTGCCGGTTATCTGGATGCCAACGAGGAAATTATGCTGAAGCTGGATAAGCTGCTGCTGGAAATCTCATTACTGGGCAGTTCCGATTACCGGGATGTTGAAGATATGCCGTGCATGAAGGAAATCGATGCGTTGATCAAGCAAACCAAATTATACAAGCAATAAGAGAGGGAGATGAGTATGCGAAGCAAAGGGAGTGCCTTTGTTGTCCTAGTGGCCATTGCGGTCGTTGTGTTTGTTCTGGTGTATGCGGGGATTACGTTAACCTCCAATCTGGGAAAAAGCCAAGCCGAGGTTAACTCGGAAGATGCAGCTAAGAAAATAAACAAAATCTACAAGGACATTGTGGTCACGGCGGCGGACCCGATCAAAGGTCAGGTTGACCTGGATCCGGTCGCCGTAGCGGATTCTTTGCCCGACATATCCAAATTCCCGATCTCGGTTGAGAATACAACGGAGCTCTTCGTCGAAATCTTCTCATCTCCGGAGAAGGCAGGACCGGGCATTGACGGATGGTTGAATGAAGTAGCAACGGAGTTCAACCTGTCGAAGCCGGTGGTGAATGGAAAGCCGGTATCTGTGAAGATCCGCAACATCGCTTCAGGAACCGCAACCGATTACATAACATCAGGCAAGTACGTACCGGATGCGTTTACGCCCTCGAATGAGCTGTGGGGGGCAATGGTTAAGGAATATGGCGTCAAGGCGGAGATTGTATCCAAGCGTCTGACCGGAAATGTGACCGGTGTTGTGACCAGAAAGGCCAAATACGATGAGCTGGTGGAGAAGTACGGCTCTCTGAACGTCAAGACGCTGACGGATGCGATATCCAATAATGAGCTAGCGATGGGTTACACGGATCCTTTTGCCAGCTCCACGGGTCTCAACTTCCTGATTACGGCACTTGAAACGTTTGACAGTTCAGACCTGCTCAGCGAAAAAGCAGTGCAGGGCTTCGAGAAATTCCAGGCGAACGTCCCTTTCACGGCCTCAACCACGATCCAGATGCGTGATGCGGCGAAGTCGGGCATGCTGGACGCTTTTGTTCTGGAGTACCAGACTTATGTCAATGCGGCGGATATGAAGAGCGGTTACGTGTTTACTCCGTTTGGCGTAAGGCACGACAGTCCCTTGTATGCACTGGGGAACTTGCCGAAGGAGAAGTTAGAAATCATTAAGAAATTTGCAGCGTTTGTTGAACAGGATCCATATCAACAGTTAGCCGATAAAAAAGGGTTCAATGGCCTTAATGATTACCAATCCGAGCTGGATGTCGTGGACAGCAGTCTGCTGCCGTCCGCACAGAAGCTGTGGAAGGAGAAGAAGGATGGCAACAAGCCAGTTGCGGCCGTATTTGTAGCGGACGTATCAGGCAGCATGGACGGCGAGCCTCTGCACCGTCTTAAGGAATCCTTGCTGACGGGGCAGAAATATTTGGGCAGAGATAACAGCATCGGCTTCGTATCGTATTCCACGGATGTCGCGATCAATCTTCCGATCGGCAAATACGACCTGAACCAGCAGTCGATGTTTGTCGGAGCGATTAACAGCCTTGAGGCCAGCGGGAATACCGCAACATTTGACGGCATTGTGGTGGCGATGAAGATGCTTCATGACGAGATGGCGGTGAATCCGGACGTGAAGCCTTTGATTTTTGTGCTGAGTGACGGGGAGACCAACGTAGGGCATTCCCTTGATGATATCCGGGAGCTGATTAAAGCCTTCAAAATCCCGGTATACACAATTGGATATAACGCCAACATCCAGGCGCTTCAAAGCATCTCCAGCATTAACGAAGCGGCCAGCATCAATGCCGATACGGATGATGTCGTGTATAAAATCGGTCAGCTGCTGAACGTGCAGATGTAGTTTCATCCCAAGTGATACTCGCTCATTTTAAGAGATAAGCAAGCATAAACTCTAGAGGCATACCCCTTATCTCGGAAGGAAAGGGCATCTTATATTATTCTGATATCGAAGTTTTTACAGAAACTTGTAGGAGGGGTTATATTGTCATTTACGATGGAAGTCATTCGTCCCGAAGAGATTAAGCATGCGATTGAAGAGCAGGTGAAGCCCGAGCCAGAGGAAGTCACGCAGCTCAAGGAGCTGGCAGCGAGCAACGTGCAGGCCATCATGGAGCTGGATATCGAATCACTCGAGAAGAGAAGACAGGTACTGCAATCCATTGACACCTTCGGTATGGGCACGATGAGATCCTCTTCGGAGAAGAATGGACTGCTGCAAGTATCGGTAGGAAGATTATCCAAAACCGGGGACGAAGGCGGCCAGGTTGCCAGAGGGCTCACGGAGCTGCAGCTGCAGCTGAAGGATCTGGACCCGAGCGTCATCGATTTTGCGAAGAGCGGGATTCTGGGCATGGTGTTTAACCCGCTCCGGCGATATTTTGCCAAGTTTCAAAAAGCGGATGCCGTGATTTCGGATATCATCATTTCCCTGGATAAAGGAAAGACGGTATTAAAGAACGACAATACCACGCTCGAGATCGAGCAGCAGGCCCTCCGCGAGCTCACCAAAAGGCTGCAAAAGGAAATTCAGCTGGGTATGCTGATGGACACCGAAATCGAATCCCAGATTGAGGCGGCCAAAATACGCCAGGAGTCGGAGGACAAAATCCGGTTCATTACCGAGGAGGTACTGTTCCCGCTGCGCCAGCGGGTGATGGACCTGCAGCAGATGCTGGTCGTGAACCAGCAGGGGATCATGGCTATTGAAGTCGTCATCCGGAACAACAAGGAGTTGATCCGCGGCGTGGATCGGGCAAGGAACGTAACGGTATCGGCGCTCAAAATCTCGGTGACGGTAGCCAGCGCCCTCTATAATCAGAAGATTGTCCTGAAGAAAATCGAGCTGTTGAACGAAACCACGAATAACCTGATCAGCGCAACCTCCAAAATGCTGAAGGATCAGGGTGCTGCCATTCACAAGCAATCGCTCGAAACGAGTATTTCCGTGGATACGTTGAAGCAAGCGTTCACGGATGTGCTGTCGGCTCTGGATTCCATCAGCACCTACAAGCAGGAGGCTCTTCCGCGGATGCGGGAGACGATCCAGCAGTTCAGCGAACTGGCCGTAACGGGCGAAGAGCAGATTCAGCGCTTGGAGCGGGGACATAAGCTGGGTTTGTAGATGTGGACATAACGAAATAAGAGTGAGCAGATAGGGTGCTGCGCACTCTTTTTTATGGGGACTTCATCCTTATGTTCTCAAATAATTGAGCAGGATGTGCTTAAGAATAGCCAGCTGTTTCTCGGGCGCGAGGTCAGGCTCGACCACCAGAATGTTCTTCTGGAGGGACAGCTTTCTGGCAAAAATACCAAACGTATTGATGATGGTAGAGAGCGTCTCGGAGATCGGAAGGTCGGCTTGAATCGACCCGTCCTGGATGCCTTGCTCGACAATGGTCGAGAATACCTTGGAGATGTTCCGGTAGACGGCGTTAAACAGCTCGATATCTTCGAGAGGCTCCGTGAATTGAGCGGCATAACTCTCGAAATTCTCGAGCAGCTTGACGTTGGAACTGGCTTTTTGCTCCAGCAGGGAAATGAAGTTGTCGAAGAACAGCTCCAGCTTCTCGATGCAGGAAATCGGCAGGTCAGCGATGGAGTGAAAGGTCTCAAGGACGGCCTCCAGCTTCTTCGTCGCAACCGCAACAACAAGCTTCTCTTTGCGGGGAAAAAAGCGAAAAACGGTCGCTACGCCTATTTTGGCCTCGGTGGCCACATCCTGCATGGTGGCTTTTTCAATGCCTTTATGTGCAAACACATGCTCGGCTGCTTCTATGATGAGTTGGGTTCGGGTATGGCGAGTTTCAGGATTCATAATAGGGGTCCTCTTTCATGCATGACGATTTTATCTATCTCCCGTATTATATCCCTCCAACATTTTGACCACAACAATTGGAATTGAAAAAGGGATTGGGAGGGTTACCCTTGGAGCAGAGGAGGAGTGTGATCCGTAGATCTGACAGGGTCGCTTTTTGGTTAGGCTGATGGAATGGAATGTTCTTTAGTTTGTTAGGGGGTGCTGTGGATTGGAACACCGGATGAAGTGGAGCATAGAAGCTGCAGACAAATTCGGACTGCTGGAAAAGAATCTGGAGCAAACGCATGACTCCGAGCATAGCTTGATTTCCTCCTATCGGCATGGAGAGCGCAAGGTTTTCCTGCGTATAACCGATGAGTCCCACAAGCCGTATGCAAAGATTGCAGGCGAAGTACAGTGGGTCGAGTTTCTGGCAAGCAAGGGTGTCTGTGTTTCGAGACCGCTGTACTCGGTAGATGGGAAGATGGCGGAGCGCATCCCGGCGGAAGGCCGTGAATATACGGCCGTATGTTACGAGGAGGCCAAGGGGCGTCCGGTGGGAGAGAATGATGCCAATGAGCATCTATACAGGGGAATGGGCCAATTCATGGGCCATATGCACCGCATCACCCAAGCGTACGTTCACCAGGATCCTGTCACGAAACGGCCGGACTGGTCATTTGAAGCCCAAAAGGTGTTGCATATCGATTTACCACCATCCGAACAGGAGATCATCTCTCGGCACCAGGCATTGTTCCATTATATCTCAGCCCTTCCGGTGTCAGCGGAGACTTATGGATTGATTCATGCTGATTTTCATTACGGTAATTTTTTTGTTCATGGGAGTTCGCTGTGTTTGATTGATTTTGATGCGAGTCGGTATTCATGGTTTATTGATGATATTGCGGTGGCTGCTTTTTTCTCAAGTTTAACCGAAGGGGCCGACCCGGACCCGGGCAAATTCCTTATGCCGTTCCTGGATGGATATCGTAGAGAGCATCAGCTGGAGGAGAAGTGGCTTCGGGAAATCCCATACTTCATGAAGCTCCGGGAAATGGGCCGTTATATCAAACTGTTCCAAGCCTGCGGGGGAAAGTTCGACAACCTCCATCCGTGGGGGCAGTGGTACATGAAGGGGCGTAAGGAAACCATTCTGCGAAGTTTCCCAACATTTGAATAAGCATTGGCTTTGGTTTGAAGGGCGGCGTGTCCCGGAGAGAGCTGCTGGCAGCGTCATTAGTGCTGTCCGTGTCCATATCAATCCCAAAATAATGGCTTACGACGGCACTGCCTTTCTTGCGATGTTATGAACAACAGCCTTAGTCCCGAGATGATCACGGAGCTAAGGCTGTCGTTCTGTGGCGATATTTTAAGTAGGAGCACGGTTGCAATTTAGAATGGTATGATCTTCATATCCATTAGGATTGCGGCTGCAGATTCCGCTCAAACGCAACGATCCAATCGCCCTGGATGGAAGCATAGCCGGTATCTCCCTCCACAACAAGACCGTATAGATTTTTGACGTCGAGGTACTCTCTCCGTTCTCCATTATCAAATTCGAGGGTGATGTAATAATACGTGCGGGACGAGTGGTTCGCGTGCATCATTCCGTTGTCGTCGTTGTGGTGATTGGTATGATGGCGGACGTCCATCCGTTTGGAGACCACCCGGGCAAATTCGGAAGTGCGTGGCGATTTGGCATTCTTGACATAGGGGGCGCCATTGGAGATGAAGCCGATAATCACAATAACGAACACAATCCCGATCAGAATGGGAACCAGCGTAAACATAAAATCAAACCCTCCGCCAAAAGACATTCCTTGGGGCATCATCGACGGTACCTCCTTCTGTCCGTAATTTTCATTGTTTATATGTACGGTACCCATGGTTGAAATGTTTCAAATTTTGAAATATGTCTGCCGACGATCCTACTGAAGCAATAAGTAATGGCCCCACATCCCCCTGCAGGGGGATTTTTCGTTGGAAAGGTTGAGATATAATAGATTTGCTTAAAAGGGGGAATGAGAGTTGAAGCTGGAGAAAAGTGTAGTCAGAGCCCGCAGATTGCTACCGATCCTTCTGGGTCTGTCTCTGTTGGCTGCACCCTTACAGGGGCATGCCGCGGACAAACTGCTAGTTCAGGATGGCGTGTTATACCGCGCGGGAACAAATCCTTACGACGCTGTGGCAGATGACGTCAATGGGGACGGAAGAGCGGATGTCATTGTTTTCGATTTGGTGGAAAATAAAATATCTGTTCTCCTGGGTAACGGGGATGGAACCTTCCAGATGAAGCAGGATACTTCTGTCGGGAGGTCTCCTCGGGCGGTCACTGTTGCCGACTTTAATGGCGATGGGCATGCAGATGTGGCAGTGTCGAATGCCGTGGATAATACGGTAGGCATTCTGATAGGACGCGGGGATGGGACATTCGAACAACAAGTGGCGTACCCGACAGGCAATTGGCCAGTGGGATTGGCAGCTAAGGATTTTAACGGGGATGGGATCTTGGATCTCGCCGTAACGAACAACAGCTCCAACACCGTATCCATCTTGCGGGGCATGGGTGATGGAACATTTAGGACAGCGATCACAGTACCTGTAGGGATGTCACCTCGCAGTGTAGCCTCTGAGGATTTGAATAGCGACGGGATCGTGGATTTAGCTGTTGCTAATGTAGGATCGAATAACGTAAACATATTGCTTGGTGACGGCCAGGGCGGGTTTACTTCCGTATTGGCCATCAGTTCGGGAAGATCGCCTATTGGTCTTCAAGCAGCCGATTTGAATTCAGACGGGTACATGGACCTGGCGTTAGCCGCCAATGGAGATCACACGGCGAACGTGTTTCTTGGTAACGGGGACGGAACGTTCAGGCCTGTTATTACACTTCCATTGGGGCATTCTCCTCTAGATCTTGAGGTTGCTGATTTTGATGGGGATGGTAATCTGGATCTCCTCGGAGGAGTCCAGGATTCATCCAATCCGATACTGCTGGGCAACGGGGATGGCACCTTTCAATCTGCCCGGACATATTTCGACCGGCCGTCATCTGCGGTGGCTTCGGGGGATTTTAACGGGGACGGCAAAGCGGATATAATCGATATCAGTTATGGCTATATTAAAATCTTCAACAGTGCTGCTGAGGGTGTTGTGTCCCTGGCGCAGGATCGATACGAGGCTGCCGAGAATTCGGCAAGCGTGACGGTTTCGGTCTACCGGGCAGCAGGCAGCTACGGTCAAACCAAGGTTTCGCTTCGCACAATAGAAGGAACAGCAATTGCCGGTACGGATTATAACTCCGTTGATGAGCTGCTTGTGTTTAATGAAGGAGAGACAACCAAGTCTTATCCCATTTCCATTATAGGCAGGAATGGGGATCAGGGGGATCGGACATTTTTTGTTGAACTGGGTAATCCGACGAACGGTGCTGTTCTTGGAGCATCTGCGAGAGCCGAAGTGACGATTCGTGAACCGGTAGCTGTTCCGGATACAACGCCCCCTGTCCTTGATGTCTCCAAGTTTCGTATCATCGATCAGTATCAGGGAATGCCGGATCAATTGTACGGTGAGGCAGGTGCGGTCAGCGAAGCTGGAGCGATGGTGAAGGCGTACCCTTGGGTAGATGCCGATGCGGACGGCACAGTAAATGCCGGAGAATTGGGAGCACCGATTGGGCTGGGCCTCAGTGCAGCCGACGGCTCAATACTGCCTGCTGATATCGGTGACCTCAGTCCGGGTACCTACGCATTCGTTGTGACCGCAGCGGATGCCGCTGGTAATGAATCCGCTCAGGAGGCGTCAGCCGTTGTCACGATGACACTCGTTAAGGATGTGCCGCCGGATTCTCCGGACACGTCCCCGCCTTCATGGCAAACTGGCGCGAAGCTGATATTCTCCAGTGTTACGTCAAGTGCCGTTACCCTGGAGTGGCCAGCAGCAAGTGACGACAGGGGAATTGCTGCTTATGAAATATATCAAGGCGGTACGATTATACAATCTGTTCCTGCAACAACTAGAAATTATACAATAAACGGCTTGGCCGCGAATACGACCTATAATTTTGCGATTAAAGCAGTGGATGCGGCCCGAAATGCCAGCCCAGGGCTTGAAGGGACCATTCAGTCTGCATCAGCTCCGGGTTCCGGCTCGGGGTCAGGGTCAGGATCAGGATCATCGTCCTCGGGCTCCGTTCCATCGGTACTATCTTCGGAATCCAGGCTGCAGCAGCTGAGCCTTACGGCAGGGGACCAACCAATCACATTGACTCCACCATTCCAGGCAGGGGTTTACGATTATACGGTAACCACCAAGGAAGCTCAAGTTGTAGTGAGCCCTCGTATCATGCATTCTGCTGCAAAAGTTGAGATCAACGGTGAGCGGGTAACCTCTGGTTACACGGTTCCTCTAAAGGACGGGGATAATGTCTTGACGATTCGTGTTCAGGCTGAGGATGGATCGGCGACAACCTATCGCCTTACCTTGAAGCGGGAGCCATTGGAGGAGACAGGGGAACAGCCGAATCAAGAGATTCAGAACTCTTTTATTGACATACAGGGGCATTGGGCCGAGCCCGACATCCAGAAGGCTTTTACGCTCGGGATTGTTAAGGGAGACGTATCCGGTACTTTCCGTCCCCATGCTTCTGTCAGCCGCGCCGAATGGGCGGTTATGATGGGAAGATTGCTGAAAGCCGATCTAACCGGCTCTTCCATAAGCTTTACCGATGGCAATTCGATACCTGCCTGGGCTCATGATGGGGTTCATATGGCGGTTACGGAAGGTCTTATGATCGGTTATGCCGACGGCACCTTCCGGCCTGGCCAGCCGATTACGCGCGCCGAGATCGCCGCGGTGCTGTCCCGTGTGATGAATGAGTCCGGTGAAATGGACGGGAATACCTCCTATGCTGATGACAGCGGGATTCCAGTCTGGGCTAAGCCGTACGTACAAGCGGCTGCAGATTATGGACTGCTCCAAGGAAGAGGCGCTAACCGTTTTGCTCCGAACGAGCCGATGACGCGGGCGGAAGCAGCCGTTCTGCTCGTTAGACTGTCCCGTGTGTTGGGACCATGATTGCATGTGGATCCATAGAAACTCCAGAGTTCTATGGATAGCTGTAGGGTTTTATCAATCAGAAAGCGGCCTCCGAGGGAGGTCGCTTTTTTTGTCGTACGAACGTTTGACCCTATTTTATGAAGCAGTGATTTCTTTATCCCTTGAGATCCGCATAATGCAGTCCCAACTGATAAGCGCGCTCCAGCAAGCCCTCCATGTGCTCCGGTATAGCTTCCAGGGTGTCGTAGAAGAACTCTACTCGGGAATTCTCGATTCCGGAGTAATTGGAGATCCCGACATTGAGGGAATGGGAGAGCATTTGATCGTAGCTGCGCTTGGCAAAATGGTCTTCTGAAGCGCCTGCCAAGGCCAGCCATAACACCTGTTTATGGTGAAGCTTCGAGCCGCCGCCGTAAGCAAAGCCTTGATTCCAGACACGGTCGATATACCCCTTCGCATCGCGGGGACCCCATACCACCACACCGGGAAGATGTAAGCCAGTGCATCGTGCTCCTTCATTCGTGATATTTCGGCTTCAACCTCGGGAGAATAAAGCTTCTTAGGATCAGACCAATCGGGTTCGTCGGCCTCCCATAGGACCGGATTGAAACCTATGCGATGAAGGTCCAGTACTTCCGCTTCATGCCCGGCATCCCGAAGCCCCTGCACAAATCTCGTGGTAACTGCAAACGTAAAGGAATTTTCCCGTGGGTGTGTGACAACCGTTAGTACTTTCATAAAAATTCACCTTCTCTTTCTTCTCTGAAAATTTGTATGCCAAATTGTTCAATACGCGACATTGCGGCATCTGCATGCACTAATGTTTCGGACAGGTAAAAGCCTCCCGGGGCAGGCGGTGAGCCGTCCCAGCCCAGAATGCGCTCAATGGAGAGCAGAATGCTAAGCGCACTGCCGATTACACCATAACCGCCAGCAATGTAAATAAGTGTCATCGCGATTCCACCTCCAATAATTTGCTGCAGCACTGGCTTAAGGAGATTATGTATCATATAATGACAGGAAGGAAGTACGCACTTAATAGTTCTATAGGTACCCAAAAGTATCATTAATACCTGGAAGTGCCTGTAGGAAGTCGATATAACTCTACACTTGAGGGGAGGGGTATACGGGTGAACGGGGAGCGGAAATACAATATTCCGTCTGAAGCGACGATGGATGTGATCGGTGGCAAGTGGAAGGTCATTGTACTGTGCCACTTAAGTTATGGTCCCAAGCGAACGAGCGAAATTAAAAAGCAGATGCCGGACATTACGCAGAAGATGTTGACCCAGACTCTTCGGGAACTGGAGGAGGATGGGATCATTACTCGAACGGTCTTTAATCAAGTGCCGCCGAAGGTAGTATACGAGCTGAGTGAATTGGGAGACTCGCTGCAGCCGATCCTGGATCAAATCTGCGACTGGGGCGAGAAGTATTTGAATGAAAAAACGAAGGTAAGCACCCTTGAGGGCAATATATAAGAGCAAGCTGCGGACCGAACTATGGCGTTCCGCAGTTTTTTTTATTTTTTCGCTGTAACCACTTTATTTTCCATTATTTCTAAAGTAATAGAGGGAATACCCAGAGATTTGTTGAATATCTAGTTCTTTAGACTCAATTCATATTTTGCTGCTTTTGAACGATACCGAGCTTGTCGAGAAATTGAATAGTTCACTTGGTTATCATGGAATAGGATGCGGGGGCAGGGAGGCTGTAATAAATAATCAGAGTTTGGCATTTTCCCGGTACGAACAGGTTTGAGATACGGAATGAAACAGGAACGTTGTCCGACAGGAAACGTATGATCATCATAGGACTTAAGAATTAGTCGAAAAAGGAGTGTGCACAGCTCAGATGGACGGCAGCTATAATTTTTATATTGTTGGGCTTTCAATCGTGATTGCTATACTTGCTTCATATTCCGCTTTAAATATTACGTCCAAGATTTCAGATGCGAGCGGCAAATCCAGGTTCTTTTGGCTTTTTGGCGGCGCAATGGTGATGGGGAGCGGAATTTGGTCGATGCATTTTGTTGGCATGCTGGCCCTGCATATGAATATGAACGTGAAGTATGATGTTGCTCTGACGATCATGTCAATGCTGGCGAGTGTGGTCTCCTCCTTCATCGCTTTTTACATTACCATGCCCAGAGACATCAACTGGTTCAAAATCGCCATCGGTGGTTTGATTATGGGCAGCGGAATCGTGACCATGCATTACATGGGGATGGAAGCCATGATTATGCACGCGGAAATAAGCTATGACCCGGTCATTTGGGTATTGTCTGCCATCATTGCACTGGCTGCATCTTATGCAGCGTTAATATTGTTTCTCCGCTTTCGCAATCATTCCAAGTCCAGCTTCCTGAAGTGGGGCTCCGCGGTCATTATGGGATTTGCCGTATGCGGGATGCACTATACAGGAATGATGGCTGCACGGTTTGAGCCTCATTCCGGCATGATCACTCAGCATGAGCCGCAGTCTGTGGATCTCTTTCTGTTGTACTGTGTGACCATTACGATTTTTGCGATTCTGTTGATTTCGTGGGGGGCCATGTTCTTTGACCGGCATGTGCTGGAAAAGCTGGCCTATCAGGATACGATTACGGGTTTGCCTAACCGCAATGAAATGAACCGCTTCTTCGAAAGTAATTCCGAAACGGAGAAGATCAGTGTTTTATTTCTGGATCTGGATCAATTTAAAGCCATCAACGATACACTCGGTCATCATGTTGGGGATATGCTCGTTCAGGAGGTGGGGAATCGACTGCGTCAATTCATTCAAGGCTACCAGCAGGTATTCCGAATCGGCGGAGACGAATTTCTCATCATTTTGAAGCAAAGCGATCCGATGTATGCCCAGCGGCTGGCTGAAGATATTCTGCAAAAAATTAAAAACGTATACTTTATCGATGGCAATGAATTGTACGTTACGGGAAGCATCGGAATCAGCATCGGTTCTGTTCATAGCTCGGACAGGTCCACGCTGCTGAAGAATGCGGATACGGCGATGTATAAGGCGAAGGGACTCGGCAAGAATCAGCAATGCCTCTACACCGAGGAGATGGGCGTTCAAGAGGTCCGCAAAATGGAATTGGAGAAGGATTTGCAGAGAGCGCTTGAGCTTAAGGAATTTTTCATCGTCTATCAGCCGAAATGGAATGTGAAAAGCAACCGGTTGGTCGGGTTTGAAGCGTTGATTCGCTGGAATCATCCCCGCTTGGGTGTAATATCGCCGCTTGAATTTATTCCGATTGCCGAAGAGACGGGGCTCATTATACCGATGACCCGATGGACGCTTGAGGAGGCTTGCAAGCAGTGCAGGGCATGGAAGGAGAGAGGAATCGTTCAGCCCGTCTCGGTGAACTTGTCCATTCGGCTGTTTCACGGCGATAATCTGCTGGAGCTTGTTCGGAATGTGCTGGACAAGGCGGAGCTGGACCCGCATCTGTTAGAGCTTGAGATTACAGAGTCCATGGTGCTGCACGATGTGAACGACATTATTCGACAGCTTGAGAACATCAGAGCTTTAGGGGTTAAAGTGTCCATGGATGATTTCGGAACCGGTTATTCCTCGATTGGGCTGCTCGACCGGATTCCGATCGATGCACTGAAGCTGGACCGCCTCTTCACCAACGATTTAGATACGCCCAGTAAACGGGCGATTATCAACGCCATCGTTCTCATGGCAGAGAATTTAAATCTGGATGTGATTGCCGAGGGTGTGGAGAATAAAGAGCACATCGACTTTCTGACCGGACTCGGCTGTCATGTCATGCAGGGGTATTATTACGGCAAACCGATGGATATTGATGAGATTGATGTCTGGATGTACGAGCAAGATCACAAGGCCGAAACGATCGAGGTTATGGGATAGAGGAAGGTCTTAGATTAACGATAGATCAATAGAAACATATCGGAAAATAACGGGCACCGTGAGGTGTCCGTTATCATGTTGAGCGGAGAATAAAGTTTCGGATCAGGGCTGGGTGCGTGTACCCGATTACACGAAATACGCAATTTCCGCTTTTGGAAAATATTCCTTGATTCCCTTTTCGAACAGCTGCTGGAATTCTTCAACGGTCTCTGCTTTATAGACATATTTAAATTTTCCGTATCTTCCCCATTTAAGCTGCCGGTCTTCTTCTTCCATGTCCAGCTTGGTTTTCGGATAACGCTTCAAAATGGTGTTTTTGGCTGTTTTGGTAAACCGATGTTGAATGAGTTCAAATGTTAGATCCTTTACCTCTACGTGGCTTAACCGCTCGTGAAGCTTCTCTAGCAGATGCCAATAGCCCTCTTGCCATCCGTCATACTTGACAATCGGAGCGATGATGAAACCCAGCGGATATCCGGCTTCCGCAATTTTGCCCGCTGCTTCGATCCGTTCTTCAAAGGAAGAGGTTCCGGGCTCGAAATACCGAATGACATAATCGGAATTGATGGAGAATCGGACCCGGGTATGTCCGCCGTGCTCGACGTTCAGCAAGGAATCAATGTTGGCGAATTTGGTCACGAATCGGAGCCGTCCATGTTCTTGCTTAGCCATGAATTCAATGTAATATGCCAGTGCTCCGGTCAGATGCTCCAGGGAGACGGGATCGCCGGTACAAGCCGCCTCGAACCGGGTAATTTCCGGTGAACGTTCTGTGATATACTGCTTCGCCCGATCCAGAATTTCATCCAGATTGACGTAAATCCGAACATAAGGCTTCGAGCTCATAGTAGTTTGGAGGTAGCAGTAATGACAATGTCCTGCACATCCCGTGGTAAGCGGGATGGCATACTCTGCAGACGGCTTGGACGTATCAAATTCCAGAGTTTTTCGAATCCCGACAACGAGGGTGCGTTTAGCGTTGCGGTATTTTTCAGTTTCGGTCTCCCCCGGAATGCCGGTTACCCGATTATGGGAAGTGGTCATTTTGATGGGAGTGCCTAACTCTTCAAACCATGCATGAAGCTTTTTGCCAAGCGGATACTCCAAAGCGGCCGGCTCGAAAAAGACCAGTTCCGGGTCAAAACGCTCCAATTGAATTCCTCCCATACTAGTAATAAATCCAGGTATAGGATTTGCAATGGAAGATGCGATCATGCATCCACAGAGCCCCGGAAAGGCTGAAATTATTTACACTTTTTGTATGATATTGAACCGTTTTTTTCTTCCTAATTTATCCGTTTTGTTGCTATTTTACTGGTAACGGATACAATAGTATGTGAATCTAACGAATGGTAGTGGTGATATAAATGGTGTCAATCAAAGATGTGGCCAAGCTGGCAAATGTATCGATTTCAGCCGTTTCCAAGACTCTGAACGGCTATTCCGATGTAAGCGAAACCACCAAAGAAAAGGTTATGAAGGCTGCGCAGGAGCTGAACTATTTCCCGAATCGCCTTGCCAAAAACCTTAAGCACAAGGTCACCAAGACCATTGCGCTGATCATATCGAACTTTGAACAGGCAAACGGCAAAGATGGTGTTATGTTTCAAATCATGACCGGCGTCTATGCCGCAGCACAGCATTATCAATATGAAGTGGTGATCTATACGCGTAGTTTGTCTGAACAGCAGGATAAATCGTACTGGCAGTTCTGTAAGGAAAACAAAATTGCCGGCGTTGTGATTTCAGGACTACGTACAACGGATCCATATTTTGACGAGCTGGTGAACAGTGAGTTTCCATGCATGGTAGTGGATGCAGACATTGTCGGTCCCCATACCGGATCGGTCATTACGGACAACGTAGGCGCCGCCAGAAAAGCCGTGGAGTATTTAATTGATAAAGGGCACCGTGAGATCGGCATGATCAATGGGCACAATTTTGCAGCGGTTAGCGTGCAGCGTCTTCAGGGATACCGGGAAGCACTTGAAGAGGCGGGACTCGTATATGATCCGAAGCGGGTAATCGAAGCGGATTTCAGCGAGCAAGTAGCGTATGAGGCTACCGAGCCGTACTTGGAGAGGCATCCGAATCTGACCGCAGTTTTTATATCCAGTGATCTGATGGCCATCGGATTTATGACGCGCTGCCGCGAGCTGAACATTAGAATTCCAGAGGATATCTCCATCATGGGCTTTGACGATATCGTACTCTCCAGTTATACGACTCCCAGGTTGTCAACGGTCAGGCAGGACTTCACAAGAATCGGCTATTCGGCATTTGAGGAAGTCATCAAGATGCTGGAGAATCAAACGCCAGGATATCACAAAATTCTTTCTTTCGAAATTGTTGACAGAGAGACAATAATGGTGCAATAATGTTATCGAAAACGTTTTCGCGTGAAGAAAGCTTTTATTTTAGGCTCATTTCGAAATCGTTTTCGGTATTTTTTTGGCAGTATCGAAAACGATTTAGGTATCGCTTACAAAAAATAGAGAAAAAACAGTTGGAGAGGATGACAACCATGCTGAGCTACAACGAGGTACAGTCTGAAGATTTGAAGAAATGGTCATTTGCCGAGGTGCAATTCAATCCGCTGGCTTTAGGCAAGTGTGAAGCGATTATGTCGCTTGGGAATGGATATATGGGTCTCCGATCAGCTGCGGAAGAGTCGTATATCGGGGAGAAGAGAAACCTGTTCGTTAACGGCACATTTAATAAATTCGATGAATTCGAGGTGACGGAGCTTCCGAATACGGCGGATATTACTCGACTTGACATCCGGATAGACGGTACAAGGTTCTCGCTGGAGCGGGGAACGGTGACCGAGTATGAGCGAATGCTGAACATTCGCGATGCAGAGCTCGTGCGAAGTTTTATCTGGGAATACGAGGGCAAGAAAATCCGATTTGAGTTCAGGCGCTTTGTCTCATTAGCCAAGCTGCACCAGATCGGTTTGAAGGTTAGCATAACTCCTCTGAACGAGGGCATAACACTGGTAATTAACTCCGGTATCGACGGGCAGGTCAGCAACAGCGGCAGTCAGCATTTCCACGAGGGTGAGAAGCGAATTTACGATAAAACCTTCCTTGAGCTGATTCAGACGACAACCGAGTCCAAGGTGGATTTCGTCCATGGTGCGGCGCATCGACTCCGGTTAAATCAACAAGAGATTGATACAGCCCCCAAGATGGATATCGATCGTCGTAAAGTGGCCGTATCCTATGCATTTGATGTAGCGGCGGGCGATTGTCTCGAATTCGAGAAGATGGCAACCGTATTCACAAGCCGTGACCGTGAATTTGCTGAAGGAACCAGCCTTGACGATATTCGGCAGCATGCACTGGCTGAATTGAAAGCGTTCCATTCTGCTGGTTACGATCCGCTTTTTGCAGAACATCAATTAGCCTGGAGCAAGGTTTGGGAGCAATACAACGTATCCATTCAATCTTCGAACTCCTTCGATCAGCTGGCTGTCCGGTTTGCCATATATCATCTGGTGATCATGACACCGGCACATGACCGGCGAATGGGCATCGGCGCCAAGGGGCTCAGCGGAGAGGGGTACAAGGGTCATTCCTTCTGGGATACGGAAATTTTCATCCTGCCATTCTACATCTATACCCATCCCGAGGT
The DNA here is from genome assembly GCF_000193415.1 of Paenibacillus vortex V453. Lineage (NCBI taxonomy): Bacteria > Bacillati > Bacillota > Bacilli > Caryophanales > Paenibacillaceae > Paenibacillus > Paenibacillus vortex. The sequence goes on from NZ_ADHJ01000007.1 coordinate 54,306, forward strand.
CGCCCGCTCTTTGCTTGAGTATCGCTATCTTGGTCTGGAAGGCGCCAGAGCAAAAGCGATTGAGAACGGCTTCACAGGCGCGATGTATCCTTGGGAGGCCGCTTGGCCAAGCGATGGCGAAGTCACGCCGGAGTGGGGACAGGTGGATATCGTAACCGGCAAGCAGATTAAGATTTGGTCCGGTTTCATTGAACAGCATATTACATCCGATGTTGCTTATGCGGTATGGCACTATTACAAAGCGACAGGCGACCAGGACTTTATGGACCGATACGGCTACGAGATGATATTTGATACCGCTAAATTCTGGGCCAGCCGTCTGGAGTGGAACGAAGCCAAGGGTGTATATGAAATCAATGAGGTAGTGGGCCCGGATGAGTACAAGGAGCATGTGGATAATAACGCATTCACGAATTATATGGCTTCCTTTAATATTCGACTGGCTATGGAATACTATCACAGTCTCCAGAATTCGAATGCTGACTTGTTCCAATCGCTGAACGGGAAGCTGGAACTGGAGGAAGCTATGAACGAGTGGCAGAGCAAGATTGAGCAAATCTATTTGCCACAGCCAAACCAGGATGGGATTATCCCGCAGGATGACACGTACTTACAGAAGAAACTCATCGACTTAACACCATATAAGTTGCAGAGCAAGGTAGGCAGCATCTTCGACGACTATAACCTGGATCAGGTTGGGGAAATGCAGGTATCCAAGCAGGCTGATATTATGATGCTGTTCTTTCTGCTGGAGGATCAATTCACGCCAGAAGTGAAGCGAGCGAATTATGACTACTATGAGCCGAAAACGCTTCATGATTCCTCCCTCTCCATGTCAACGCACAGCATTCTGGCGAATGACTTTGGTGATCGGGATCTGGCCTATCAGCTGTTTGAACGGGCTTCGCAAATCGATCTGGGGCCGTACATGTATTCTTCTGATGCCGGTGTTCACTCCGCTTCACTTGGCGGCATATGGGAATGCGTCGTGCTGGGGTTCGCAGGAGTGCGCATGCTTGGCGGAGAGCTGCATATGAATCCGAATCTGCCCAAAGCATGGGATGAGCTTTCCTTCCCGCTGTACTGGCAGGGGCAGCGTTTGGAGGTCCATATCAACCGGGAGACCTTGACGCTGACCGCAAATTCGGATCAGGAAGTGCAGCTGGTCATTCACGGCAACCCCATCAAGTTCTCAACAGAGCTTCAAATCCAATATTGAACAATCAGGAGGGTCATTCAATGAAAAAGAATTGGAAATGGTCAACAATGCTTAGTATGGTCATCATCGCTGCTTTGGCATTATCCGCTTGCGGCGGTAAGAGCGGGGAGTCTGGCAACGGGGCTGCAGGCGAGAAGGTTAACCTGACGTTTACCGTATGGGGGGATGTGAACGCCAGCGCGAATGAGCAGAAGCTTGCTGATGAATTCAATAAAGCTCACCCGGATATTCAGGTGAAATTCGAGCCGATTCCAAGTGAAGGCTATGGCACGAAATTGACAACTTCACTTGCAGCCGGACAAGCACCCGACGTGTTCCTGATCGGCGAAGGCGATTACTTCAAATATGTTGAAAAAGGTGTTGTGGAACCGCTCGATGACTACTTAAGCAAGGATAGTGATTTCAGTCTGGATATCTTCCAGAAGGATCTGATCGACAATATGAACATCAACGGCAAGCAGTACTATCTGCCGAAGGATTTCAATCCGCTGGCGCTCTGGTACAACAAACGCATGTTTGACGAAGCTGGCCTGGAATACCCGTCTGATGACTGGACATGGGATCAATTGATCGAAACTTCCAAGAAACTGACCAAGAAGGAAGGCAATAAATATACCGAATTCGGCTTCAATGCCGGCAAGTGGGAATATCCGATTTACACGTACCTCTGGGATCATGGAACAGATATAGCCAATGAAGATGGAACGCAAGCCGAAGGGTTCATGAACGGTGAGAAGACGGTAGCCGCTATTGAAAAATATGTGGCGCTATCGCAAGGCGAAGACCGCGTATCGCCTACCCCTCAGGATGCCGAGACGCTTGGCGGTGACTCCTCTATGTTCATGACGGATAAATTGGCCATGATGGTGACAGGCCGCTGGGTGAAGACGGATCTGGACAAATCGGACGTGGAATACGGCTCAGCCCTGATTCCGACCGGTGAGGACGGAACACGCACCAGCATTATCGCTAGTGCAGGTTGGGCGATCAATGCGAACGGCAAACACAAACAGGAAGCTTATGAGCTGTTGAAATGGTTGTCTGGTACCGAAGCCCAGAAGCTTCGCTCCGAGAACGGCAAGGTTCTTCCAGCAACCGTAACGGAACTGGAAGAAGTGAAAGCTAACGAAGTTGCGGACAAGCCGGTTATCGAAATGATGGATTATGCGAAGAAGCCAGTCACCTTGCGCTCTACCCATGGCCCGATTTTTGTTGAAGAATTCACCAAAGCCATGGAGAAGATTTTGCTGAAGCAGCAGGATGTGAAAGGCGCTTTGGATGAAGCCGCGAAAAACGTGGATAGCAAAATCAAGTAAAAATGACAGGTGAAGCGCATAATCATGCGCTTCACCTGCTTCATCAAGGAGGCTGTTATGCGAAAGTCAAAATCGGATTGGGCCGGCTACTTGTACATCATGCCATGGCTTCTGGGACTTCTGCTGTTTACGATTGGCCCGATGCTGTTCTCACTGCTGCTAGCCTTCAGCAAGTGGGACATCATCACGGGCGTGCAATCGATCGAGTGGGTTGGGCTGGACAACTTCAAGGCGATTTTCCATGACGAATTGTTCTATCAATCGCTAAAGGTAACCTTTATATTTGCACTGGTATCGGTGCCGCTCTACCAAATCGTGTCCTTGTTGATCGCGGTGCTGCTCAATATGCGCAGCCGCGGCATGAACGTATTCCGCTTGATTTATTTCATGCCGTCCGTCATTCCGGCCGTTGCCGTATCGATGATGTGGGTGATGATCTTCAATCCCGAATACGGAATATTGAACAAAGCGCTTGGATGGTTCGGCATCCAGGGCCCGGCTTGGCTTCAAGACCCGTCCTATGCGCTCGGAGCACTCATTGTAATGGGAATCTGGGGTGTCGGCAATACCATCATTATTTATCTGTCCGGCTTGCAAAGCGTGCCGGAGGATATGCATGAAGCAGCCGAACTGGACGGTGCCGGACGTATTCGGAGGTTCTTCAGCATCACGCTGCCGATGATATCGCCAACGGTATTCTTCAACCTGATCATGGGGATTATCGGCGGGTTCCAATACTTTACCCAAGCTTTTGTCATGACCAACGGAGGTCCGCTCAATTCTACATTGTTCTATAACCTGTATCTTTATAACAAGGCATTTCAGGATTATGAGATGGGTTATGCCTCGGCATTATCCTGGATCTTGTTTGTCATCATTCTTGTATTTACTCTGATTGTCATTCGAAGCTCGTCCATGTGGGTGTATTACCAGGGCGACGATGATAAGGATTAAAGGAGGCGTCATTCATGAATCAATCTGCCAAGCGTATCAGCCTGCCGCATATCCTGTCCATGCTGGCGCTCATTACCGGGGCTCTTATCGTCATTGTTCCGTTACTGTGGACCTTCTTCACCTCACTGAAATCACCGGCCGAGGTGTTCAAAGATAACTTCTTCCCGACCGTGTGGCATTGGACCAACTACCGGGATGCCGTGCAGGCCGTACCATTCTTCAAGTTCCTGGGCAACACCGTCATGATTCTGATTCCGGTCTTAATCGGAACCGTATTATCTTCGGCCATCTGTGCTTACGGATTCGCAAGATTTAACTTCAAAGGCAAACGAACGCTGTTCCTGGTGCTGCTGGCAACGATGATGCTGCCTTCCCAGGTTACGATGATTCCGATGTTCATTATGTTTAAGGAGATCGGTTGGGTGGATACCTTCCTGCCGCTGATCATTCCTGCGTTTTTTGGCGGCGGAGCCTTTAATATATTCCTGATCCGCCAGTTCATGCGCGGCATTCCCCGGGACCTGGACGAGTCCGCCTTTGTGGATGGAGCCAACCGGTTCCAGATCTTTACCCGGATCGTTCTGCCGCTGTCGGTGGCACCGCTGATTGCCGTATCGATCTTTACCTTCATGGGCGTCTGGAATGATTTTCAGGGACCGCTCATCTATCTGAACTCCAGTGATAAATATACGCTGGCACTGGGTCTTTCCATGTTTAAGGGATTGTATAACGTCGAATGGAACATGCTGATGGCGGCTACGATTCTGATTATGCTGCCGGCATTAATCGTATTTTTCCTGGCACAAAAATATTTCATCGAAGGCATATCCATCTCCTCAGCGATTAAAGGTTGATCGGATGGATGCCATAGGAGGCTGACATGCAGGGTACATCAGGATTAAATAGCAGACACCCCTTCAATCTATACTATAACGCCGGTGAGTATATGAAAATCTGCGGAACCCAGGATGGCTATTTCCCGGATTTCGGACACCATGTCGCTAACGAGATGGGTGGTGTATGGCTTCACCCGATCAAGCTGCTGGACGGCTTCTGGCTGAGAATCACGGATATCGACCGCAACATTTCGGTTTGGTCCCGCTCGGACAGCTTCACGAGTGAGCCTTGGGGCAGCCGGTTCCAATACGATCATGGCCTTGGCCATATTCCGGTCCGGCTGGAGCGTGTTCAGTTCGCCCCTGAGCTGGAAAAAGGAATGGTGGCCGATTACCAGCTGCTGTCCTATGGAAAAGGAACCACGCGGCTGAAGCTGGAGCTGCTGGCTCGTACCGATCTTCGTCCCGTTTGGTTCTCCGATGAAATCGGCATTATAGACGGCGAACAGGATGAAGTCATCCTGTCTTCCGAACGAACCGTTGCGGTGAAGGACAGCGCCCATGACTGGTATGTCCAGATCGGTACGGATTTACCAGGGACCGAGGTAGAGACGGGAGCCTCCGTGTACGGGCCGGAGTTTACGGCCGGAAACGGGACGGGTGTCGTCTTCCGGAGCGGAGTGATCGAGCTTCAGGAGAAGGAGACACTGCAATTCCGTTTGTTTGTTGCCGGTTCCTACGAATCTCAGGAGGAGAGTGCAGCGGTATATAACAAGCTTGTCTCTTCGCATGAGGAGCTTCTTCAGGAGAAGAAGGCACTGTATGAAGTAGTGGAGAACCGCGCGAAGCTGGAAATCGCCGGTGAGGATCTGCTGAATGAAGCCTTTAAATGGGCCAAGTGGAACAATCAGTGGCTGGTGCAGAAGGTGGATGGAATTGGACGCGGCTTAACTGCCGGGGGACCTACCTATCCATGGTGGTTTGGATGCGACAATACGTACTCCCTTCAAGGCGTGCTTGCTATCGGGGATGCACAGCTGGCGAAGGATACGCTGAATCTTCTGCTGCAAAAATCGGAGGAAGCCAACGGCAACGGCAGAATCGTGCATGAGATCACGACCATGGGCGCCGTATCGAACCCGGGGAATACCCAGGAGACGGCTCATTATATCGCTTTTGTATGGGAGCTGTTCCGCTGGACGGGAGATGAAGAGCTGCTGCAGCGCCATTACCGCTATTGCGTGAAGGGTATCGATTGGCTTCTGCAAGAAATGGATCCGGACGGGGACCTGTTCCCTTCGGGTTATGGCATCATTGAGATTGCAGGCCTTAACATGGAACTGATCGACAGTGCGGTGTATACCGCGCAGGCTCTGCAGGCCATGGTGGACATGAGCAGGCATCTGGGCGAGGAAGAGAACGCGAAGAAGTATAATGAGCTTGCAGACCGGGCAGTACGCGCCATTAACGAAGTGTACTGGTGCGAGTCGGAAGGTTTGTACGCAGATGCGGTTGCTTCGAGAAGCGATATAGAACCGAAGGTCGATTATATGGTTTCCCTGGCGGAGAGGGAAGGGATTCAGGGATATCGCAAGTACCTGGAGAAGATGTTAACGGAAGCCAAAGATGCGAAGGCTGACCGTGGATGGCTGCTTAACAAGAACTGGGTCATCGTGACGCCGATGGAGACCCGAATCGCCGATCCGGAGAAGGCCGAGCGGGCGCTTGAAACTATGCGTTCCGACATCTTCATTGGAGAGTACGGCACCTATCTTGCAGGGATCTATAAGCAAGGCACCATGACGATCTCGACGGGTGTTCATGCGGTAGCGGAAGCGGCCAACGGCCATCCGGACGAGGCGCTGGCACTGCTGCGCAGAATGCTGGGGTCCTTCTCGAAAGTGCTCCCGGGCTCTTTTTCCGAGATGTCCCCGGATTACGGCTGCGTGGTACAGGCATGGACGCTGTATGCCCTCACGGTTCCGGTTATCCGCCACTTCTTCGGCGTGACGCCAAGTGCGCATGCGAAGACGGTCCATATCAAGCCTCAGCTTCCAACCTCGTGGTCGGATCGTGAGTGCAGCTTGAGCAATCTCAAGATAGGTGAAGCCGAGCTGGATATCTCTATTGCACCGCAGCAAGCGGGAGCTGGACGGATCGTGACCGTTCGCAATCCTCAGGGCTGGAACATTGTCATTGAGCTGGACGGTCAACGCCTTGAGAGCACAGATACATTTATCAACTGGGCAGTGGAAGCAGCAGAGGTTCAGGCGTAAGTGACCATAGAATGTCCGTCCATGGGCGGTTTTGCCCGGATGGATGCAGATACACATTATAGAAGGGATCCCTTATACCGTGTAAAACGGATGAGGGATCTTTTTCGTTCCCCTCAAATGGAAAGTCCTCTCCGAAATCTGTGATAAACTCGTTATTTCCAACTACAGAACTTATAGAGGCGATTCAAAGACTAACAGACATGGTTCGGGACAACACTCAGATTCGGGGTTTGTGTGGGACGGGATGAACCGGCTGGGTGAGGGAGGGATTGACTAGGAACTGGAATTCACTCATTGCTGGCAACGAGCGGCATGATGCTGACTAAAGCGGGTGCCGTATTGAAAATATGGCGTGGAAAATAAATAAAAGAGCAATATAATCAGTGTTATTTTATTGCATTTATTTCCTTATTAACCAAATCGAGGTGGATGTCATATGACAATATTGATGACAACGCACACTATTGGTGTCACCGGATCTTGCATTATATTTAGGAGACATAAGGCGCCTAGCTTTGGATACGAAACATGATTTCAATCGATGGATAACAAGTAAGGTCATAGCGAGTACATTGGGGTGATGTATGACTATTAATCTGAAAATAGAAGACGTTTGTATTCAGCTAGGAATTGACATCCATAAATTCAAACTGGAAGAAGCTCCTCAAGAGAAGAAGAAACCCGAAAGCACTTCCCCTGACCCTGAGTAATCTGCACGATGCGGCACGAATACTTGGTAAACACCTTACATCACGCCAAAAACGGATCAATGTCACATGACAATTTGATGACAGCACTCACTATTTGTCGAACGACCCTTCCATTATATTAAATGATATGTGTTCGGTACAACGATGAAAAACATCATTAATACATAGAAAGAGGTGTTTGTTTCGGAAGATGGGGGAACTAATGGAAGGTATGCTTGGCAGTAATATGCAAGGCCATGAAAACAGACCTTCTGACAGGAGGTCTGTTTTCACCATTCGTTTTGTCCATTACGGGATGAATCTTTTGATTTCATAGTGCAGGGAAGTGCTGCATCTGATATAGAGCAGCAAGTCGATCAGCGTGCTCTACTTGGAGAGCAAGCTGTCACGAAGCGTATTTACACCACAGCGGCTGGATGTACTGAAGCTGCTGGGCTCGCAATGCGCCATCTCGATTGCTAATGCTAAGTTATATACCGGAATCCAATATTTGAAGGAGAATCTGGAGCAGCAAGTGGAGGAGAGAACGCGAAGCCTGGAGCGCTCGATGCGGGAAACATCCGCTGCATTGGCAGAGGCCTCTGTCTATGAGGAGCGGAATCGCATTGCTCAAGAAATTCATGATATTGTTGGGCACACGCTTACGTCGACGATTCTGCAGATTGAAGCCGGAAAGAGGCTGCTCTATAAGGACATGCAGGGCGGTGTTCAGCGGCTGAATGAGGCACAGGATCTGGTTCGGCACAGCCTGAATGAAATACGGGGCTCCGTGCACATGTTGAAGGAGGACAAGTATGCAGACCTTGCCAACATGCTCCACGAGCTGATCCGGGACACGGAGCGAAATACGGGCGTCATCATTCATGCGGCTATCCACGATCTGCCCGAGTGGCTATCCACGGCTTACAAGAAGACGATCTATCATGCGCTGCAGGAGGGCTTGACTAACGGAATCCGTCATGGGGGAAGCAAGGAATTTCATTTTAGCCTGATGCCTGTGGGAGATAGGCTGGAGTTCAGGCTTCAGGATTATGGCATTGGAGCTCGCATGATTGTGATGGGTTTTGGACTGAAAGCGATGAGAGAACGTGTTGAACAACTGGGAGGCAGCTTGTCGGTCGATTCCAGACCTGGACAGGGTTGTATGCTGTGGATTGATTTGCCTTACCAAATGCAATGGATTGGGGAAAAGGAATGGAAAAAATCACGATTGTAGTTGCTGATGACCAGCTGTTAACACGGGAAGGCCTTCGGGCGATTCTGGATCTGGAAGATGACATGGAGGTGGTCGGTGCAGCCAAGAACGGAGAAGAAGCTTGCGAAATGGTGGAGACACTCCGTCCCAGGCTCGTGCTGCTCGATATTCAAATGCCCGTCATGGACGGCATTCAAGCCCTGAAGCACATTAAGCAGAGCCATCCGGATATTTATATTCTCATTCTGACTACGTTTATTGAGACGGATTACATTGTAGAAGGAATGGCGCATGGAGCGAACGGTTATATGTTGAAGGATATGGATGCAGATAAAATGATTGCCTCGATCCGTGATACGGTCGCGGGCCAATTTATCCTTCCTGCTCCGGTTGCAGCCAAATTGGCGGCAAGGATGAGCAAAATGACGGAGGGCCATCCTGTGATGCGGAGAAACCGGCTGGATCGAATCCGATTGACCGAAAGGGAAGAGGGATTGGCAAGACTGATGGTCCAGGGGCTGAACAACCGGGAAATCGCAGATATGCTGCACATCGCCGAAGGTACTGCCCGTAATTATATTAGTAATCTCTACAGCAAATTGGAAGTGGTGGATCGGGCACAGGCGATCGTCCGGCTGCAAGCGATGCTGTAATAATCGAGTGGTGATGAATAATGGTAAATGGTAGCCCGATGGACTTTCAATTTGAGAGTGTGTCGGGTTTTTTTGGCGATAGTTTCTTTACTTCATCCTGGAAATGTTAGTAAGTTATCATTCAATATGAAAATTAATTTTATAATAAATTTAGATTGGTCTGAGCGCTTGTCATTATTTCTCGGGAAATAGCGATTGCTGGCGGAATGTCCGAAATATATAGTAGTTTCAGCAGCTTAAAAAGGAGAAACACACGCTTAGCGTATTGGAGCTAAAAGCCTGGTTTGCTAGTCTTTGTCATGGGTCTGATGAAATGCAAGCCGCAGGGAGCCTAGGCTCCCTGCGGCTTTGGTGATATTCATCCACTATGTACATTGCTATTGATCCACTTCAATCTCGCTCAACTGAAGGGCTCTTGTATGCTTTGTTGGATTCCAGTTGACGTTCTTCATGGTGATGAGTGACCAAAGAAATAGCGGTACGTAAGTCAGATTGAAGAAGTACAGGTACACATAGCTTCGGAAAATGCCGACTTTATTCTTCGAATCGAGGAACTGAGCGTATCCTACGTAAATGAATTGGAACAACAAGCATATCACCCATACTTGCCAAGGAATCAAATGATGAGCATCTAATAAGTCGGTAGCCATAGATATGAACACAAGCAGACTTGTGGTTGCACTTAATACAATTTTTCCAGGATTAATCAGGTACATCAAACCATCAAAGGCTTTAAAGTCCAGTCTGGTGACGAATCGCCACATTAATCTGTGAGCGTATTTGAAGCAGACATCCCAGTGCCCTCTTGCCCAACGGAGACGTTGAATGCAGGAGGATCTGAAACTCTCCGGCTTCTCATCGTACACGCGTGCAAAATGACACCACCTAGCGGGTACGCCTTCAAGCAAGCACTGCATCGTAAACTCAAGATCCTCCGTTAAGGAACGAGCAGTCCAGCCGATCGTTTGGAATAGGGTCGTATCTACGCAGAACCCCGTTCCGCCGATGGCATTTCCTAAGCCTAACCGGGACTTGGCAAGCTGCCAGGAGCGGTTCATGAAAATGTAGCTTACGGAGTAGCCTATGGTCACCCAGTTGTCATTCGGATTCTTGGAATCCAGGTAACATTGTATTAATTTATCCCCGTTCAACAAGTGGTTATTCATTTCCCTTAAATAGTTTAACGAAACGAGGTTGTCAGCATCAAAGAAAGCGATACCGTCAAACTCATGGATTAACCGATCTCCATACTGCTCAATCGCATATTTGATTCCATATGGTTTTCCCTTTTGCTCTCCTGGCAGGTATGTATGTTCAATAACGGTTGCACCGAGTTTTCTAGCGATTTCACTTGTTCTATCCTTGCATCCATCAGCAATAACACACACTTCATAGAGATCCCTCGGGTAATCCATGTTGTGAAGATTCTCTACCAGGTGTCCAATTACCGCTTCTTCGTTGTGCGCTGGAACCAAAAGAAGGAATCGTTTCTCAGGCTCATGTTCTTTCAGTCTCTTCGGTTTGCCAAAGCCAAAGAGACTGATAAGCATCCAATAGGCCCAGAAGAACAGCAGGAGGTACTGAATTAAGGTTAATCCAACACCAAATACATACTCAAAATTCATGACTCGCTCCACCTTTTTTTACTGGAATTTTCTGATACCCATCAAGTTGATATCGATAATGTCGTTTTCAGAACACTCTCAATTCGTAAACCTGGGGCAAGGGAATAAAAAAAGGCAACCTCGTTCGCCCGCAAGAGGCTAAGAGATTGCCTTGTGGTCAACCTATTCAAACTTGATAAGACCCGTTGTATGGAGCAGCACCAGAAGTACAAGCACTGGCGCAATATAACGGAGCATGAACAGCCATACCCGGAACCAGCCAGCCTTCAGACCAGCGGCATCGGCAGCCCTCTTCCAGAAATAACCCGCGAAGATCGTCGTAATTAATCCCCCGACAGGAAGCAGGATATTAGCTGTGATGAAATCCAGCCAATCAAAGAAGCTTTTGCCGCCTATATTGGTTAGTCCTGGTAAGATGCCGAATGATAGCGCGGAGGGAAGACCAACCAGCATAACCAACGCACCGATGATCATGACGGATTTGGTCCGTCCCCAACCCCAGCGGTCCATGACGTAAGAGGTAGGCACCTCCAGCAGGGATACAGAGGAGGTCAGTGCGGCAATAGCTAGAAGGACAAAGAATAACCCTCCGAAAAAAGCACCCAATGGCATGGCCGAGAAGGCAGCCGGCAGTGCAATAAAGACAAGCGAAGGTCCGGAATCCGGCTCGATACCGAAGGAAGCGGTAGTCGGGAAAATAATGAGACCCGCAATAAACGCATAGATCAGGTCACCTGCACCGATGGCAAGGGTTGCCGGACCTAGCGATTGCCGCTTATCCACGTAAGCTCCATACGTCAGCAGAATCCCCATACCCAGCGATAGCGAGAAGAAGGCATGTCCTAACGCGACCAGTGCCGCTTCCGGACTCAGCTTCGAGAAGTCAGGATTCAGGAAGAAGGACACGCCTTCCCCGGCTCCCGGCAAGGTCACCGCCCGAATCATCAACACAACCAGCAGAATGATCAGGCCAGGGATCAGCACCTTGTTGAATTTCTCAATGCCTCCGGAGATGCCTTTTGCCACGACCCATGCTGTGATTGCAATAGCAACCACCTGCCATACAATCGGCATGTAGCCCTCCGTAAATGAGCTGAACTGACCACCGAAGTCCGTATTGCTGTACAGGCTGCCGCTAAAGGACATCACTGCGTAATGAAGCGTCCAGCCAGCCACGATAACGTAGAAAGTCAGAATGAGAAACGGAGCAATAACCTGGAGCAGTCCCAGACGCCCGAAAGCTTTGGGACCGCCGGCTTTCACGAAGGAAGTGGCTGCACTTCCCCGTCCGGCTCGTCCGATGGCGAGCTCTGCCAGCAGAACAGGCAAACCAACGACGATGAGACAGATGATGAAGAGCAGGAAGAAAGCTGCCCCGCCATTTTCGCCCGTAATATAGGGGAACTTCCACATATTACCGAGACCGACAGAGCTCCCGATCGCGGCCAGAATAAAACCAGCCGAAGAAAAACGGTCGTTTTTCCCCGTTGCCGGGATGTTTTGCGTAGATTTCATAGACGGTCCCCCAGTAGTTTAGAGTTAAGTTCTTCTATTATATTGCAAGTTCACCAGAAAGGAATAAGTAATTTTTCCTAAGGGATAAAGGACCTGTTTGTTAGTATGCTGCGAAAACCAAGTTTTCACTACTAACATTAACCACGAATGGCAAATGAATAAACCCGAAATATAAAGTTTGAGCCAGGACAGCGCTGTCGATCAAGGAATTGGGCGACTATGAGGTGGAAGTGGGAAAGGGGAGTATTGACAAATGTCTTGAAATATTATATCTTTATATTAAGATAAAATACGAAATGAATTCAACGGAAAAGAGGCGATATTCATGATTCAAAGCTTAACCCGGATTAATCAATTGGCCCAAAAACAGCGGGAGGGCACACTCACGTCAGCGGAAAAAGACGAGCAACAGGTCCTGCGCCAAGAATATTTGCTTGAAATTCGCGGACAAGTACTCAGCACCTTCTCGGGATTAAGCATCGTGGATCCCGCCGGAAACGATGTAACGCCCGAGAAGCTTCGTGATAAGCAGAAGCAGTTAAAAGATAATTGAACTGCGGCAGCTGGTTTTTTGAAAGAAGGACTACTGGCTGTGAGTTATCAATCCGAAGTGTTATTGCGTACTTTTAGCCCCTTAAAGACTTTTATATCCTAAGATAACAGCTCCCGCAGGTTCACTGAACTTGCGGGAGCTTTTGGTGTGGCTCCGATATAATACATACAGTATGGGTGTAACCTTTTGAAAGCCCCGGACATCTAATCATTGAAATCATCCAACATAAATCTGGTTAACGAAGATGCTCTGAAGGGAGGTTATGCTTTGGAATTGGAGCAAGATTCAGAGATTAAACTCGCCAAGAATGGAAATCATGAGGCATTTATTAATCTGATTAAACCGTTAGAATTGCAAATGTACAGCATAGCGAAGGCCATTCTCCGACACGATGAGGATTGTGCAGATGCCATGCAGGAAGCCATATTGAAAGCTTATAAATCGCTCCCGAGTTTAAGGCAACCGTCCTTCTTCAAAACATGGCTGTTTCGCATCCTGATCAATGAATGCAACACTATCATCCGAAGAAGAAGCAGCATGATTCCCTTGTTAAACCTGGATGAAGCCCAATATGATGCACCAAACCCGGAGGTTAGGATCGATCTGCGCGAAGCCGTGTACAGACTGAAGGAGGTGTCTCGCACCATCATTATCCTGCATTATTTTCGGGATTTACCTTTACGACAGATTGCGGAAATGCTTGATTTGAACGAAGGTGCTGTTAAGACGCGTCTTCACCGGGCTCGGGTTACATTATCAGAATGGCTTACCAATCATAAAGAAGGGGAGGTTAACGTATGAACCATGACCTTAATCACGAACTTGAACAGGCGAAGGATGAAGCAGGGGAAGTTCAGCAGTTGCCGGATACGATCCGTATGCGTTTAGACCATACTTATCGGATTATAGAGAATAGTCCTCCTGTTCGAAAAAAGCGATATTGGACTGGTTTGTTGGTGGCTGTGGCGGCGTCGGGGTTACTGATTATCGGATCGGGTTTCATCTCCCCGGTCATGGCCGAAGCTCTAAAAAACATACCGGTTTTAGGTAGCATTTTTCTGAATGACGGGGATGAAGGGTTAAAAACAGCTAGCCGACAGGGCATGATAACGGAAGTTCAACAGAGTGTTGCCCATGATGGGATTACGATAAGCATATCAGAATTGATGTATGACGGAAGTCGTATTTCAATGGTATTGACCCGGCAGACCATCGATGGCAAGAATGAATCGTTTGGTCAATTAGGCAGTAAGGCCAGTCAGCGCGGGGACGTGAATGGGGTCCAATTTTACGTGGATGGGGAGGAACTGGGGAATTACGGTTACAGCATTACGGGAGTAGGGGATGGCGCGCCGAATTCGGATATCGTGAACTTGTCGCCAGAGGGACTGCCCGACGAGTTCACATTAGAGGTCGTTATTCGAGACATCAGCGTATCGGAGCCGTTTAGATTCAGCATTCCGGTCAAAAATAGCGCTGCAGATCGTGCGGTCCTTAAATCGGAGGAGCCTAATATACATGACAATATCCATATGGAGATCAGCAGCTTTAAAATTACCCCTGCCACAATGCAAATGATAGTTAGCATCACGGGTAAGCCAGGCCAGCATCTTAAGGAGTTCATTGAATCTGTTCCTGATCAATATAAAGTGGAAGATTTCATAAATATTGATTATGAGGTGATGAACGAGAAGGGGGAAATAGCCAAATCCCTTGGTGCCATGGGCAGCGGCTCCGGCAGCCATCTTACATTCACGTTCATGTACGAACCGTTCCCAACCAAACCGAAATCCATCACGGTCAGACCTTATGTGTATAGTTCAGAGCATAAAAAAACATATATACCTGAACTGGAATTCCACCTGCCTGTTGAAGAATAAACATGTCTAATACGGAGTTAAAATGCACGAAAAAAAGAGCGAGTCAGGAGGGGAATGCCCCACTAACTCGCTCTTCTTCATGATCAGCATACGCCTAATCATCCAAACCGCTCGGTTTTATACCATTTGGACTCTCTGCCCGTGATCTTGTCCCTCATCATGGAGACAAAGGCTTTGATGGATATAACCAGAAACAGCTGGGCGTAGGTGAAATACGATACGCAGGATAGAATGAAGTTGCGTGTGTTGCTCTGACCAATGTCCGTGGCGAGCGCCAGGTTGATCTGGAGGACGTAGATATAATACATTAACGCCCATGCAATGATCAGGTACATGTACACGTCCCCCTCAAACCGGAAGGGAGAGACCACAGCCGGGTTAAACAGCGCGATGATCTGGTACACGATGTTTGCGACGAAGATGATATCCGAGATGATGATGGCAATCATGAACCAGAAGTAGCTGGCCGCGTAATACAGCACGTGCAGCTTGATCCGCCAGCTTGTCCGGTCAAACAGGTGATGAATATTATCGGTAACCACGCTGTAGTTTCCTTTGGCCCAGCGTTCGCGCTGCTTCATGTAGACCTTCAGATCCTCGGGCTCCTGCTGATAAGCCTCAGCTTGCGGAGCCAGCGCAATCAGCTGTCCTCGTGTCAGAATCTCGAACGATATAGCGGTATCCTCTGTAATCGCATGTTCGTCCCATCCGCCGATTTCCCGGATCAGCCCAGTCTTCACGATAAAGTTCGTGCCTGGAATGGTACCCAGCTTAAAAAGCTGCCATAGACCGGTATGGTGCACGCGCTGAATGGTAACCAGCTCCAGATTGATGCAGCGGGACAGAAAATTCTGTCCGCGATTTCGGGCTTTGTTGCGTCCGAAGACCGCACCATAGCGTTCAGGCTCCTCCATCGCCTTCTGCGTCAGGAACAGCAGCGCATTCTTCTCAGGCGCGGCATCCGCATCATAGACACAGATCCATTCGCCTGTGGCCTGCTTGAGCGCATCGTTCAAGGCCCCCGACTTGCCGCCGGTTCCGGTTCTCTCTAAGATGATAAAGTTGCGGTCCCGGTAGCGCTCATTGGCTTTTAATGCGCGTAAGCGCTCGGCAGTATGATCTTTGCAATTGTCGGCAATGACAATCAGCTGCATTTTGTGATGAGGGTAATTCATCTGCAGAATATGCTCGACCGTTGCTTGGATGACCAGCTCCTCGTTATGCGCGGGCACCATAACCGTTACGGTTGGGAAATCCTCCAGATTGCTGGGGTTGACCAGCTTCTGACGGCTTTGTTTATGGATGAACAGAATCGCGCCGGCCATAATAATGATGGATTCCAGAACGGCAACCCATATACTGATGATCGAGATGACCAGCAAAAAGTCAGTCACTGAACCTCCCCCGATCGTACTTTCGTTTGATTTTTGACCGGAAGCTTAAGGTCGCCACCGTAAGAAGAAGGATGGAAATGAAGAAAACAATACTGACCCCGATGCATAGAGGGATAAACCAGCTGGTGTACGCCATCGGATCGTAGGCCTCCTTATAATCATGTTGTACACGGGTTAAATATACTCCCCGATCAGGTCGGTTTCCGTATTTCGTTCTAATGCGGAGATAATGTCATCGATGTTTTCGTACCTGCTGAATTGTTCCTTCTGGAATACGAGGCCACCGGCGCGAACCACCAGCTTAAGCGACATTCCTTTTTTATCGCGGAAGGGCACGTTCATCATGGCGATTTTGATGCGTTCCATCAAGCTTTTGAGGTACTCTGGCTTGGTGAGGGGGCACAGGATGATAAAACGCCCTTCACCAATGGAGAATTTATAGTCCTCGTAGCGAATCTGCTTCTGAATGGTGCGGGATAACTCCATAATCAGTTTGGCAAAGCGGTGTGAGCCGACGGATTCCCTGGTTAAGGGGAGAAAATCGAGTTTGAACATCACGATGCAAAATCCGTATTGATCCGAATACCGATTGGCCAAATTGGCTTGTTTCATTAGTGTGTCCTCGAATGCATCTTTACTTCCTAGGGAAGTGTCAATATCGATATCCGGGTTGGTTTTTCTTAATTGCTCCAGACGTTTAATAAACCTCCGGCTTCGGACAAGGGCCAGCTTGATGAGAATCGCAACAGCGGTATTGGCGGGCAGGAGCAGAATCCAGGACAGCGTGAGTGCATTGACGGGTGCCAAGGTGGATAGCCATACAAAATAAGTGACAAGAAACACAAAGACCGTAACCGTCGAAACCCCTACCGGAAGAAAAAAACCGATCAACAGGGCGGCAAGGGTGCCAATGCTGAACATGAATTCCGTGAAAGTAAACGTTTGGTTTACGTAAATGTTCCAGTAAATCATCAGTTGCTGGACCATGGCAAGAGCAATCAGCAGGAAATATCCGAGTTCAACGCGGCGTAAGGGGGTGGAGTTTTTCATATCTAACCTACTTTCTAAGCTCATAAACCTGTACGCTGTGATGAGTCATCACATATGTTATTTAAAAATTACCCAAATGTCGATAGATTTATCGATGGTTGTCACAATGTACATATTGGATAATGGTCCCTCGCCTCCACTGACCTTGAAATTCTCTGACAAACTGGCCCCTTTCATGGATCAGGGAATACGCATAGAGTAGGGTTTAAGTTTTCGTATACTATATAGAAAAGGTGACGTTATATGCAAAAAGAGGGGACTGACTGCGATATTATCCGAAGATCATCTTGTGTTCACTCGATCGCGGCGGATTATTACAGATAAGGTTTGCATCCACATGTGAGCCAAACTACTCCGATGAAGAACGTCAAGATGTCACAGATCGCGGCGTTCATCTGTCATGTTGGTATTGGTGTTCATGCCATAATATACAGAGTGAGAAGGTGTGCCTTATGTTATTGGATCAGATCTATGCGCAGTACAAGCCGATGATGTTTGGCCTTGCTTACCGGATGCTGGGAAATGCAGCGGATGCGGAGGACATCGTGCAGGATGTTTTTTCACATTTTATGGGGCTGGACCGGGGAGACATTGTGAACGAGAAGGCCTATTTGGCTAAAATGACAACCAACCGCTGTATCAATCTGCTGAAATCCTCCAGACGGCAGCGCGAAACGTATACAGGTCCCTGGCTGCCGGAGCCGATGCCTGACTATGATATGCTGACACGCGCCGATCCTGCGGAACGCCGCGAGAATATTGGGTATGCGTACCTTGTGCTGCTTCAGCGATTAACGCCGCTGGAGCGAGCCATTTATATCGCCAAGGAAACGTTGGGCCTCGAATATGAGGTCATAGCGGAAATGCTGGGAAAGACGGAGGTAAGCTGCCGCAAGACCTTCAGCCGGGCGCGGCAGAAGATGGGGCCTGCCCGCGAGGATCCAGCCGGCGCTGGACCCCGGACAGAAATGCAGGAACGCTTCGTTGAAGCGTTCCTGCGAGCGTCCGATATGGGCCAATTTAAGCCGCTGCTATCATTGCTGAAAGAAGAGGTTACCCTGCTCTCGGATGGAGGTGGCAAGACCAGGGCAGCCCTCAATCCGATATTGGGTGTGAAACGGGTATGTGCTTTTTTCGAGGGATTGTACGCCAAGGGCTCATTCCGGGAGGGGTTTGAACCCGTTTCCGTCAACGGAGAGCCCGGTTTGCTGCTGAGACGGGATGGCAGGGTTTCCATGGTGCTTACAGTCGATTGGGAGCCCGACCTATCCCGGATCCGCCAGATTTTTCTGGTGGTCAATCCCGACAAATTGCGGCTTTTTAATCAAAACAGCCCGGGAACAGGCCCGTAGCAACGCCGATCCGGTTCCAGGCATTAATCGTTGTGATCGCCATAATTAAATCGACGTATTGCTTCTCGTCAAAATGCTTCCGCACACGTTCGTACACCTCGGCGGGAACCCCTGCCTCAGACAGCTTGGTCACATATTCCGTCAATTCGATGACCGCACGCTCCGCTTCGGAGTAAATCGGAACCTCTCGCCACATCGGCAGCAGAAGCAGCCGATCCACGCTCTCACCCATGGCCAGCAGATCCTTGGAATGCATATCTGCACAGAAGGAGCAGCCGTTGATCTGGGATGCGCGGAGTTTAATGATCTCGTACAGTTTGTGATCCAGCCCGTTCTTTTGCACGGCTTGTTCAAGGGCTAGCAGCGTCTTGAAGGCATCGGGATTAGCCGTTCGGTAATTCATTCGCAGTTCCATGTTCAGTTCCCCTTTACGGTATAAATTTGATGTTCAACCATATGACAGTTCACCGGGCAGGATTGTGACGTGGATTATAAGAAAAAAAAGAAACCCCTTTGGAGTCGAGAACGAGCCCCCGGGGCAAAGCACTTCTTCACAGAAGCGCCTTTCGCTGCGGGGCACGGCTCAAGTCCATCTAAGCGGGTTTCTTTGTCTTGTTATTTTCTCAGCGATAACGTGTGCTATATAGGTTATTGCCCAGCCTTAAGTGGAACGCGCAGCGCGTCGTTTCGATTGTGGGTTGTGTAGTTCGAAATGTAAATATCGAGCTCAGTCTGATCGAAATTCTCATACACGTCCATATGTTTATTGTTCTCATTGCCAAGCATCCCGATCATGGCCGGCATCCCATAGCTCCGGTCTTTACCATCCAAATAATAGGTTTGATTGATACCGCCAAACGCCGGATCGGAGCTCAAGGATTCCACATAGAGATGATTCTCCTTCATGTAGTAGGTCCATGTGATCGGATACCCCGCGATAGTGGTGGTCAAGCTTTGATGTTCCGCTGAGATGCCGGTCAGTTTGATCGGATTCTTGTCGCCGGCAAATTCGTCGACACGGTGCTTGGCGATCAAGGACACAGGTTGTTTAGTAAGAGAGGCTGCATCCAGTCCGGTCATTTCAAACCGCAGCTCCGTTTGGTTGGATGAACCGGACTTATACCATATACCTCCGTTGAGCAGTGTCCCGCCAACATCCAGCTGATAATCCATATAAGGAACGCGGGTGTACTTCTCTTTGTGGGTCAAGATCAATCGCACTTGCGTTGGCGTGACAATCATTTCATGAATCTTCGTTCCGCCAGGCACCTGATCCAGCGGGATATTCAGAGTCTCCTTAAATGATCCGTTTTCTAATTGTTTTTTGGACAGGGCCAAATTCAAGCTCCATGTGCCTTCAGCGGTTCCTAGCGTGCGGTCGTAAGCCAGCTGGAACTGGACACCCTGAGCGCGTATGGAGTTCGACTTGAATATTTGTTGACTCAAGTATTCTCCAGAAGCACCAGGTGTCCCGAAGACAGGGGTCTCGGCTTCCTTAATAGGCTCGTTCTTGTCATTAAGGGCTTGAATCCGCACCCAGCTTCGGTGCCTCATCTCAGGATCCGTGAACGTAATGGCTGATTTCAGGAGCATATTTCCACCGGATTGATCGAAAGACTGCAGGGTCATACTGCCAATACCGTCCTTCTGAACCTGGAACTCCTGCGTATTGGGGTTGTTCGGGTCGAAGCTGATGGAATGCATCCCGTCACCCGTAAAGCGGATATTATCCAGTGAAAATTCAACGTCAGCCGTCTTCCCATCCGCAACCCAATCGGTCTCAAAATAACCCTGGAATACACCAAGCTCCTCATTCCACTGGTGGGAATAATTACCTTCAATGGGGTTGCCCATGTGATCCTTCATCCCGATATGATCAAATCCTGCTTGCTCTCCCATCCGTGATGATCCGGGATCCAGACTGTAGAGCAGGAAAGTCCGGTTGTCATCGATAAACGCCGTGTGCACGGTTAAGGTTACGCCATCCTTCGTAACGGATTGCTCAATCGTCTGACCAAGGCCCTGCTCCAGGGCGTTTGTGATACCTGCTCGGTAGGAGAGCAGGCTGGACCAATCGTAGGACAGGGCTGCATATACCGGCGTAGCCATCAATGCAACGGATATCCCTGCCACGATGGCGATTTGCTTTCGCTTTCGAGGGCGAAGTGCAGCCGCATCACGGGCTGCGACCCGCAGCTCATCCTGTTGAATACTGCTCCACATCCGGTCAAAATCCGGGTAGGGCGCGGTCTTCTCTGCCTTCATTTGTTCTTTCAGATTGTTCTCAATGCGTTCCATATTGTTTCTCTCCCTTCAACCAAATGCTGTGATTTTGTTCGAGTTTTTTACGCATGATTTTCAGTGCTTTGTGAAGCCTTGATTTAACTGTTCCTACAGGAATCCTCAGCGTTTCGGCGATTTCCGTCATCGACAGCTCGCCGATGTAGCGGAGCGTAATGACAGCCATCAGCTTGTCCGGAAGCTGATTCAGCAGTTTCTCCCATTCGGCTGTTGCCGCTTTTTCCAATACGATGGTGTCTACGGATTTAACCGATGCGGTGGTCTGCTCGTGAAGCCATTGAACCTGGCTTTGTTTTTCCCGCTGTGTCTGATTCCTTCTAAGTAAATTCAGGCAGTGGTTCATCGTGATACGCATGATCCAGGCGCGTGTATGCTCAACGTTTCTCCATTCCTGACGAAATACGGTGACAAACACGTCGTGGCAGAGATCTTCCGCATCCTGTGCGTTCCGCAGCATGTAGTAGCAGGTGCGGTACACGTCCTTGTTATAAGCATCGAATAACTCGCGTTCCGTCAATCCAAGGCACTCCTTTCTTCGCGTTATGTTATATAAACAAATGACCGTTGCAAAGGGTTCATATTTTTTGAATTGCTTCTATGGATACAGAATTATTTCATTCTAACAAAAAAGAACACCTGCCCCCTTATAAAAAAGAGGATCAGATGTTCTTTAGATATCAGCCGATAACTATGTCATGTTAGCAGGACTGGTTATATGCATGCTGGGTGAATTACCGCTACCATTTTTTACAGTCTATGTTATACGGAACCAACTGATCTGTACCTCGCCGGTGAAGGCAAGAAATACGTTGTGCCTTCCCGCTAATCCTGTCAGAGGAGCCTTGACGGTTGTCCAGGCTTGGCGTCCTCCGGTAGGAGGGACCCTGCAGCTCCCGGCCTCGGGACCGTCGGGGCTGCCTGTTCTTACGATGACTTCGCCGCCCTTGATGTGTCCGCTCACCCTGGCCTCAAATGCGGTGAAGGCTTCATCGAAGCTCACGTCATGGAAAGCGATCCATCCCGAATCACCAGCCATACGTATGCTTTCGCCGCCTTCACGGCATTCGTCTATGAAGACATTTTGATAGTCATCATAATTCACGGCTCGAACGGGCTCCAGCAGGGAACGTGGTGGAATGGTTTCACCTGCGATTTGAAGAACGGCCGTCTCAGCTACTTGACCGGAGGACGGTCCGACCATGAGGGTGTAGCTGCCGCTCTCCACACAGTAGCGATCACGGGTGACATCCCAGAAGGCCAGGTCCCCCCGCTTTAAGCTCAAAGCTTACCGTTTCCGAAGCGTTTGGCTGGAGGTGAATGCGGCGGAAGCCTTTCAGGGTTTTGAGAGGTCGGATGACACGAGAGGAATCAGCCTTTACGTACAGCTGAACGACCTCATCGCCGGGCAGATGACCTTCATTCTTCACAACCAGCGTGACGGTCACTTGGCCATCGGCCCGGATGTTCGATTGGCTTAACGCCAGGCCGCTATAGCTGAAGTGGGAGTAGCTGAGACCGTGACCGAACGGGTACAACACATTCCCCTCGAAATATTGATAGGTCCGTTTTCCTTTGATGATGTCGTAATCCATTATATCCGGAAGCTGCTCGCTGGATTGGTACCACGTCATATTCAAGCGTCCACCCGGATTGTAATCCCCGTACAGCACGTCGGCGACCGCATACCCCAGCTCCTGACCGGCATGGGACGTAAAGACGATGGACGGCACATGCTCCTGCTCCCAGTTCACGGCAAACGGGTACCCGCCGACGATGACGACTACCGTATTCGGATTGGCTGCATGCACCGCCCGAATTAAAGCTTGCTGATTTACTTCCCAGGACTTCATGATGGCAGTACCGCCAGGCTGAGTTTCGAAGCGGAATGCTTCTGTCAGACGACCTTCTTGAACGATAAAACGATTAAACTCAAAATGGTTAACATCTGTCTTTGCATCTATAATTGCATTCATCTCTTGCAGAGCTGTTGCCACTGCTGCTGTTACCGCTGAAGCGTAAGCTGTTTCACAAGCAATTTTATAAACCATCACTCAATGCCCAAAACAATCTCCTTGTTCACTTTGTTAAGGATTGATTAAAGAGCCTGTAAAAGTTATTCCGCCTACTGCCGTACCGGTTCCCACTAACATTACAGCAATTAATGAATACGTGACATTTCCAGTCCCTGGTGTTGTATCTACGTGGTTAACGTTTGTTGTTGCAAACGCACTATTGGCTGCAGCATGGGCATTCGTACTGAAGATAACAGTTGCTCCACGAAGAATCTGTAACTGAATAGAAGAGGTTCCTGCAGTCGCCTCCCAACCAACTATTCCTGTTAACCATACCCTGCTCCCTGCAGGAATGGACGTAACGGTAATTGTTTTAAGCGTTGTCGGTGCTGCAGTTAGCAAAATTGCAGAGCTCCCAGAGGTGTTAGGAGTATTCACGGATACTTGAAATTGCTGGAATACTCCTGTAGCTCCCGTTGCACCTGTGGCTCCGGTTACGCCAGTCGCCCCGGTAACGCCCGTGGCGCCGGTTGTGCCC
>NZ_ADHJ01000006.1:0-213406 GCF_000193415.1 Paenibacillus vortex V453
CACCCCAAAAAGTGAAGCAAGGCGTTGAAGCGGATGCCGAATACTTTTCGGGGACCCCGATACCACATCGGGTAATGCTACGGATATCTAATACACGCAAATTTCGTTTCGTATCTAGTTTTCAGGGAATCAATCTCTGTAACTGCATACAAGTTATGATGGAGAGATACCCAAGTGGCTATAAGGGGACCCTCTGCTAAGGGGTTAGACTGCGTAAGCGGTGCGAGGGTTCGAATCCCTCTCTCTCCGCCATTTGAATAACTTACATGCAATTGGTTTTATATGGCGGTGTAGCTCAGCTGGCTAGAGCGTACGGTTCATACCCGTGAGGTCGGGGGTTCGATCCCCTCCGCCGCTACCATACATACCTGGAGGCTTAGCTCAGCTGGGAGAGCATCTGCCTTACAAGCAGAGGGTCGGGGGTTCGAACCCCTCAGCCTCCACCATGTATTCATTTTTATTACCATACCATGCCGGTGTAGCTCAATTGGTAGAGCAACTGACTTGTAATCAGTAGGTTGGGGGTTCAAGTCCTCTCGCCGGCACCATCTTTACCAATGCGGAACTGTGGTGTAGAGGCCTAACATGCCTGCCTGTCACGCAGGAGATCGCGGGTTCGAATCCCGTCAGTTCCGCCATTATTTCTTTATAGGAATAATAATGGTTGGTTTTCCACAGATTAAAGTGGGAAGTGTCACACTCCGCACTTTATTTTTATGTCAATTACATAAGGCTCGGTAGCTCAGTCGGTAGAGCAGAGGACTGAAAATCCTCGTGTCGGCGGTTCGATTCCGTCCCGAGCCACCTTTATATCCTGGAGGATTAGCGAAGTGGCCAAACGCAGCAGACTGTAAATCTGTTCTCGTCCGAGTTCGGTGGTTCGAATCCATCATCCTCCACCAGTAATAAGAGCCATTAGCTCAGTTGGTAGAGCACCTGACTTTTAATCAGGGTGTCGAAGGTTCGAGTCCTTCATGGCTCATCCCAAGAGTCGTCAACGTTGTTGACGGCTCTTTTTGTTTTTTCAGAAGATAAGTTTGCTGCATACCGATCTGCTTTCAATGAATGAATTGTAGTTTGTACAGGGCGATATGCTAAAATAAGAAAAAAACGATAAAGTGGTGGAGTCATCAATGGTGGAGATGGAGCACATCGTTCAGAAGCTGGAGCAGACCCTGGGTACCTCACTCGGTTTAAAAACATTGAACGCGCAAGAAGCGGCATGGCTAAAAGAATCCATGACAGCCGCACAGCGGCATGGCAACCGCATCGGTCATCATAATGTGGAAGAGGCTCTTGGATCCATTTTCCGTGGAGAAAGGGAGACATCACGTAAAGAGCGAACCCATGCTGGCGCCTACGAATATGAAGCGCTTAACGAGGTTTGGATTCCGGTTAATCGGCAGGACCCTGTCCGGGTGATCGTGGCAGATCGGAATGTTCTGACGGAGTCGGAGATTGGCCTTATAACCCTTTTATTGTCGAGCATTCATGAGACATCTCCAGGGATAGTGTCGAAAAGCAGCGTTAAGGTCGAAGATGAACGGCGCGCTCAACAGCTGGGTTCATGGTTAAAGGAACGTCTTCAAGCCGGAGAACTGTTAGCTGAATTGCCGGATGAGCTTCTGCTCCGCTCAAGTTTAACAGAGGAAATGGTTCCATTCCTTCTGATTAATGAAAGCGAACACGCGCCGACGCCGAGTTATAAAGCGCTGCAGCGGTTATTAAAAAGCTATTTTGACGGGGACATTATTCTGGTGCCGCTTCTGGATAAAGAATGGATTATACTTGCGAATCAAGAGCTGTTGGATGGAATCACGACAGATGATAAAGAGGATACCCCAGCCGAGGGCGATCAGGATTTACTGTCTCTGTTCTGTATGGGATTGTACGAGCTGGTTTCAACGGAATGGGTCGGGGATTTCCATATCTCGGCTATACCGGCCGTTAATGCGCTTCATGCTTTGCCACAGACGGTTGGAATGTTGAGGGAGACGATGACAATCGGCCGCACGTTCCAGGTTAAAGAACATATCCATCTATCAACCGGGCTCCACCTGGAGCGTTTGGTATACAGTATCCCTGAGCATCAACGTAATCAGTTCCTGCGGGAGTATGCTGCAGGGCATACCGATTTGTTCGAGGATAGCGAGACGTTGTCTACGCTGGAGTCCTTCTTTGAATTGGACTGCAACGTGAGCGAGACAGCCAAGCATCTGTATATTCACCGGAATACGCTGCTCTATCGTCTGGATAAGATCAAACAGGAGACGGGTCTGGATGTTCGCAGCTTCAGTGATGCGGTATTAGTAAAAATTACGCTTCTATTGTATAAAGTGACGAAAAGGAAATAGGTTTTTTGTGCAGATTGTGTATAGCAAGTCAGGTGCCTATGGGGTAATATAAGATTATAAATTAATTGTATTCGATTTCATAACATTCATATGAGGGGGCAAATGCACATGGCTGGTGTACGCTTAGAGCATATTTACAAAAAGTATGCAGGTGCGGATAAAGCAACTGTAATTGACGTTAATTTGGATATTAAAGATAAAGAATTTTTGGTATTGGTAGGTCCTTCCGGTTGCGGTAAGTCCACGACATTGCGTATGATCGCAGGACTTGAGGAAATTTCTGAGGGTAAACTTTACATTGGCGACCGCGTTGTTAACGATGTAGCACCTAAAGATCGTGACATCGCGATGGTATTCCAATCCTACGCCTTGTATCCACATATGAACGTATATCAAAACATGGCATTTGGTTTGAAGCTCCGCAAAGTGAAGAAAGACGAAATCGATAAACGTGTACGTGAAGCAGCTAAAATCTTGGACATTGAGCATTTGCTCGAGCGTAAGCCAAAAGCTCTTTCCGGTGGTCAGCGTCAGCGTGTTGCCTTGGGTCGTGCGATTGTCCGTGATCCACAAGTCTTCTTGATGGATGAGCCGCTTTCCAACTTGGATGCGAAACTTCGCGGTCAGATGCGTGCTGAAATTACGAAGCTGGTTAAGCGTCTTGAAACCACTTGTATCTATGTAACGCATGACCAAACAGAAGCTATGACAATGGGTGACCGTATCGTAGTTATGCAGGACGGTATCATTCAACAAGCGGATTCCCCAGAACAGCTGTACAACAGCCCTAACAACTTGTTCGTTGCTGGTTTCATCGGTTCCCCAACCATGAACTTTATCAACGGTAAATTGTCTGAACAAAACGGAGGCGTGTACTTCACTTCCGAGGGACTGAACGTTCAGGTTCCAGGCGGCAAAGCTCAAATTCTTAAAAACAAATCGATGATCGGTAAAGAAGTCATCATGGGTCTTCGTCCTGAAGATATTCATGAAGAGCCAGTATTCCTGGAAGCTTCCCCGAACACCATCTTCAATGCAAAAGTTGACGTTACTGAGAACCTCGGTCACGAAATGCTCTTGTATCTGAGTGGACTGGGTACTGATACTGTTATCGGCCGTGTAGACGGACGTTCTACTACACGTGAAAGCGATAATGTTAAATTGGCAATCGACATGAACAAAGTTCATATCTTTGATAAAGAGTCCGAATTGAACGTGTTGCTGGGAGACTAATTCTCCGGTATACGGCATTCTCTTGAAAACCGCCCCTCAAGGGGCGGTTTTTTTAGGAGAAAGAGGCATTTAGAGTGGTACTTATTTTCATTTCTCAGCAGATATAAGCCTATTGTCCCTATCGGAAGGGCAAAGAGAATTGCATTCAGTAGCTTTTTTCGATAAGATAAGCACAAAGCAGGGCATACATAAGTGTTTCGTGCATGCGGAAAAAGCGGCGTTTAGAACGTGGCGACATATGTTGATGACAGATAAAGACGTGGAATTAGAATACTTTTTGAATAAACATTTTTTGGAAATAACCAGATTATGAAATATATCATCCAAGATGAGCCGTGTAACGGCTGTGTTGTGATGTCAACATACAACGGAAGAAGAGGGGTAAGACCATGGCCAAGAAAGTGAAGGTATCCGAGCTGGTCCAGCAGTTTCAGCTGGAGGTCATCGCAGGCGAGGAAGGCTTGAAACGTCAGATTACAACGGACGATCTGAATCGTCCAGGATTGGAAATGGCGGGCTATTTTGAGTACCATCCGCGTGAGCGTGTACAGCTTATGGGGCGCACGGAGCTAGCTTTCTTCGGGATGCTGAAACCGGAGGAACGTAAAGAACGGATGCGTAGTCTGTGTACGGAGGAAACACCGTGTATCGTGGTTACGCGTTCGCTGGAAGTGCCGGAGGAATTGGTTGAGCTCGGGAATGAGCGAGGTTTGCCTATTCTGCGCAGCAGCATGGCAACTACCATTCTAACGAGCCGATTCACAAGCTTCCTGGAGCGAAAATTAGCACCGACTACAACCATTCATGGTGTATTGTGTGATGTATACGGCGTGGGTATGCTGATTACCGGTTCAAGCGGTATCGGGAAGAGCGAGACAGCGCTCGAACTTGTAAAACGTGGACACCGGTTAATTGCCGATGATGCGGTTGAGATTCGCCAAACCTCGGATTTTCAGCTTCACGGAACGGCGCCGGAGTTGATTCGTCACCTTCTGGAGATTCGCGGTGTCGGTATTATTAACGTAATGACATTATTCGGCGCCGGGGCTGTTCGGAATAACAAGCGGATCACCCTCGTTGTTCGCTTGGAGGCCTGGCAGCAGGATAAGCAGTATGACCGTCTGGGTTTGGATGAAGAAACCACGCGTATTATAGAGACGGATATCCCTCTGGTGACCATTCCCGTTCGTCCAGGACGTAACCTTGCGGTTATTATTGAAGTAGCAGCCATGAACTACAGATTGAAACAAATGGGACTTAATGCTGCACTGCAGTTTACGAACAAGCTGACGGCAACCATCGCTGAAGATATGGACGATTTGGACTAGGACTAGGGAGGTTATAAGTGATGCAAACATTGCTCATCGATCCGGTGGCGTTCTCCATCGGATCGCTGCGTGTTCATTGGTATGGCTTGATTTTGGGGCTTGGGGCACTGGCGGGTCTGCTGCTGGCTATTCGCGAAGGCAAGCGTTTTGGCATTCCGCAGGAATTCTTTATGGACTTGCTCTTGCTCGGCGTTCCTTCTGCCATCATCGGTGCACGCATTTATTATGTTGCTTTTAAGTGGGAAGACTATAAGGATAACTTCCTCGATGTGTTCAAAATATGGAATGGCGGTATTGCGATATTCGGCGCACTTATCGGTGCGATTATTTGCGCGCTGATCTTTGTTCGCAGAAGGGGCTACTCGTTCTGGCGAATTGCCGATATCTGTGCTCCGTCTCTATTGGCCGGCCAAATTATTGGACGCTGGGGGAATTTCGTCAACCAGGAGGCCTATGGCGGTCCTGTAAGCGAAACATTTTTGCGCGGGGAGCTGCATCTGCCTAATTTCATTGTGAATCAGATGAATGTACAAGGCGTATTCCATCATCCTACCTTCTTATATGAATCATTGTGGAATTTGGTTGGTATTGTTGTACTGCTTATTATCCGGAGACAAAAATTCTTGCGTTCCGGCGAACTTTTCATCGGATATTTCATCTGGTATTCCATTGGCCGGTTCTTCATTGAAGCGGTGCGCACGGACAG
Organism: Paenibacillus vortex V453; assembly: GCF_000193415.1. Lineage (NCBI taxonomy): Bacteria > Bacillati > Bacillota > Bacilli > Caryophanales > Paenibacillaceae > Paenibacillus > Paenibacillus vortex. The sequence goes on from NZ_ADHJ01000006.1 coordinate 5,622, forward strand.
TTTGGCATTTCAAGGCTCTACCGGCCTTGCCGACTTCATTAACAATACGCTATGGGCACCGATGACCTGGATGGGCTTTGAACTGGGCCATCTGGATCCGGCCTACGGAAACATCCGTATCTCACAGCTGTTGTCTGTCTTGTTTATTATTGCAGGCATCATACTGATTATTGTACGCCGTGTGACAGGTCGAGCGAATGTGCGTTATCTGGATCCTATCGTGTCCACCAAAGCAGGAGTCAGCCCAACCCCGGAGGCGGAGCTGCAAACGAATAAAACAGTGAAATCCCCGGCGGCAACTTCTTCGAAAAATCATAAAGAGACAGTGGAAACAGCGGAACTTGTTGATAAGAGCCCTCTTACCCAAGCTCAGGAGACGGAGGCCAAGCAAACGCAGGTGGATGAGACTCCGGTTATAAAACCAGATACGGAGGACAAAAAGGAGTAGTTGCAGCATGATTGAAACCGTACTGTTTGATCTGGACGGCACCATTATTGATACGAATGAATTGATCATTTCATCATTTCTGCATGTATTCGAGTCTCAGGCTCCAGGGCCTTTGACCAGAGAGCAGATCATTCCGCATATGGGGACAACGCTTGAACAGCAGCTGCAGGCTTTCTCGGGGGGCATCGAAGATGTGAGCCCGTTTGTAACAGCCTACCGCTCGTTCAACACGCTTCATCATGATGAGATGGTCAGACCATTCCCGCATGTGAATAAAGTCGTGGAGCGTCTTCATCGACACGGGTTAACCCTCGGCATCGTAACGACGAAGATCCGTCCCTCCACGATGATGACTTTGGAGAAGTTCGATCTCGAACGCTTCATGTCTGCGATTGTTACGGTGAATGATGTAGAACACCCCAAACCGCATCCCGAACCCGTTCTGACAGCGATAGAGCGGCTGGGTGCGAACCCAGAGACAACGTTGATGATCGGTGACAGTCCAGTCGATATTCAGTCTGCGAAGGCGGCAGGCGTTAAGGCTGCCGCAGTATCCTGGTCCCTGAAGGGTGAACTGAAGCTGAAGGAGTATGGTCCGGATTTTATTTTGAAGGATATGAGAGATCTGTACGATATCGTAGGACTTCCAGAGGAATAGGAGTTTTGGCAGCATGGCCAGAAAGATTACCCGTTATCCTGTAGAAGGGCCGAACGCGCTGTGGCAAATCTACCGTACCGTTAGCCCGTTTAAGGGCGTGAAGAACTTCATCTTTATCCAGCTGGCGCGCTATTGCCCCATCCTGCCCATGAAGAACTGGATATACCGCCATATGCTCGGGATGAAGGTAGGTCAGCATACTGCGTTTGGACTGATGGTCATGGTGGATGTGTTTTTTCCTGAGAAAATAACCATCGGTGAGAATTCGGTGATCGGCTACAATACAACCATTCTTGCACATGAGTATTTAATCAAGGAATATCGCCTAGGAGAGGTATGGATTGGGGAGAACGTACTGATCGGCGCGAACACAACGATATTGCCTGGTGTAACCATTGGGGATGGAGCGGTTGTTGCTGCAGGATCTGTTGTACATAAGGATGTGGCACCAGGTGTCTTTGTAGGCGGGAATCCATTGCGAGAGCTGAAGAGGACATCGACGGAAAGTGAGTCAATTTGAGGTAATATGACATGTCAGGTTCTCAAGCTGTCGGATTTATTGTAAAATGAGATGAGGATGACATGACAGAAAGCGAACTATAGTCCCCTGGGTAATGGCCTTGAGGGACTTTTTTGCCCGCCGCCTTATACATGGACTCTATGAAAAAGCTGAAATAAAAGGAGGCGACGCCTGACATGAGTGCTACGCTGAACAAAAAGGAAAGGCTGCCGCAACTCGATATCTATCGTGCGATGGCTATTCTGGGCGTGCTTCACGTACATGCGACTTCATTTGCAACGGTGGATGCAATCGATTCGCGGTTCTATTATATTATTAATTTTTTGAATATCTTCTTTAAATACGGCACACCTTCGTTTATATTTCTGAGCAGTTTTGTGTTGTTCTATAACTATGCAGACCGTCCATTGACCAAGGATTTGATCAAGAACTTCTACAAACGGCGGCTTTTGTATATTCTGCTGCCTTATGTGCTGTTCTCTATCCTCTACTTCTTTGTTCGGATGTATCAGAATGGACTGCTGAACAGTTCGTTTGATCTATGGGCACAAATGCCGCTTTTCTTTGAGCGTCTGATTCGCGGACAGAACTATACGCACTTATATTTTGTATTCATCAGTTTGCAGTTCTACATTCTGTTCCCGATCTTCCTCAAGCTGTTCAAATCGTCCCGGTTTCTGGTGCGGTGGGCGGTTCCGATCGGATTCCTGCTCCAATGGGGCTTCATCTTATGGAATAAGTATGAACTGCAATATACGTTTAAAGGCAGCTTGGCTATCTCTTATCTAGCCTATTACATGCTGGGCGCGTACTTGGCGATGAATTACGATAAATTCAAGGGCTGGTTAACGTCCTCATGGAAGAAGCAGACTTCGGGTCAAAGGGCAGGCACGGTCGTGTTGTGGGCCGGATGGATCGCGGTGGCACTGGCTCATGTGCAAATCTGGTACAATCAGCGATTGCACGGTGCCAAATACGATTCCCTGTTGTACGAGCTGCTGTGGAATCTGCATACCGTCTTCTCTGCGATTGTGCTGATGCAGCTGGCAAGCTGGCTGTACAATAGCGGTTGGAAACTCATCGTTAAGGTCCTGACACGGATTGGCGAGCTATCGTTCGCGATATATCTGGTGCATCCATTGTGGCTGTTCTTGTATCGGGAATACGATCTGAAGCTGAACCCAGTAACCGATGATTATCTCATTTGGGTATATGGCGGTATGGTAACCGCGCTGATTGTCAGTGCGCTTGTGGTGCAAACCATGTTCCGGTGGATCCCGGGCTCCTGGATGCTGCTTGGCAGCGTGCCGCGTTCGTTAAAACCATCATCCAAAGTACCCAAGACGCCGTCGCAAAAAAAGGATACCGTTACAGGCGACAGCAAGAAGTCGGTTGATCTGTAATTGTAATATCTGTAATCATAGCAGGCATAATTTCATCTCATACCAACAATCATGAACCAAGCCGTCCGGCAATCGGGCGGCTTTTTGTATGGGTGCGCATAAGGCATGGCTGGAGATGATCACAAGCCAAGCCAGCCACTGCTGCTCGTTCTTGTGTTACAATTATACCCAGAAGTGAAGCTGGCCCTGGGGCGGCTAATGTCGTTAGAAACAGAGAACGATACATAGATGTACGCATTTCCCATGCATTGACGATCGGGATCTATTCATGGTAATATAGCCAATATCCTTTAATTTATTAGCAAGGTAACACTTTACCATATTAAAGACTTTTTCTGATTTGAGGTGGAGCTTCATGTCTAAACCAAAAGGCTTCGAGAAACCGGCAGGTGTTCGTGATTATCTACCCCATGCAGTCACCAAGCTGCGCCGGATTGAACGTGAAGTGCTTGCGTGCATGGACCGCTGGGGATACCGGCAGATCATGACACCAACGATGGAATATTACGATACAGTAGGCGTAGCAAGCTCTACGTCGGACCAAAAACTGTTTAAATTACTTAATAAACGTGGAACAACAATGGTGCTTCGATCTGATCTTACGGCTCCGATAGCGCGGGTCATGTCATCACTGCTGAAAGATGAGCCGCTTCCGGTGCGTTTGTCATACCATGCCAATGTGTTTCGCGCGATTGAAGAGGAAGCGGGACGGGAAGCGGAATTCTTCCAGACGGGTGTTGAGCTTGTAGGCGATGATTCCCCTGAGGCGGATGCCGAAGTGATTGCATTGGCCATTGAATCGCTCAAGGCGGCAGGCGTCGAGAGATTTAAGATTGCGATGGGGCATATGGGTTATCTTAATGGTCTGCTCCAGCAGGTGCTTCCTGAGCGGGCTGAAGATCAAGAAAGTTTAAAGCAGGATCTGCTGAATCGGGATTACGTCGGATACCGGAATACCATCACCAGCCTGCAACTGGCCCCAGGACAGCAAGAACAGTTAGAAGGAATTCTAAGATTGCGCGGTGGCCGGGAGATTGCCGGTCAAGCTCTTGAAATTAGCAGCAATGACCTCGCCAGGGCTTCTATTGAGCATCTATGCAAGGTGTGGGAGGTGCTGGAGGCATACGATGTCTCCAGGCATGTTCTGTTTGATCTCACCATGCTCGGGGACTTCTCCTATTACACAGGGATGACGTTCGAGGGCTATGCGGCGGAATTAGGCTCCCCTGTGGCAAGCGGTGGTCGTTATGACAAACTGCTCCAGCAGTTTGGCCGTGCGGTTCCGGCAACAGGTTTTGCCATCAAGACCAACCGTATATTGGATGGAGTACAGGGTTCCGAGATTGTGGAAGACCTTCCTGTTCTCATTCGTTACACGGCTTCTTATCGGAAGAAAGGATTAGCTAAGGCGGCTGATCTTCGCGCACAGGGTCATACGGTTATAACTTCAATTATTCCGGATCATGCAAACGGTGGAGACGAAGGGGCTCCTGTCATCTCGGGGAGTTTGCTCCATAGAGGATACCGGGAGATTATCACACTTCAATAGAACGTGGACGTGATTCATCTTTTATATAAGTTAAGGTTAGGAGGATTTGAACGTGGCGGAAACGTTGAAAGTAGCGATGCCCAAAGGGCGTATATATAAAAAAGCATCCGCGCTGTTCCGTTCGGCCGGACTACCGATTCCCCTCGATGTGGATGAAACGCGAAAGCTGGTCATTTCCTTGCCGGAGGCAGGAATGGAATTTATTCTGGCGAAGCCGGTGGATGTGCCGACTTATGTGGAATACGGTGTCGCCGATATCGGTATCGTGGGCAAGGATGTGCTGATGGAGGAGAACAAAGACGTTTATGAGCTGCTCGATCTCGGAATCGCGAGGTGCAGGATGTCGGTTATTGGCTTGCCAGATTGGAAGCCGGGCATTACTCAGCGGGTGGCAACCAAATATCCGAATGTGGCATCACAGTATTTCCGTGAGCAGGGTCAGCAGGTCGAGGTGGTTAAGCTGAATGGTTCCATTGAGCTTGCACCGCTCATCGGCTTGGCAGATCGTATTGTCGATATGGTCGAGACGGGTCAGACCCTCAAGGAGAACGGACTGGTGGAGATGACCAGCATTTTTGAAATTACGAGTCGTCTCATTGCCAATCGTGTGAGCTATCGGATGAAGAATGATGAAATTCAGGCATTGTGCGATCGGCTGCACAAGGCCATCATGTCTGAGGGAGCTCATGTTTCACGGTAGAGACCATGCAGCGGGATAGGGGGAGATTAAGGTGAAGGTTGTATCAGCACAGGATTTTAAGCTGAAGCGGGAGACCGATTATGGCACACCGGAGCAGAACGAAGTCGTTAAGGCGATTGTGCGGGATATTCGAACGGAAGGGGATGCTGCCTTGCTGCGGCATACTGAGCAATTGGATCGCGTCCATCTGACTGCGGACCAGCTTCGCGTAACGGAGGAAGAGCTCAAGGCGGCTTACGGTCATGTGGAGCCTTCGTTCGTGAAGGCGATTCAGGCAGCAGCGGATAACATTCGTAGATTTCATGTGAAGCAGAAACGAAATTCCTGGATGGATTTTCAAGCTGATGGCAGCATACTGGGACAGATCATTCGTCCGTTGCAGCGTGTGGGTGTATATGTACCTGGCGGAAAAGCGGCATATCCCTCATCGGTCCTGATGAATGTCATCCCTGCCCAAGTGGCGGGAGTTCCCGAGATTGTCATGGTGACGCCACCTTCGACCGGCGGTCAGGATGGAATCAATCCTTATATCCTGGTGGCTGCTGCGGAGGCTGGCGTTACGGAAATCTACCGCGTAGGAGGAGCACAAGCGATAGCTGCGCTGGCTTATGGAACGGAGACCATCTCTCCTGTCGATAAAATTTGCGGACCTGGCAACATTTACGTGGCGCTGGCCAAGCGTGAAGTGTACGGTGCGGTCAATATTGACAGCCTGGCCGGTCCGAGCGAGATTGCGTAGTATTGGCCGACGACAGTGCGGATGCTTCCTATATAGCGGCGGATTTGCTCTCCCAGGCGGAGCATGATGAGTTGGCTTCCGCTATTCTGGTGACACCTTCCCGCAAGCTGGGTGAAGCCGTTGCCGCTGAAGTACAGCGACAGCTCGAGCTGCTGCCGCGACGTGATATTGCCCGTGCTTCCGTGGACAGTTACGGCGCGGTGATCATAACTGAGTCCCTGAGGGAAGGAATCGAAGTCATTAACCGGCTGGCGCCGGAGCATCTGGAGATTGTGACGGAGGAGCCGATGGCGATCGTGGGCCAGATTGAGAATGCGGGAGCTATCTTCCTAGGACCATACAGCTCCGAGCCGGTGGGCGATTATTTTGCGGGACCGAATCATATCATTCCGACAAATGGTACGGCACGGTTTGCATCGCCGGTCGATCTGGACGATTTTATTAAAAAATCCAGCTTGATCTACTACAGCAAAGAAGCCTTGCTGCGTGACGGTGAGCAGATTATGGAGCTGGCCCGCCGTGAAGGATTTGAGGGTCATGCCCGGGCAATCGAGATTCGGCTTGATCATGAACGATAAACAGCAGAGAAGAACAAAAGTCATCCATTTAATATGGATATCCGTATAGAGGAGGCAATCAATCGTGAGTAGTTTGGATGCAGCAGCAAGATCAGCCGGCGTGAGCCGCAAAACCAATGAGACCGACATTACCCTGGATTTCAATGTAGACGGCACCGGGATCTCCGAATTGGAAACCGATGTACCGTTCCTGAATCATATGCTGGATTTGTTTACGAAGCATGGTCACTTTGATCTTCGGGTGAAGGCAAAAGGGGATATCGAGATTGATGATCACCACACGGTGGAGGATATCGGGATTTGCCTGGGGCAGACGTTCCGCGAGGCGTTGGGCGATAAAAAAGGGATTAAGCGGTACGCCAGCGTGTTTGTACCGATGGATGAGGCGCTTGCTCAAGTCATCGTGGATATCAGCAACCGTCCGCATTTTGAGTATCGGGCTGAGTATCCTTCGCAGCAGGTCGGTTCCTTCCATACCGAGCTTGTGCATGAATTTCTGTGGAAATTGGCGCTGGAAGCCCGGATCACGCTGCATGTCATCGTTCATTACGGACACAATACACACCATATGATTGAAGCGGTGTTTAAGGCACTGGGCCGTGCATTGGATGAGGCGACCAGCGTGGATCCGCGGGTGACCGGCGTGCCCTCCACGAAGGGAGTGCTCTAATCGATGGCGATTGCAATCGTGGATTACGGCATGGGCAACCTGCACAGCGTTGGCAAAGCGGTGGAGCGGCTTGGGTATAAGCCGCTTGTCACCGGGGAGCGGGATGAAATCTTAGCTGCAGATGGTATTATCCTTCCCGGCGTCGGCGCATTCGGAGATGCCATGGAGCAGCTGCGCGAAACCTCGCTGGACTCGGTCATGAAGGAAGCTGCGGACGCAGGGAAGCCTCTGCTTGGGATCTGCCTTGGCATGCAGCTCCTGTTTAGCCGAAGCGAAGAGCACGGGAATCATGAAGGGCTGAATATTTTGCCCGGATCGGTTGTGCGGTTTGCGGGTGGCGACTATAAAGTGCCGCATATGGGCTGGAATTCATTGCAGTTCGAGAAGCGGGAGCATCCGCTGTTTGCGGGGCTTGAGGAAGGTCATGTGTATTTTGTCCACTCGTATCATGTTCTTCCTGAGGTTCAGACCGATTTGCTGGCGGCTACCGATTATGGCCAACCAGTGACGGCCATCGTAGGCCGGGGTTCTGTGTACGGCATGCAGTTTCACCCGGAGAAGAGCGGGGAGCTCGGTATGAGTTTGCTTCGTAATTTCTTGCTTTTAACGACGTAAGGCTACCAAATAGACCAAAGGAAAGTGGGAATGGGGATGTCCTCTTTTATCATATATCCGGCAATCGATATTCGCGGAGGTAAGTGCGTCAGGCTCGTTCAGGGCGATTATAATCAAGAAACGGTATACAATGACAATCCGCTAGAGGTGGCAAAATCGTGGGAGGAGCAGGGCGGCCGATTCATTCATCTGGTGGATTTGGACGGAGCGAAGGCGGGTCAACCGATCAATCACGATATCATTGGGAGAATCGCGGCAAGTGTCCAGGTTCCGGTTCAAGTAGGAGGAGGCCTTCGCACGCTGGCGGATGTGGAGCGGCTGCTCACACTAGGCGTAAGCCGGGTCATTATCGGTACAGCTGCCATCGAGGATCGCGTCTTTACGGAAGAGGTGCTGGGCAAGTACGGTGATAAGGTGGCTATCGGAATCGATGCCCGTAACGGATATGTCGCAACACGTGGCTGGCTGGAAACATCCGAGGTGCAGGCCGAGGTGCTGGCAAAAGAACTGGCATCCAAAGGGGCGGAAACCTTCATCTTTACGGACATTTCGCGTGACGGCATGATGCAGGGACCTAATGTGGAAGCGATTGTCTCGCTTGCGAAAGCCAGCGGCCGTTCGGTTATCGCTTCGGGCGGCGTGACAAAGCTGGACGATCTGCTGGCGCTCAGCGCGCACAGCGGGGACGGTGTAGGCGGAGCCATTGTAGGCAAAGCGCTGTATACAGGCAGCATCGATCTGTATGAGGCTGTTACACGAATCGGTTAATGCTGGAATCGGGCATGTTCGGATTAACGATAAATTGAGTTCATATAGGGGAAGAGGGGAACGGCATGCTGGCAAAACGGATCATTCCTTGCCTGGACGTGAAAGACGGCCGGGTGGTGAAGGGTGTTAATTTTGTAAATCTCCGCGATGCGGGCGATCCGGTTGAATTGGCGGCGCTCTATGACCGTGAAGGCGCAGACGAGCTTGTCTTTCTGGATATTTCGGCATCGGTAGAGGGCCGGGCAACGATGGAGGAAGTTGTTCGCCGAACGGCCGGAGAAATCGCCATACCTTTTACCGTTGGGGGAGGCATTTCGTCTGTCGAGGACATGAAGCGGATTCTGCGGGCAGGCGCGGATAAAATCGGGATAAATACGGCAGCGGTAAGACAGCCGGAGCTCATCTCGGCCGGAGCGCGCAAATTCGGCTCCCAATGCATCGTTGTGGCGATTGATGCCAAGTACAACGAAACGTGGGAAGAATGGGAAGTATACACGCATGGCGGACGTACGCCTACCGGCATCAAGGCGCTGGATTGGGTGAAGCAGGCGGAGAGTTTAGGTGCGGGCGAGATTTTGTTAACCAGTATGGATGCCGATGGCACCAAGGACGGGTTCGATCTGGCGCTGACGTCGGCTGTATCCTCGGCGGTAGGGATCCCGGTCATCGCTTCCGGCGGCGCTGGGCGTGAGGATCACTTCTATGATGTGTTCACAACAGGCAAAGCGGATGCGGGTCTGGCGGCAACGATATTCCACTATAAAGAAATCTCGATCCCTCATCTGAAGTTGCATCTTAGTCAAAAAGGAGTGGAGATACGGTGAGCGACGATATGTTGAAAGATTTATCTCTGGAGCAGGTCAGCGAGCATATTCGATGGGACGGGGCAGGCCTGGTACCGACGATCGTACAGGATGCACAGAGCAAGGAGGTGCTGATGATGGCTTATATGAACCGGGAATCGCTGCGATTAACGCTGGAAAGCGGCGAGACTTGGTTCTGGAGCCGTTCGCGTGAGGAGTTGTGGCATAAAGGGGCCACCTCCGGGAACGTGCAGACGGTGGTTTCCATGACGTATGACTGTGATGGGGACACCCTCTTGGTGAAGGTGAATCCGAACGGACCGGCCTGCCATACCGGTCAAACGACCTGCTTCCATAATGAGATTACCGTTCCGGGTCAACAGAGTGAGCCTGCCAATCAGGGTACGGCGGCGGAATCTGGGGAGCGCTTTGCCGTTCTTGCCGAGCTGGAAGAGGTCATTGCCCAGCGTGAGATCGAGCGTCCGGAAGGCGCTTATACGACCTATTTGTTTGATAAAGGCGTTGATAAGATCCTCAAGAAGGTGGGCGAAGAGGCCTCGGAAACGATCATCGCCGCCAAAAATAAAGACAATGCCGAGCTTAAACTTGAAATCAGCGATCTGATCTACCACCTGCTGGTGCTCCTGCAGGAACGGAAGCTGCCGCTGGATGAGATCATGGGTGAGCTGAGCCGCCGCCATGAACGGCCGCGCCGCGATTAGGAGGGGCTGCCCATGCATATAGATTACCATACCCACCATGCCCGCTGCGGACATGCTGAAGGCCAGCTGGAGGAGTATGTGCGGCGCGCTGTTGAGCTTGGGATGGATCAACTGGGTTTGTCGGATCACATGCCCTTGATCCACGTCAATCCAGAGGACTATTACCCTGAAATGGCGATGCCGATGGACGAGCTGCCGCGTTACGTGGAGGAATGCTTGCTGCTAAAGGATCGTTACAGGGGACAAATCGACATTCGGATCGGACTTGAAGGCGATTATATCGAGGGATATGAAGAACAAATCGAGCGAATCGTGAGGGACTATCCCTGGGATTATGTGATAGGCTCCGTACACTTTCTGGGAGAATGGGACATCACGGATTATCGCCAGACCCACGGCTGGGATGGCAAGGATCCGCTTGAGGTCTACGGTCAATATTATGATGCGGTACAGAAAGCCGCCGCAACCGGATTCTATGATATTATGGGCCATCTGGACGTGATTAAACGATTCGGATATGGACCAGGTCCCGATCAGAAGCTGGACGTGATCGCTCTGGAACAAGCAGCGCTTGCTGCCGTAGCTCACAGCGGGACTGCCATGGAGCTGAATGCTTCCGGATTATCGAAGGCATGCGAGGAAATGTTCCCAAGCCGCCGCATGCTGGAGGAAGCGGTCCGACTCGGCATCCCGTTGACTTTAGGGTCGGATGCCCATCAGCCGAAGAAGCTCGGTGAACATCTGGATCAGGCACGGGCACTGTTATCCGAGCTGGGTGTTCGGGAAATCGCAACCTTCCGTAACCGGAAGCGGGAGATGGTGCTTTTGAATGTGGGAGAAAACAATGTATAATAAAGACAAGCACTAATTGCAAACAGGTTCATTGCAGACGGCTGTTTTCCTCTCCAGAAGACCCTCATCGACGGGTGCAGGAGACGGGAACGGCCTGATTTGACGATAGCGCTTTCAAACCATCGTTGCGTCAGCCGACCATATAAACCACTCTCGTCAGGAGGTCCTCATGTATCGTTCACTACGATTGTTCGCCGGAACTTCCAATCCGACGCTGGCGGCAAGCATCAGCCAGCAGTTGGGAGTTGAACTCGGGAAGATCAAAATTTCCCGCTTTCAGAGTGGCGAAGTTTACGTGCATTATGAAGAGAGCATCCGCAATTGCGATGTCTTTCTGCTCCAGTCCTTTTCTCACCCGATCAATGAAATGTTTGTGGAACTGCTGGTGATGATTGATGCCGCCAAACGTGCATCCGCCCGAACGATTAATATCATTGTGCCTTATTACGGTTATGCCAGACAGGAACGCAAATCGGCCCCGCGCGAGCCGATATCCGCAAAAATGGTAGCTGATGTGCTTACCACCGCCGGGGCCAACCGAGTCATCACAATTGATCTGCATGCGCCAGCTATACAGGGCTTCTTCAATATCCCGGTGGATCATCTGACTGCGCTGGATTTGATCACGGATTACCTGAAAGCCAAGAATATCGAGAAGCCTGTCATTGTATCTCCGGATGCGGGACGGGCCAAGACAGCGGAGAAGCTCGCAAGCCGCCTGGGTTCGCCGTTTGCCATGATGGTGAAGCAGCGCCCTGCCCATAACGAAGCGGTCATCACCCATGTCATTGGGGATGTGGCGGATCGTACGCCCATCATTATCGAGGACTTGATTGATACGGGATCAACGATCGTACAAGTGGTAGAAGGTCTGAAGGAGCGCGGGGCCCAAGATGCCATTGTATGCGCGACCCATGGACTCTTCTCCGGGGAAGCTTTGACCCGGCTTGATCATGCACATATCGAGGAAATAGTTATTACAGACTCGATTGCGCTCCCTGAGCATCACTGTAAGATGCGGCTGAAGGTGCTGTCCATTGCGCCTATGCTGGCACAGGCATCTCATATCATTATCGAGGGCGGATCGATCGCCACTTTATTCAAAGACGCCGGTGTGTAAACTGGTGTCTTTTTTCTGCAAATGACATTGTAACTTGTGTTATACTGTTCTGGATAGAGGAGCAAGTTAAAGGAGGTGCCTTGCTTTTCGTGAATGGTAATCCATATGGGTCCAGTGACCCCCACAATGTTATATCTATCGAGATGAATGCCAATTTTTTCTTCGATCGCGCGGTTCGTTCGCTTGATCGTTACCAATATGACAAGGCTCTGAAGTATTTTCGCAAAGCTGTTGAATATGAACCGGATAATCCGGTGAATCATTGCAATATGGCGGGTATATTATCAGAGACGGGAGATTATAAAGCTTCGAACGATGTTCTAGCTCACATCCTGGAGCAGGTGGACCCGTTGATGACAGAATGCTATTTCTATATGGCGAACAATTACGCTAATATGGAACAGTTTGAGAAGGCGGAAGAGGCGCTTGTCACTTATCTGGAGGAAGATCCGAACGGCCAGTTTCTGGATGAGGCGGAAGAGATGATGGAACTGCTTCATTATGAGCTTAACCGTCCTGCCAAGCTGAACCGGATCAAGAGTCGTGAAGGCGTGGTCGAGCATGAGCATGCGCGGGCACTGCTTGAGGAAGGCAAGTTCGCACAAGCGGTCAAGCTATTGGAGGAGATCGTCAAGGATTACCCGGATTTTCTGGCTGCGCGCAATAATCTGGCTCTGGCTTATTATTATATGGGGCGTTTCGACACAGCGAAGCGTACCATTGGCGAGGTGCTGGATCAGGAGCCGGGCAATCTGCACGGATTGTGCAATCTGGCCATCTTCTTTCAGCATGAAGGAAATCAGGAGCAGCGTGACCGTTTAATGGACATGCTAACAGTGACGGTACCTTTTCATCTGGAGCATGTGTTCAAGCTGGCTACGACGATGGGAATACTGGGGCAGCATGAAATTGCGTACGGTCATTTCCGCCGGCTTCTGAAGGATGAGGAGTTCAGCGGCGATCCAAGCCTGTACCATTACACGGCCGTTGCGGCTTGCAACAGCGGTGATTATGACAGGGCCGAGAAATACTGGCGGCAGGCGCTGAAGTTGGACGGAGATTCGGTGATTCCGAATTTCTATCTGGCTCAGCTGCAGAAGCGCAAAGAGACTGGAACAGACCAGATGAAGGTAAGCTACCACTATCATCTTCCATTCGAGGAGCAGTTCAAACGCTGGGAGCATGATGGCGATAAATTGACGGAGGAAGCGAAGCAGAATCCGCTAATTCGCTCTTCTTTCTTCTGGGCGCTGAGACATGGCGATCCGCAGACCAAGCTTCAAGTGATCCGAACCCTGGAATTGATTGCCGATGAAGAGGTGCAGCACGCTCTGCAATCGTTCCTTCAGGAACCGGGAGAGGATGCGGAGCTGAAGGATGCCGCTCGTCTGGTGCTCCAGCAGATGGAGGCCGCCAGCAATCGGCTGAAGGAACGCCGCGATGACCGCGAAACGTCCAGCGGCAAGAGCCGCGAGGTGCTCCCCGACTGGCTGCCGTCCTGGAAGGCGGTGCTGGAGAAGGCCGAACAGACGATGGACATGCGTGTAGATGCCTTCTGGAAAAAAGAGCTGGAGAATCTCTGGTCCGATTTCCTCAGCCGGCTGTATCCTGATATTCCGAGTATTCGGAATGTGGAGGGCTGGGCAGCGGCATTGGAATATTTGACGGCCAAGAAGCGTGGACGCACCCTGACCTATGAACAGGTTGCGGTCCGTTACGGCATTTCGCCATCCACGGTTAGCCGCTACGCGCGTCAAATTGATAGCGTATGTGAAACGAAAGTGCAGCCGGATGATAATTTCCGGCCATTTACGGAAAACATTTAAGTAACAACCCATATTCGGATACTTAGGAGATCTTGGTACGGAAAATTCCGCAAGTCCTGAATAGGATGTAGTGATCAGCAGAAATCATCACCATTAAGGAGGCTGTATATATGTACAAAACAATCGTAATCGGAACTGGACCTGCCGGATTGACGGCAGCCATCTACTTGGCGCGCGCGAACCTGAAGCCGCTTGTGATCGAAGGCATGCAGCCAGGCGGCCAGCTTACGACAACGACGGAGGTTGAGAACTTCCCTGGATTCCCGCAAGGCATTATGGGTCCCGAGCTGATGGATAACATGCGTCAACAGGCGGAGCGCTTCGGTGCAGAGTTCAAGAGTGCATGGGTGGAGTCCGTTGATTTCTCCGAGCGTCCGTTCAAGGTGAATGTCGAGGGAATGGGTGAGCTTCTGGCTGAATCCGTGATTATCTCGACCGGTGCTTCCGCGAAGTATCTCGGAATTCCCGGAGAGCAGGAGAATGTTGGACGCGGCGTAAGCACGTGCGCAACGTGTGACGGATTCTTCTTCCGCGGGAAAAAAATCGTTGTTATCGGCGGCGGCGATTCTGCAATGGAGGAAGCCAGCTTCCTGACGCGTTTCGCTTCCAGCGTAACGGTCGTGAACCGTCGTACCGAACTGCGTGCATCCAAAATCATGCAGGATCGTGCACGTGAGAACGAGAAAATCGAGTGGGCTCTGGATCGTACGCCTGTTGAGGTGGTTACCAGCGAAACCGGTGTTAAAGGGTTGAAGGTCCGCAACAATGAGACAGGCGGGGAAGAGCTGATTGAAGCGGAAGGCGTGTTCGTAGCGATCGGGCATACCCCGAATACGGGCTTCCTCGGCAATCAAATCACAACCGACCCAACCGGCTATATTCTGGTTACGCCAGGAACTACGGAGACCAACATTCCAGGTGTATTCGCTTGTGGCGACGTTCAGGATACGCGTTATCGCCAAGCGATTACGGCTGCAGGCACTGGCTGTATGGCCGCAATGGACTGCGAGAAGTATCTGGAGGGTCACATGGTGCATGACTGGAGCGAAACGTTGAATAAATAAATCCCTTGCTCTTAAGGATGTATATGGATAAAAAAAGCCCCTGTGCTATACAGCGGAAGGAAGTCTGCGCGAGACGATATCTCGCTTAGCTTCCTGCTGTACAGTCGGGGGCTTTTCGTCGTTGGCTGTAGAAGTTTACATGCCCAATGCCTTATTGGCATTCTTCACGTCATTCTCCAGCAATTCCTTCAGATTATAAGCCGGATACAGTCCGCGCTCCAGCATATAATTGAATACCTTGGTGTGGAGCTCAATGGCTCTGTGCATCTGTTTGTGGAACGTTTCTTTTAAGCTTGGCGTTGCGGTCTCGGTAATGGCAGAAGCGTAGCCGAGAATTGAGGACTTGGCATAACCCAGCAGTTGACCTGCGTAGAAAGCGGTTAGTTCCGAGTCCGAAAGGCTGCGGGTCCCTGTTGGAGCTTCGGAAAAATAAGGCAGCAATTCCCGCAGGTTCTGCTCGATGTCTCTAATCGCTTCGGCATACAGTGCATGGAGATGTTTATCCTTGATATTATGAATGGACATCTTGAAGCCGATCAGGCTGTTTGTCTGCGAAGCGGTTATTTCATGCAGCTTCATTGTTTCATGCCATGCAAGATGGCTCGGGTTTGGCTTTATGCTCACAATGTTTGCCTCCATTAAGTATGATACATTAGCCTATTCCGGGGAAGGGCGAATGGTGCATTGCATGATTGCATGCATGACATAGCCCTCCTCCATGCTATAAATCTTGTGACAGTCGCACCATGTCACGAAGCCGCATTCCATTCTCATAGATTTCTTCATCATAATGCCGGACAAAAAAGTCCCGATCAATGCCAGTCATCCGAAATCCGCATTTCTGATACAGTGCCAGCTGCGCGACGCCGGTGCTGCCGGTTCCGATCTCTATCGTGGCATATCCAAGAATTCGGGCCTGACCGATGGCATGGTTCACGAGCAGCTTGCCGTATCCTCGGCCATGGAGATTCTCGCTCACAGCGACATTCACGAGCTCGATTGTATCCGGCCTGGTGGGCAGCAGGACGTAGACACCGATCATATTCGATTCATCTTCAGCTACATAACAATGGCCGCGCTTCACATAATCCTCAACGAGTCTTGGCGATGGATCCGCAAGCAACAGCAGGTCCATGGGGGGCATTTCATGGGTATTGAGCTTTCTAATGTTCACGAGTGTTCTCCCTTAAGAATTTCATCAGTAATGTAAACAGGTTTATTGTAACATGTCTTTACAGCGCATTCCTGTATTTGGATGATATTCAACTTGCGGTTGAATTCCTCCGGGATTCAATAAGCAGGTTATTGTACGTCCCCCGGAACGCCCCTACAATGTGGTTATTAGGAGCGTGATACATATGAGAGACATGTTAGCCAAAAATATCAACCGTTACCGCAAAGAGCGCGGTCTTACCCAGGAAGCCTTGGCGCACAAGCTGGGCGTGACGTTTCAGGCGGTATCCAAATGGGAGACCGGGCAGACTATGCCTGATGTCGCACTGCTTCCGGAGCTGTCGCAGCTGCTGGAAGTCAGTATGGATAAGCTGTTCGGTTATTCCTCAACAGGCAAATCCCTCAGCATCTATGAGGAGGAGTACAAAACGCCGGACTATTATTGGGGCACGGAGCCGGGCGCAGCCTGCTATCAGGTGCTTGAGATGATTCCTCCGACAAGAAGGATCAAGCTGCTTGACATCGGGTGCGGGGAAGGTAAGGACGCGGTGTTTTTTGCCCGTAATGGCTATGATGTCACTGCCTTCGACATTTCGGATGCGGGGATTGAGAAAACCAAGAGACTGGCCGATCAGATCGGGGTTCACGTGAACGTATTCAAGGCGGATATTTCAGATTACCGTCTGGACTCGGAGTTTGATGTGCTGTATTCCAGTGGCGTGCTGCATTATATTAGACCGGAGTATCGTGAAGAGATCTTTGCCAATTACAAAACATTCACTTCAACAGAGGGACTCCATTGCCTCAACGTATTCATCCAGAAGCCGTTCATTGCACCTCCTCCGGAGAATGAGCCATACGCTTATGATTGGAGATCTGGGGAGCTGACGATGCATTACCACGATTGGCTGATTCACAGCTGCCCGGAGGTGATATTTGATTGCAACTCGTCCGGCATACCGCATCGGCATGCCATGACCAAGATGCTTGCGCAGAAGGTGTGATGGAAGAGGGCGTTTTGGTGATCAAAAATAGGTTAAACAAAAAAATACCGGCTGTAAGGGAAGGATTAGACCGGTGAATCGCCAATTCATACTGTACAGATTCGAAGGCGTTCCGAGGGGGACGTCTTAATTCTAATGAACTGAGGCCGCCGATGGGATGGCAGGTAGGGAGAAGTTATGAAAAGAGTACGTATTCCATTTGATATAAAGACGCTGCCTGTCAGCTTGCAGCCCTATATCCAGGCGGCTGCCGTCTATGACAGCAGCTCCTCGGAACAAGCCAGAACCCTGTACATCGAGGGAGGGAGCCAACCTCTGTTTTTGAAGATAGCGAAAAGGAATGAACTGAAGAGAGAAGGAATGATGTCGGACTATCTACATGGAAAGGGCCTGGCTCCCAAGGTCATGGCTTATGAACAGGATAACGGGCACGATTACCTGCTGACCGAAGCGCTGCAAGGGGATGACGGTGTATCCGGAGGGCATCTGGAGGATCCGAAGCGGCTGGCTGCTGTATTCGGGGAGAGTCTTCGTTATCTCCATTCTTTATCTGCTGCGGATTGTTCATTTCCGAATCGAACGGCTGAACTTTTGAAAGAGTATCAGGAAAGCATCATGAGCAAATCGGATGAAATTGAAGCCTTTCCCGGTGGAAGGGAACGGGCTCTGTCAGATCTTGAGAAGCTGGGAGGAACCGCAGTCCATGATGTGCTTCTCCATGGCGACTACTGTCTGCCGAATATCATCATGAGGGATTTCCGCCTCGAGGGATTCGTTGACCTGGGTTATGGCGGGATTGGAGACCTTCATTATGACCTTTATTGGGGCATCTGGACGCTGCGATATAATCTGAGTTGCGATGACTACAAGGATATTTTCCTAAATCATTACGGACGTACCCACTTCGATGCGGAGAGATTGGCTATATGGACTGCACTGACAGACATGATCAACTAACAGAAGAGGAGAAAGGAGGAAATGCATATGAATTCGTATCAGATTCGCGCTGCAGGAATGGAGGACGGGGCATTCTTGCGGGATATGCTGTATGAGTCCCTGTACGTGACTGAAGGAGAGGAGCCTTTTAGCCGGGACGTGATTGAAGAGCCGTTCATGAAAAAATATGTGGAGAACTGGGGCAGAGCCGGCGATCTGGGTTACATTGCTGAAAATGGTGTCGGCAAGCCGATAGGCTCGATCCATATCCGTTATTTTGATGAAGGGAACAAGGGATTCGGTTATGTCAGCGATGATATCCCGGAGCTCGGGATGGCGCTGCTTCCGGAATCCCGCGGACAAGGAATTGGGACCGCACTCATGAAGGAATTGTTCAGGGGAATGAAGGAGAAGGGAATTCACAAGGTATCGCTTAGCGTAGATCCGGGGAATGCGGCGGCTATGAGACTATATGAACGTTTTGGATTTCAGGAGGTGGGGGTGAGCGGTACCTCTATCACGATGGTTGCAGATGTGGTCTAAAACAAGGAATCTTGAACGACTCATGATGGAGAAGGGTGGATAACGATGCTGGTGTACGAGGCAGGACCGATCACGGTCCGCGAGCTGGAGGAGAGAGATGAGTCATCTTTGGTGTTCTGGCTATCCAACCCGGATGTGCTGCAGTACTACGGGGGAAGGGACCATCCCCATGACCCAGCGCTGGTGAGGGAGCATTTCTACGTGGATGATGAGGAGACTCGGTGTTTGATCGAATATGACGGGAAGCCGATCGGATACATTCAGTTTTATCCCCTGGATGAAGAGGGGCTATATCATTACGGGTATGAGAAGGCTGAAGCCGGTTCCATAGCGTTCGGGATGGATCAGTTCATCGGAGAGCCGATTTATTGGAATCAGGGCATCGGCACGAAACTCGTATCATCCATGGTGGATTATCTCGTGCATCACCGGCAGGCCGAACGTATCGTGATGGATCCGCAAACCTGGAATGAACGTGCCATCGCTTGTTATGAGAAGTGCGGGTTCCGTAAGGTAAGAATGCTGGAGAAGCATGAACTGCATGAGGGAGAGCTTCGGGACTGCTGGATCATAGAATATAGGGGGAAACGCCACCAATCAAATTCATCCGAGGAACCATTATAAACATAATGAAGCGCCCCACGAGCATAATCGGGGGCGCTTTTTATCGGAATATAAGAAGCTCTAATCCTCTTTCAGCTGAAGCTGAAGATGATGCTTCGCGAATACTTCCTGCATGGCGGCTTTCGCTTCCAATTGGTCTGGGCCGTAAACGTACAGAAGGTAGGTTTGATTGCGGTACAGCGTCATGCTTAGGCCCAGTATGCTTTTTACGTCAATATAATGATCCGGCCCCAGGACGAGTACGATGCTTGATGAGAAATCATTTGCCCTCATATTAATGTCCACGATGGCCCTTATGCTGCTTCCCATTAGTGAATCCTCCCCGCTTCATGGAATGGAGTCGATAATCGTTAACGATATTCTCTTGGAATTCTGCGGGCTACTCCTGTCCGGATGGCTGCTCGGATGACGAGGTCCCGGATACCGCTTACGACTTGCTGGTTGAAGACACTCGGGATGATATAGTGCCTGCTTCGTTCCTTGTCCGAGACAGCAGAAGCGATGGCTTCCGCTGCTGCCAGCTTCATCTCCTCGTTGATCGCGGAAGCTCTGCAATCCAGGGCGCCGCGGAAGATGCCGGGGAAGCATAACACGTTATTGATCTGGTTCGGATAATCTGATCGTCCTGTGGCGATGACACCCACGATATCCTCGGCTTCTTCCGGCAGAATCTCCGGTACCGGGTTTGCCATTGCGAAGACAATAGGACGTTCCGCCATGGTTTGAACATGCTCTCTTTTCAGGATTCCCCCGGCCGACAGGCCGATGAATACGTCAGCACCCTGGATGACCTCTTGCAGCGTTCCGGACAATCGATCGGGGTTGGTATGGTTGGCGTACCATTGCCACATCGGATTGTCATACGTCTGATCTGCCGTCAGTGCACCAATGCGATCAACACCGATGATATTCTTCACGCCTGCCGACAACAGTATTTTGCTGCAGGCTATGCCCGCAGCACCGATGCCGCAGACGACCACCTTCAGATCCTCGACCGATTTACCAACGACCTTAAGCGCATTGATCAGGGCAGCGTACAGGACGACGGCTGTTCCGTGCTGATCGTCATGGAATACCGGGATGTCCAGCTCCTCGCGCAGCCGCTGTTCAATCTCGAAGCAGCGCGGTGAGGAGATATCTTCCAGATTAATCCCGCCGAACGCAGGGGCAATGGCTTTGATCGCCGCAATGATGCCCTCGGTATCCTGCGTATCCAGGCAGATGGGGAAGGAGTCCACGTCCGCCAGCTGTTTGAACAGCATCGATTTGCCTTCCATGACCGGCATGGCAGCATATGGACCGATATTGCCGAGTCCCAGGACAGCGCTGCCGTCGGAGATGACGGCGACGGTGTTGCGTTTCACGGTGAGCGTAAACGCCTTGCGCGGCTCCTCATGAATGGCCATGCATACGCGTGCGACATCCGGTGTATACACGCGGGAGAGGTCGTCACGGTTTTGGATCGGCGCTTTCAGCTTGGTCTCGATTTTTCCTCCCAGGTGCAGCAGGAAGGTGCGATCGGACAGATGCTGCAGCCGAACACCCGGCAAGGTGCGGATGCGCTCGGCAATGATGTCGATGTCAACGGTATCGATGACGGTGATGGTGACGTCGCGAATCGTAGTATGACTGCTGGTCTGGATGACGTCAATGGCTACGATGTCGCCGCCAGCCTCAAAGATAGCGGCCGTCACTTGACCAAAGCTTGCTTCTTCCGTATTCATTTCGATTCGGGCAATGACACTTTTGCCGCCTAGTTTGCTGGTATTCATGACTGCCTCCTTGACCTATCGGTATACGTATAGTTAGCCTTCTTCATTCACGACAACTTCTTTGCCTCTGCGCTTCAGCAGAATCGGAACGAGAATCCAGAGAACTGCAATGATGAGGAATGTCAGCGACATCGGCTTCTGCAGGAAAATCATGAAGTCGCCGTTGGATGTGGTTAGTGCCCGGCGCATATTGTTCTCAATCATCGGGCCCAGTACGAGTCCGAGCACGAGCGGGGCCAGCGGGAAGTCATTACGAGCAAGCAGGAAGCCCGCAATGCCGCAGCCGAGCAGCAGGATCAGGTCGAAGATCTGCGCTTGAACGGCATAAACACCGAATATGGAGATGGCAATGATGATCGGGATGAGGTATTTAGCCGGGGTCTGGATGACCTTGGCAAATACTTTGACCAGCGGCATATTCAGTACGAGCAGAAGCAGGTTGCCGATGAGCATGCTGGCAATCAGCCCCCATGCGACTTGAGGATGTTCCTCAAACAGAAGCGGGCCCGGCTGGATGTTATACATGATGAGCGCCCCCATCAGGATGGCGGTGGTGCCGGAGCCCGGTATGCCGAGCGTCAGCAGCGGGATCATAGCGCCTCCGGATGCTGCGTTGTTGGCCGACTCCGGAGCGGCTACGCCTGCGATGTTGCCTTTGCCGAAGGATTCCGGATTTTTGCTGATCTTTTTCTCAACGATATAACTGAAGAAGGAAGCGAGTGTTGCACCGGCGCCCGGCAGAATGCCGATAAAGAAGCCGAGAACGGAACCTCGGGCAATCGGTCCGGCGCTATCCTTCAGATCCTTGCGTGTTGGCAGGATACGGCCGATCTTGGACGTTTGACCCGCAATGTAGTCTCTCTCCAGGATGGATTTGAACACTTCACCAAGGGCAAACAAACCAACGGCAATCGTCAAGAATTCCAGACCGGAGTACAGGATTGGAATGTCGAAGGTGAATCGGGCGACGCCGGATACGGTATCCATGCCGATGGTGGCCAGAAGCAGGCCGAAAACGGTCATAATGAGTGCCTTCGTGATCGATTTCCCCGCAAGCCCGCTCACCGCGCAGAGTCCGAGCAGCATGAGCGAGAAATAATCGGCAGGGCCGAATTTAATCGCAACATTGGATAAAGGCTGTGCCAGCAGGATTAATGCCACAAGCGCAAAGAGCCCGGCTGCAAACGAACCGATGGCAGCGATGGACAGTGCCGGGCCGGCTCTGCCCTGTTTTGCCATCTGATAGCCGTCCAGCGTTGTCACGACAGACGAGGACTCTCCGGGCGTATTGAGCAGGATCGAGGTTGTAGAGCCACCATACATGGCCCCGTAATATACGCCAGCAAGGAGAATGATGGAGCTGGTGGCTGCTGCTTCCGCTGGCAGGCCGCTTGTCATGGAGGCGGTCACCGGGATCAGAAGCGCGACGCCGCTCATCGGACCGATGCCGGGCAGCACGCCGACGGAGGTGCCGATCAGCACGCCGATGAAGGCGAAGAGAAGATTATGCCACTGCAAGGCGGTCATAAAGCCATCCGCCAAATAATCCAAAACGTTCATTGTAGATTCCTCCCATGCTCATGATAGCCAAGACGGGAAGCCCGGCATGGAGCCTTCCAGCAAGACAACAAAGATGACATACACGCCGCCGGAGAACAGCGCGGAGATTAGAATGGATTTCAGCCACTTCCCTCGTTCCAGCGTCTGGAACGCAAACAGGAGGAACAGGAATGTGCCGATGATATAACCGATGACTTCCAGGAAATAGGCGTAGAGAAAGGCTGCAGCGAAAATCATAAAGAATCGCTTGTAATCCAGCTTCTCCTTCTGGCTTTCTGTCGGCTTTGCCTTCAAAGCTTCATAAAACAAACGAATGCTTAGCAGTACAAGCGCCAATCCGAGACCAAAAGGGAATATGTTAGGCCCAACGGTGCTGCCGTATGCGGATGCGCTGATCTTGGCGCTCTGCCACATGAAGCCGATGCCCAGGAGCAGGAATACGATGCTGGCGTAGCGGTCAAACGTTCTGTTCAAGGGTGACACCTCCTCAAGGATGAAAAGGGAGAGGGAACCTTCGCTCCCTCATTCCCCCTGTATTACTTCTGCATGCCAAGCGCTGTGAGCAGCTCCTGGACATCTTTTTCCTGCTCTTCAAGGAATGCCTTGAAGTCCGCAGCATTGCGGTATTCACTTGCCCAGTCGTTGGCAACCAGCTCTTTTTGCCACACTTCATTCTCGGAGAGGTCCTTCAGCGTTTTGTCCCAGAAGGCAAGCTGCTCCTCCGACAGTCCTTTCGGACCGAATACACCGCGCCAAATCGTGAATTCAGCGTCAAGGCCCAGCTCCTTCAGCGTAGGCACGTCTTTGAAGTCGCCGCCGAGGCGCTCGCTGGAGGTGACGGCCAGGATTTTGATTTTACCGGCTTTTAGATAGCTGCCTAGCGAAGAGATGTCCGTGCCGATGGCGTCCGCATTGTTGCCCAGGAGTGCGGCGATGGCTTCGCCTCCTCCATCATAGGACAGGTATTTCACGGTTCTTGGATCCACACCGGATTTAAATGCAGGCAGAACGCTGATCAAATGGTCCATGGAGCCTGGTGCGGAACCGCCCGCAAGTGTAACGGAGGTGGGATCGGCCTTGATGGCGTCGATTAACGCTTGCAGGTCAGTGAATTTGGAGTTGGCCGGTACGGCAATCGCTCCAAAGTCTTTGGTCATCTGGGCGAGAGGGGTCACGTCCTTGTAACCAAATGGGCTGTTTCCTTCCTTTTTCAGATTGTTGATGAGAATCGGCGGGGAGCTGACAAACAGTTTGTAAGGATCTTCGTTGTCTTTTGCCACAAACTCCGCCAGGAATACGGTACCGCCGCCGCCGGGCTTATTCTCGACGGTCATGGTCTGGTCAATGAGCTTCGTTTCCGTTAATACCTTGGCGAGGGAGCGTGCGGTTTTATCCCAGCCACCGCCGGCACCTGATGGGGCCGTCACAATAATGGGTTTTGTCGGGTAATCGCCGGTGCTGCTTCCGGTAGTGCTGCAGGCTGTCAGGCTCATCGCAAGGACAAGCGCGGCCGCTATGATTTTTAAGCCATTTTGTTTACGCATGGATAAGTTCCTCCTTTGTTCTTAGCCAAGAGTGCGCTTAGACTGTAAGCGCTTACTGCAATGGGTGTTTTAATACTATCATCCTGCGTAAGGCTTGAATAGAATTGCGCCATAAGTTGAAAAAGCTTCATTTCGCTAATTTTGTTCATAAAATTTACGGCCAATTTTTGTCAGGGGCTATGTTAGAGGTGTGATCTAGAATACAATAAGAAAATCAGAATCTAGAGTATATCGACAAGCATACGGGGGAGATTGAATGCGTTTACAGACGAGGCTGATTCTGCTGATTGGCACGCTGCTGTTTGCCGTAATTGTTGCTTTGACCTTCAGCTTTGAACGGCTGCTGGTCAACACGCTGGAGAAGAGCATCGGCGCATCGGCATTGAAACTTGCAAAGGCCGTTGCCGAAATGGACGTCATTCAGGATGCATTCGAGGAAGAGAATCCCTCTGCCATTATTCAGCCCGTTGTGGAGGAAATTCGGCTGGAAACGGACGCGGAGTATATCGTTATCGGTAACCGGGACGGCATCCGGTATGCGCATCCCCTTACCGATCGAATTGGCAAGGAAATGGTCGGTGGAGATAATGGGCCTGTACTGCAGGGCATGAGCATCATCTCGAAGGCCATCGGTTCCATGGGCCCCTCGCTTCGGGGCAAAACGCCGATCTATAATGATAAGAACGAGATTATCGGTATCGTATCGGTCGGCATTCTGATGAAAGATATTGAGATATCAGCACAATCGTATCGTAATCGTGTTCTGTTATTAGCGAGTCTTGCCCTTATTCTGGGCTGCGGTGGTGCCATATGGATCTCGTCCAGCGTCAAGAGATCGATTCACGGCCTGGAGCCGAAGGAAATCGGATTATTATACCAAGAGAAACGGGCCATTCTGGAAACGATTCATGAAGGCATTATCGCCGTTAACCGCGAGGGTATCGTAACCCTGGCCAACCATACCGCGATGATGATGATGGATCCGGAGGAGCGCAAGCTGGTCGCCGGACAGTATATACAGGATGTAATCCCGGGCACCAGACTGCTGGAGGTTATGCAAACCGGGGAAGCGGAGAAGGATCAGGAGATGGTGATTAATGATCACGCGGTTGTGGTGAATCGACTGCCTATCTATGACCATGAGCATCGGATTGTAGGGGCAGTATCGAGTTTTCGCAACAAATCCGAGCTGCTGCGCCTGACCGAAGAACTTACGCAGGTAAAGAGGTATACGGAAGCGCTGCGCGCGCAGACGCATGAATATTCCAACAAGCTGTATACGATCTACGGCCTGATCCAGCTGGAATCGTATCAGGAGGCTATGGATCTGATTACGCATGAGACGGATGTGCATCAGAATCTGATTCAATTCCTGCTGCAGGAAATACCGGACCCGATTATCGGCGGCATTCTGATTGGGAAATTTAATCGCGGAAGCGAGCTGAAGGTAAAGGTCGAAATCGACCGGAGCAGTTCCTTCAAGGATATCCCAAGTCATATCAGCCGTAATCAGTTGGTTACCATCATCGGTAATCTGATCGATAATGCCATGGAAGCGGCTTTGGCCTCACATCCCGATAACAGATGGGTCAAGCTCAGATTACACGACAAGGGTGACGAATTGAGTATTGAAGTTTCCGATGGTGGCACCGGAGTTACCGGGGAGAGCACGGAGCGTCTGTTCGATCTGGGGTATTCCACCAAGGGTGAGAGCAACCGAGGCTTTGGTCTGTCTATCGTAAACGGTACCGTACAGCAGCTGCACGGCACGATTGCTTATCACAATGTGCCTGCGGGCGGCGCGGTATTCACGGTTATAATTCCAAAAACAAGGGGGGATGTCCATGATTCGGGTCGCAATCATTGAGGATGATGTGCGCATTGCCAGCATTAACCAACGGTTCGTAGAGAAGGTGGAGGGCTTCGAGGTCGTTGGCATCGCAACGGATCGGGCCCAGGCGCATGAACAGCTGGACATATTGGCGCCGGATCTGGTTTTGTTGGATTTATATTTTCCTGACATGTCGGGTCTGGATTTGCTGCAGCATATTCAGCGGGGGTATCCGCATACGGACGTCATTATCATAACGGCAGCCAAGGAATTCGATACAGTGCGAGAGGCGATTCGCGGCGGAGTCTACGATTTTATGATCAAGCCGGTCGTATTCGACCGTTTTCAGGAGAAGCTGAAAGCCTACCGGAAATATTACGAGCATATGAGGCAGCTCGGCGGCGCGAACAAGCAGATCGATCAGCAGGGCATCGACCAGCTGTTATGGCGTGCAGGAGAACGGTTGGATCGGGAGACGTATTTTCCAAAAGGCATCGATAAACTGACGAGTGAGAAAATTCTGTCCTATATCGAGGAGTCGGAAGATGTGTGGACAGCAGAGGAGCTTGGCAAGCGAGGCGGCTTCAGCCGTACAACGGCCAGAAGATACCTGGAATATTTCGTGGAGAAAGGCGTGCTGGTGGCCGATATTTCATATGGCACGGTAGGCAGGCCGGAACGGGTGTATCGGAGGGCAGAGAATGGATGATGTGAAAATATGAAAAACCATTCTGCTCTTATGATCGTTATAAACTCATATAAGCCATTTTAGGATACCCGGTTATTCTATGTGAATAGGAAGGATGTCTGCATGAAGCGCAATAAAGCCATGACGTTTGCAGGTAAGGGTGAAGCGTGGAAAGCGACCTATGTCGTTACCCATCAGGATAAGGTTAACGCACAGCATACGATCTTTCAGGATGAGCTTGGCGGGAAGCTGAAACTTCAGTATCTCGGGGAAGAACCCCTGAATTATGGCAAAGTGGATTATCGGCTTGAGGATATGACGGACCGCTTCGTGGAAGGTGAAATCGTCATGGGGACCGATGAGGCCAGAATGAAGGAAACCAAGGGGAATATGGATTACGAACAGCTGCTGGATATGATGAATCCGAATAAGGATCTAACGATAAAGATCGGCTGGAACGGATGCAGCGAGCAGTTTACGCTGGGGCTTCCCAAGCGAATCCGCTTCGGGAAAAGCAAACATTGATTTAATTTAGCGTCTTGCTTATGGTGATCCTGCCCACACTATTGGTGTGGGTTATTTGCCATTGGAATATGGCCAAGGAATTGAGAGGCAGATGATGATGAGGTTTTTGTTTTTTTAAACGCTTTTTAAACCAAGGAACTCTGGTATTTAAACTTGGTCCTGTACATTATAAGCAGAACATCACAAAGGGAGTGAAGAAAAAAATGCTCGAAGCCTATCTGTTTCCGATATCGTATGCATTTTTAACCTTTCCCATAGCGGCTTTGCTGTGCGCAGTTCCCTTTTTGATCGTGCAGTATCGCAAGTATGGGTATTTTAATAAATTCCGGGGATTTCTGTTGTATTTGTTCTTGCTCTACATGATGAACGCGGTCTATCTGGTGTTGCTTCCTTTACCAGCCTCGCGGCACAATGCCCCGATGAATGTTGTCTCGGTCATGCAGTGGATTCCGCTGAATTTCATACAGGATATATTGAAGGAAACCAAGGTGGTGTGGCGCGAGCCGTCCACTTACATGCTGTTGTTTAAGGAAAGAGCCTTCTTGCAGGTTGTCTTTAACGTGTTTCTCGTGGTTCCGTTCGGTATGTTCCTGCGTTATTACGTGCGGACGACCTGGATTACGTGTCTTGTGGCCTCGGTTGGCTTATCGCTGTTCTTCGAAGTTACCCAGGTGACGGGCATTTACGGTTTCTATGATTATCCTTACCGCTTGTTTGATGTGGACGATCTGCTGCTGAATACGATGGGGGGGATGGTCGGATTCATGCTTGCCGGTTGGATGAAAAACCACCTGCCTCGCCTGGATCGTCTGGACGAGAAGGTGGATCTTTCGCAGAAGCGGGTCAGTTATACGCGCCGGACCATCGCTTTTTGCATGGACGGAGCGATCGTGCTGCCGCTTATCGGCGTGTTGACCGTACTGAACTTGAAAGGCGCCTATTTTATAGTGGTGATTGCATATTATATCGTGCTGCCGTACATGATGCAGGGGCAGACTCTGGGTACCTGGATCGTACGGGTTCAAATCCGCGGGGCGGGTGAGCATCTGAAGCTGAAGGAAGTAATGATTCGCAATGGGCTGCTGTATGTGGTGTGGGGCGGATTTCATGTCTTGCTGATTACCGTCAATACGGTGGGCTCCCAAATCCTACTGGTCATGTATGTGATAGGGGTAGTGCTGCTTGATGGGGCTGTGTTTCTTCATGTGCTGTTATGTCTGATTTACCGCGACCGCAAGCTGCTGCATGAAGCCAAGAGTGGAACGAGGCTTGCGATTGTAGACAACCACTCCATAAATAAGGCTGGTTAATATGGGTTACCACCCAAGCTCCTGTTTGCTATAATGTGGTAAATGAATCAGGCGAGGAGGAGAAGCAGTTGAAGAGTAGAATCCTCTCCATTTCCGCAATTATTGTTGGTTTGCTGTTTATATCTAATCACCATCTGGGCTATTCATTCGGGGATGATTTGTTTCGCTGGGCAGGGATACCTCCCTGGACTCAGCAAGGCGTTTATGGTTTTCATTTACCTGTCATTGCAGGACTTATCTTGTTGATGGTCGGAATTCCGTGGGTAAGCCGAATGTATCGTCCCCGTTATCCGAAGATTATGGGCCGGGTGCTGATCGGCTGTGTTGCTTGGATCGTCCTTTTTCCATTAGTATCCGAGCATGTTATGTACCTTGTGAAATACAATGCAAGTGGAATCTCCTCCGTTTCTTACTCCAAAAAGGGCAGCAATTGCGATTATCGTACGAAGAACGAAACTATTCTGGCGGACTGCCAGATCCATATCTACAGCTATGGCAACGAGTCGCAGGTTGCGGTGCGTCCGTTAAATTTAGAAATAGGAGGCAAGATGGTGGAATTCGAGCGTAAGGTTGTTGCCGTTCGGCCGCGGGACAAAACAAAAGTAAGCGAGACCTTTGAGGGTTCCGTGGTGCAGCCAGACTCTCCCATGAGTATGTCGGGCGGAGCAAGGGAGCCGGGCATCGAGCTTACCGTCGATGGCAGAAGCAAGGTGATAGAATAACTATCCCATTCTGAAGAGAAACATCATCCTGATGCCTGAGGTGAACCGTGGTGGGACTTCGTCACATGAATTGGTATGTGAAAATATGGCTGATATCGCTGTTATTACTGCCGGTGTGTTCTTCAACCGCGGCTGCTTCATGGGCATATTCGTTTGTCGTAAACGACGGGAAGATCTACGTCATGTCGGAAGATCGCGTGGAAGCATCCACACTTGGAGACGTGGTGGGAAAGGTCACCTACTATTCGGACAGGGAAGGGACTTATAGCGGTAATTTCTCCAATGCCTACCCTAAGGGAACCCAATACTATGCCGTTAAGGGAATCGCCACCGAAACAGCTATTGCTGTAGAGACAACGGAAGGTTATTTGTTAGCTCAGTATGAGGGTGAGTATGGCGGAGGAGCCCATACGCCTTGGCAAGTCATCAAGGATTGGATTATTGCGGGACTGATCCTGCTGATTGTTGTTTGCGTGGCGGTTGTTGTGCGCAAGAAGATGAAGGATGGCTCATATAGGCACTAGTTTATGGATCGTATGGATAGCCATATAGCCAGGCTAAGACCCATTTCCCCAGCCGCAAAAGAAGCCGGAATTCTTGCAGAAACCTTCAAGGATGCCGGCTTTTTTCGTTTGTTTTGTGTAAAGGAAGTATATGCATAATTAGGTGTATGGGGGCGACAGTGGGGTTATTTTTGCTACAATAGAATATAGAACATGAAACGTTACGATAAGGAGACTGCCTATGAAACCGATTCGGAACTCGGCCAAGGCCGTAATTATGCGCAATGATCAAATTCTGCTGACAAAAAACGTGGACCAACTGGGGGAGTTCTACTTGTTCCCCGGCGGCGGGCAGGAGAAAGGCGAAACCTTGGTACAAGCGGTAATCAGGGAGTGTCAGGAGGAAATCGGGCGTAAAGTGGAGGTGTTGGATTTACTGCATGTCCGTGAATACATAGGATCTAATCACGAGTTTGCCGAATGGGATTCGGACGTGCATCAAGTGGAGTTTTATTTTGAATGTTGTCTGGCGGATGTCGGTGACACCTTCCAGGGCCATAATCCGGATGAATACCAAGTAGGCGTGGAATGGATCGATCTGTCCGCATTGAACGAGATTCGAATATACCCGCATTCACTGGTGAAGCCGCTCATGGATCAGGCCGAGCACTCGGCGGTTTGCTATGTTGGCGACACGAACTGATTCCGAGCTTCCGGATATACCGGCTTGAATGGCCGTCAAAATTCAATGGGATGATGGAGGAAACAATCCATGGATCAATGGGAATACAAAACGCTGAAATATAAAACCGGGGGGTTCCTCGGGGGCAAGGTAAATGAGGAAGAATTCGAGGATTTACTGAATAGCTACGGCATTGATGGGTGGGAATTGATCTCATGCTTTGATACCAGCGTGCATCAGGGACAGTCCAGGGACATCATTGCCGTCATGAAGCGCAGAGCGTATCTGGGGTAAGGATCGAAACAGAAGGGAGAAGATGGGATGATCATTCGCGAGACAGAGGATGCTTTTGTTATGACCACCCAGGACGACCATGGCCGATTCTCCGGCGAGATCGCCCGGGGATTTCGCCGAGAACTGTTTATGGATGAGTCTGTGTTGGAGGAAGTGCTGCTTGCTATAGCGGAGCATGATCGGGCCTGGCTGCTGATGGATGATATGCCGATCTGGAATGACGAGAGCCGGACTCCGTTCACTTTTATGGATTATCCGCCACTGCCGAAATTGTTGATGTACAGCAAGGGTGTTGAGGAGACCATAGCCATGAGTCCTTATGCAGGGTATCTCTGCAGCCTTCATTATGCGTCTTTTATGAAAAATACGACGGAAGCGCCTTTTGCGGATTTCTACCGTGCCGAGCAGGCTCGGCAACAAGAGCTGCGGAATCAGTTTTCATTCCCTGACGATGATACCGTGACCAGGCAGTTTGGACTGCTGCAATTGTGCGATGACCTCTCGCTCTATGTAAACATGAATCCGCCAGGGGCATCCAAGGATCAGGAGCATCCGTGGTTCAGAGAGGGCTTCAACATGTCGATCGACGGGCAAAGAGTCGTGGCGACCTGGGCCAGCGAACATGAAATCCAAATCAGCCCGTTTTTGTTTGAACGGAAATGGTCGGCGTCGATCAAGTGGAAACATGTGCTGAAGTCGAGTATTGAGGAGCAAGGGATTGCTAAGGCATTCCACGATGCATTGTGGACCGAACAGACGGTCACTTTTGTGCCTTAAGCTTAAGGAACCCATCATACTTCATAGTCTAGTCCAAAATATGATATGATCACCTCAGTGGCTAGTAGACTGGACAGATTTGATTCTGTAGGAATGTAGAGGATGAATGATGAAGAAAAAGGAATTTTTGATCGTTGCGCTGCTCAATTTTTTGGCTGCGATAGCGTTCCTGGTGGTTGTTTTTATTACAGATCGAAGCTCTTGGCAATGGGGATTTGGAGTCGTTTCATTGCTGTTTGCGATTGGCGGAGTAGGCAATTTAGTATTGCATGCTAAGAACAAATAAGACTTCCTTCGCTGGGCCATCACGTTTAGATTCACTATGTAAGGCGGGAGGATTATTGCCATTATGGAATGGAAGAACCTGTATCGGGGCGTGCTGATGGGAGTCAGTGACCTGATTCCGGGCATTAGCGGCGGCACGATTGCCGTTGTGCTGGGCATCTATGACCGTTTGTTGGAGGCTATCAGTGGATTCTTCAGCAGGGAATGGAAGAAACATCTGGGCTTTCTGATTCCGCTTGGTATCGGGATCGGTTCTGCTTTATTGGCATTAAGCCGCTTGATTGAGTATTTGCTGACAAGCTATTATGAGCCCACCCAGTTTTTCTTCACAGGGTTGATTCTGGGGGTTCTGCCTTTGATTCTGCGTAAAGCGGAGGCTCGAACCAAGTTCAAAACCGTGCATGTGGTTGTGCTGATAGTGGCAGCCGGCTTGCTGGCCTCAACGGCTTTTCTTAGAACGGATGCCACATCAGATCCGATAACGACATTGACCTGGGCCAGCGGCATCGGCCTCTTCTTATCGGGCTGGCTGGCCAGTATGGCGATGCTGCTTCCGGGGATCAGCGGATCGTTTGTACTTCTGCTTCTGGGGGCTTACTCTACGGCGATTGCAGCCCTATCTTCACTGAATTTTGGTATTATTGCTGTAATCGGAGCAGGAGCCGTGATCGGTTTTGTGGTCAGCAGCCGACTCATTCGTTATCTGCTGGATCAGTACCCGAGCTTGACGTATTCCGTCATTACCGGTCTCATTCTGGGTTCCATTGCTGTTGTGTTTCCCGGCATTCCGTCGGGGTCTGGCATGATGGCTGCCAGTATCGGAACCATGCTGATTGGACTTCTGCTGGCTGTATTGATGGGTAGAAAAGAATAAGGGAAGATTATAAAAACAGGGGGCCAGGGGATCCCTGTTTTTATGTCTTTACTTGCTGCATTACATTTTATACAATAAATGAATCGTCGCATTATCTAGACCAGTCACTATATAATGGGTAGAGGGTGTATTTCTTGAGTACTAAGAATGTTTCCAGAGAGAGCATACTTGCCGCAGCCACGCGCCTGTTCCATCTGCAGGGGTATCATGGCACGGGTTTGAATCAGATTCTTAAAGAGAGCGGAGCCCCTAAGGGATCGCTTTATTATCATTTTCCCGAGGGAAAAGAGCAGTTGGCTATAGAAGCTGTTCAAGCTATGGCGATATATATCGAGAATGATATCAAGACTTATCTTCGCTATGATGTGGATGTAATGACGGCATTTCAGGAGCATATCAGACACATAGCGGAACAATTCAACAATACCGATGAGCTGGATGGTGTCCCCATCGGATTAATGGCCGCCGAGACTTCATTGATCAGCGAGCCGTTACGGAAAGCTTGTCAAGCAGCCTTCGAAGGCTGGGAGCTTTTATATGCCAAAAGGCTGATCGAGGCAGGCTATGATCCCGCATCCGCACAGAAGCTGGGCATTGTGATTAATAGCATGATTGAGGGAGCCATCACGCGATCGCTGACTAACAAAAACGGCGAACCACTGCAGCTTATAGCAGAATACATTCCTATTTTACTTAAAAAATAAATAAATAAAACATTCCATTTCAATGTCCATATTATATAGACTGGTCTAACGCTAATTTAGAGTTTGAGAGGAGTATGGGGTTGAGTAAACAAGGTCTTGCAGCAACATCTATCGAACAAACCAAGATCAGGCCTATACCTATTGCGGTATCGCTGATGATTGGAGCTTTCATTGGGTTATTCAGTGAAACTGCATTAAATATGGCATTCACCAATATCATGACGGATTTTCAAATTGATGCACACGCGGTACAATGGTTGACCACAGGGTATCTGCTCGTTCTGGGTATTCTGGTTCCAGTCTCCGCCCTATTGCTTCAATGGTTTACAACAAGGCAATTATTTAATGCCTCGCTTATCTTCTCGATCATAGGTACCATCGTTGCCGCCCTGTCTCCGAACTTTGAGCTTCTGCTCGTAGCCCGAGTGATTCAAGCCATCGGGACCGGATTGCTGTTGCCATTAATGACAAACGTGATTCTCGTTATTTTTCCGCCGCATAAACGCGGATCGGTTATGGGACTGATGGGTTTGGTGATTATGTTTGCACCAGCTGTCGGACCCACATTATCAGGGTTCATCGTTGATCGTCTCGGTTTGGCAATCCATCTTCTTGGATTTCTTTGCCGCTGCTTGCGCTCACTTTTGTTTTTGGTCTGGTGTACATGCAGAATGTGTCAACGATCACCAAGCCCAAAATCGATATCTTGTCCATTATTCTATCCAGCATAGGTTTTGGAGGCATCGTCTTTGGCTTTAGCAGTGCAGGTGAAGGCGCGGGGTCATGGGGAGAGCCAGGCGTGTTCATTCCTATTGCTATTGGAGCGATTGCGCTCGTTCTGTTTGCTGTCCGTCAGCTTCGCATGAAGCAGCCTATGCTGAACCTGCGGGTGTTCAAATTCCCGATGTTCTCCATCGGCGTGCTGATGGTATTTCTCTGCATGATGCTCATTCTGTCTACTTCAATTCTGCTGCCTATGTATTTAAAGGGAGGGCTGCTGTTAACTGCGTTCGCGGCTGGGCTCGTGCTGCTGCCTGGCGGCATCATCAACGGTTTGATGTCTCCTGTTACAGGGCGTTTATTTGATAAATTCGGTCCAAAATTTCTGGTCATTCCCGGATTTATTATCACAACGATTCTGTCGTATCTATTTACGAATGTCACAACGGAAACACCGCAGACCACCATTATTATCATGCACACCTGTATCTTTATCGGTGTAGCGATGATCATGATGCCGGCGCAAACCAACGGCTTGAATCAATTGCCAAGAGCCTATTACCCGGATGGATCTGCTGTGATGAACACGCTTCAGCAAATAGCAGGTGCCATCGGAACCGCAGTGGCTGTCAGTATTATGGTAGCCGGCCAGGCGAGTTACGTGCCATCAGCAGGGACTACCAATCCTATGGCAGAAGCGCTAACCTCCGGTGTGCAGAATGCCTTTATGCTTGCATTTGTAGCGTCCATCATCGGTTTAATCGCCTCATTCTTTATTAAGCGAGTGAACGTCAAATAACCCGCTATATCATATGCCCCTACGGCAGGCCGTGATCGAAGAATTCATAAATTTATGAATTCCACACGGCTTGCAGGAGGGGTTTTTTCATGTCTGCAGAGAATAGTTTAAGGTGGATTCTTAAATCTTTATGCCAAATGCCGATATATTGGGTATCTCAAGTGGTGTTTCATCCGTAGAATCCTAACATTCTATAGAGAAGTAGGTCAACAATGAATAAGAAGCGGCGTGTGATGATTGCGGGATTGGCATTGGTTATACTTCTGCCCATATGGTTTATTGTTCGGTTTATCATGACACCCGATGTAAGTCCTGAAGCCGTCCAGGGCAGACTTGATTTAACCGCGTGGGATTTCTCAGAGCAAGGCGGCGTAGAGCTCAACGGGGAATGGGAGTTTTATCGAGGGCAGCTGTTAACCCCGGAAAGCTTTGAACAGCAGCATCCGGATGAGAAGATACCTTCTCCTACAAGCATCGTATCTGTCCCCGATAAGTGGAATCAATATATAGATGAAGATGGTGAGCCTGGGGCAGCAGGAGCCGGGACGTTCAGGCTGGTCGTTCAATTAAGGGAAGCCGAGGGCATCTACGGCATTCATACCGGAAACATACGGACGGCTAACCGGATTTTTATGAATGGTCAGGAGGTTGGGGCCAGCGGTTCCCCCGGATTATCGGACGATGGGAGTGTTCCCAACAATATCCCATACGTTGGATACGCCCAAGTAGACGGCAGTGAAGTTGAGATCCTTGTGCAGGTATCGAATTTCATCTATTCCTCAGGCGGAATTTATTCTCCGCTTGTATTTGGCGACAAGCAGGCGGTGATGAAGAGCCGGGAAACCACGGCTTTTGTAGACCTGATGACATTGGCGGGATTTCTGATTCCGGCTATGTACTTTCTGTTACTGTATCGCATGCAGCGAAATGAGAAGTCGCTTCAGTACCTGGGGTTATTCTGCCTGTCTGCTATGGTTTATGTGGCGACACACGGCGAGAAGCTGCTATCTGCTGTATGGCCGGATCTTCCGTATGAGTGGTTCATTCGGATTCAGATGATTTTCTCTGCATTCGTCTATTATTTCTTGCTGCGCTATATTGCCGAGACCGTTCAAGGTCTTGTTCACCGGTGGGCACTTTATCTGAGCAACGCGGCAACACTGATTGCAGTAGGGAGCGGTCTCATTCTGCCGACGGTTGTTTTCTCGGAATTGGAACCGGTCATTTACCTATTCTCCGTATTTATCATTCTCTATATCACTACGGTGATGGGACGGGGGATCTGGCGGCGCTCGGAAGACACCGGCTTTATGCTGATAGGCATCCTGAGCATCATGGTTGTGATTACCGTTCATGTGCTCAACTTGATGGGGATATACAGCAACTTGATCATCGTGCCGCTGGAGATGCTGCTGTTTGTAGTAACACAGGCGCTGCTGCTCGCCCAGCGGTTCTCCACAACATTTACTGAGGTGGATCAGCTCTCCCGGAGATTGCTGACATTGGATGGCTTGAAGGACGAATTTATGGCGAATACATCCCATGAGCTTCGGACTCCTCTGCATGGCATTGTGAATATTGCCCAGTCGCTGCTGGATGGGGCCTCGGGTGCGTTAAGCGCTAAGCAGTCCAAGGAACTGTCCATGATAGTGTCAACCGGTAACCGTTTATCCACGCTGGTTAACGACATACTGGATTTTAGTAAGCTGAAAAATGGGGAGATTGTGCTGCATCGGCAGCCCGTTGATCTGAAAGCCGTGACACAATCCGTGCTTGAGGTGGTTACACATCTGTCGGCGGGCAAGCCGCTTAGCCTGGAGCAGCAGTGGCCGGAGAATTTGCCTTGGCTTGACACCGATGAAGATCGATTAAGACAGATTCTGTACAATCTGCTCGGCAATGCTGTGAAATTCACAGAGTCAGGGACGGTGCGAGTGACTGCAGATATAATCCATGGGCATGTAAGAATATCGGTCAGCGATACGGGGATTGGCATCTCAGAGGAGCGTCTCGTGGACATCTTCAAATCCTATGATCAAATTGGATATGCCTCCGATCGGGAATACAGCGGCACAGGCATCGGGCTGAGCATTACGAAAAAGCTGGTGGAACTGGGGGGCGGGGAGATCTGGGCAGAGTCTGAGCCGGGTGTTGGTTCGGTCTTTCACTTTACGCTACCATCTACACTAATTCCGCCCCAGACTTCATGGATTGGCACTGCGCAATCCGCGACAGCTTCTGTTGCGGTAGCAGCGGAGCATGTGAGCGATCCGAGTGGCTCCAGAACGTACCCGAAGGGTCCCACCGTACTGCTGGTTGACGACGATCCTGTGAATCTGCAGGTGCTTCGGAGTCTGCTCTTTGCGGAGAATTATAATCTACTCACAGCAAGCAATGGAGTCCAGGCGCTGGAGCATATCCGTTCAGGGCAAGGGATTGATCTGGTGATTACGGATTGGATGATGCCGGGGATGTCCGGACTGCAATTATGCAGAACGGTTCGGGAGCAGCACACACTCTTTGAGCTGCCCATTCTGATGCTGACCGCACGAAGTTTGCCGGAGGACGTCCGTACCGGACTGCAGGCCGGGGCGAATGATTTCTTAAGAAAGCCGGTGGATGCCGATGAGCTGCGGGCCCGAGTCCGTAATCTGCTTGAGCTTCGCCGGTCTGTACGTCAGACGATTTCGGCGGAGATGGCGTTTCTTCAAGCGCAGATCAAGCCCCATTTTATGTTCAATGCGCTGAATACCATCATTGCCGTGCTGTATACCGATCCGGATAAAGCGACACGGCTGCTCATCGAGCTTAGCCATTATTTACGCGGAAGCTTTGATTTTCAGAACAGGGATCAGCTTGGCACGCTGCAGAAGGAAACCGCCTTGGTTCAATCCTATCTATTCTTGGAGCAGGCCCGTTTCGAGGATCGCTTAACCATCGAATATGATGTTCATGCCCCATTAGACCGTTTGGTACCGCCGCTTAGCATACAGCCAATCGTAGAGAATGCGGTGCGGCATGGGGTGACGAGGCAGCTCTCCGGGGGAACGGTTCGTATTCAGATCCATGAACGGGAGGAACGGATAACGATTTCCGTTACGGATAACGGTGTGGGCATGAGTCCGGACAAGGTCAATTCCTTGCTCTCCGGGGCGCACCATACAGGGGGTGTAGGGCTCCGAAATATACACGCCCGATTGCTCACGCTATACGGTAAAGGACTTCAGATCGAAAGCCGGTTGGGATTCGGCACGTCCGTCAGCTTTGAAGTGCCTTTGTCGACCAAGCTCGACAACAGATTGGAATAAGGAGGAGTATTTGACGATATGAAAGCAATTGTGATTGATGATGAGAATCCGGCATTGGTGCACATGCAGCGGCTCATCGAACGCGATGGGCGCCTAGAGGTTGCAGGAACCTTTACCCAGGCCCAGGATGCCATAGATCAATGGCAATTGTGTATGGCGGATGTTGTATTTCTCGACATTGAAATGCCTGGACTCTGTGGACTTGAGGCAGGTGAAAGGCTTGCACAGCTTGACCCTGATGTCCATATCGTCTATGTGACGGCCTATGGTCATTATGCTCTGGAAGTATTCAAACAGAATGCACAGAATTATTTATTAAAGCCGGTAGATCCGGAACGGTTCAGCGATACGGTCACGAATCTGCTGTCGTGCAAGCATAAATGATTTCCTCTGGATTCGCAGCGTATTCGGGGAGGCGATGGGAACATTCCGTTATAATTATCTTCTTCCGGGATGCTCATGAACGAGTATGTTAAAATATCCCTATCATGATAAAGGATGGGGTTAGGTGGATAATCATAAAATTGAAGAGTTTGCGGCAAGCATTCGTTTTTCAGGAGCCGTGCTCTTAAACGATAAAGACGGCAACATCGTATGGGAAGCGGCATTCGGTTATTCCAACCGGGCTGACCGTCTGCCTAATCAGGTGGGCACAAGATTTGGCATAGCCTCAGGCTGCAAGCTGTTTACCGCTATTGCCATTTGTCAGCTAATAGAAGAGGGCAAGCTGTCCCTGGACAGCAAGCTGAGCGAATGCTTGGATATTCCGCTGCCAGATTTCAGCGAGGAGATTACGGTTCATCATTTGCTGAGTCATAGCTCGGGTATTCCGGATTATTATGACGAAGAGGTCATGGATGACTTTGAGGATCTGTGGAAGGCCGTACCGATGTATACTTTTCGGAACGGAACGGATTTTCTTCCATTGTTCCAGAATGAGGGCATGAAATTTCAGCCGGGCGAGAGATTCTCAGATTCATAACAACAATGCAGGGTTTGTGGTGCTCGGCCTGATCGTTGAGCAGCATGCGGGCATGCCATTCCAGGATTATATCGAGCAACGTATTTTCCAGCCGTGCGGGATGCTGGATTCGGGGTATTTCTCGCTGGACCGCCTGCCTGCGAATACAGCTATAGGGTATATCGATGAGAAGGACGGTACGTGGAGAACGAATCAGTATGCTATTCCGGTCCAAGGCTATGCCGATGGAGGAGCATATGTGACAGCTCCGGACATGATGAAGTTATGGAGTTCGCTGCTGGCAAACAAACTGCTCACTCCATCCATGACAAGGCAGCTGCTCATTCCGCATCAATATGATCCGGGCAGTGGCTTGCATTACGGGCTTGGCGTGTGGATCACCAAGAAGGATGAGGACCTGTTCAAATACCATGTGATGGGATACGACCCAGGTGTGAATTTTCGGTCTGCCTATTATCCGGCCACAGGCCATACCCTGGTGGTCACGTCCAATGGCAGTGGCGGAGCCTTTGAAATGATGGGGTTGATTGAGGAAGAACTCTCGAAGGGATCCAGCAGTACATAAAAACAGCCCCGTGCTTTGAATAGGCCAGGGGCTGTTATGCGGTTGAGTCCTTTGATGAACCTGCGGCTGGATTGATTTACAACCCGGCTTTAAAGTACCGGTTCGCCGCCGGTTTGAACATAAAGACGAGGGCGGAAATAACAGCGATGATATGAAGGACTCGGCTGGATGCAAACAGTATAGAAATATTGTCTGCATGAGCGAAGGCCTCCCACAATGAATTTCCTGACATAAGCCATTGGATGGGGTCAATGGTTAAGGAGAGGAGGCCAATCCCGCCTAATAGCAGGGCCAATGCGATGCGCGCCCAATTTTTTCCTCGAAGCATTCTGAACATGATGTAGACAAGGGCAGCGAATAACATGGATCGTGTGGCTATATGAATGAGAATACCGCCGATTTCAGATCCTGCATGGGTGGAAATATAGTCGATGACCGCTACCGTCATCTCGAATATGCCTGCACCGATGGCAATCATCCATAACAGAAAGGACTGGAATACCTCATGGGGAACAGCATCCTTCTTCATGTGAATTATCATTCCTCTCCAGAGTGACTGATCTAATATACGCGCTGTTATGTGAATTGGGACTACGAGATAGTACGTCTAGCCGTAAACCACCAGCCACCTGCAAGGAGAACAAGTGATATGAGCAGCGTGAGTCCGAATCCCTGCAGAAGTGAATCGTTAAACAGAAGGGCCTGCAAGCCATCGGCCAGTGTATGCCGGAGGGAAGGGATGGATGTAAAGATCGGTATTGCTGCTATGAACACCACCCAAACTACCCAGCCCAGAACGTGACGGAGGCCGGAGAACAGCAGATTCAGCAATGAAATAAGAAGCAGATAGGCGCCAAATTGATAGACAAACATGCCAACGATACCGAATTGGCTCCACCCGAATATCTCGAGGATGTTAAAGGTGTTTTCGTAGTTTCGTATAAAGCCGATTTCGATTTGAAGCCAGATGATATTAAGCATGGCAAAGATGGCAGACCATAAGGCGTAAACAAGGAGCATGCCAGCATAATATTCTTTTCGTGTAGCTCCTAAATTCATCACCCGTCTGAATAAGCCTGCTGGCAGCACACTGCCTATGAATAACAGGAACACGGTGAGAAGATTGGCCGCCGACACTTGCGTATTCTCACCATTATCTCCAAGAGACAGGCTTACGATAACATTTGCAAGAATACTAATGGCAATAGTGCCAAGAATCGACCAGAGATAAGGTCGAAGCTGCAGAAATGAAGCTCTCATGAGCACAGTGGACTTATTCAATGATCTGACCTCCTTCTATTAAATAGGAGAAAAACTTTTGCAGCGGCAAGCCGTCAATGACAATCCCGAGTTTGTTGGCTTGCATGCGGTCAGCCTCATGGATAGTCCCGTATATAGCCGTTATGGAGCCCTTGCCATAAGATTCTTTATAGATCACATGCCGCTTCTTCGTAAATTGCTCCATTTGCTCCTGATTCCCTGTCAACAGATGGGAGTTAGCGCGGATGTGATCGACATCGTCATGCAGTAAAATGGAGCCGGAATCCATAATGTAGACCCTCTCAACGACAGTAGCAATCTCATCGATCAGATGGGTCGAGAGGAGGATGGTCCGGGGATGATTGGCATAATCCTCAACCAGAACGCGATTAAAATTTTTCTCGCATAAGCACATCCAGTCCAAGCACCGGTTCATCAAAATACCGTAATGGGTGCGCGGCTGGCAAGGCCGATAATATTTCCAACCAGGGATTCCATGCCCCGTGAGAGCTGACGGATTTTTTGGTCAGGGTTCAGCTTGAATGTCTTCAGCAGGCTCTGGGCATAGTCCCAGTTCCAATTCTCATGAAAGGCTGATGCAAGTCGCAATACTTCAATAACCTTTGCTCCGCCGAAGAATAAATTTTTCTCTCTTACATAACAGATGCCCCTCGGGGTTTCTCCCCGTTTCAGCGTTGCGCCCGAGATCTGGATGCTGCCATAGTCGGGAAAGGCTCCGCCGGTCATCATGTTGAGCAGCGTGGTCTTTCCGGCACCGTTCGGGCCAAGGAGACCGTAGATGGTATTCTCCTCTAAATGCAGTTCCAAATTTCGGACTGCCTCCGTACTCCCGTAACGCTTGCCCAGGTTGGAGCATGTAAGTAATGCGCCCATTTTGCTCATCTCCTATTCCTCTGTTTGATCATTTCAATAACATCCTCGGTGGTCAGCTCAAGCTTTTCCGCTTCGTCCAGCAGTTTCAATACAAGCTCGTTGTAGAATCGATCCTGCCGTTTCGTTAATATGATGGATTTGGCATCCGCTGCAACAAACATGCCCAGCCCCCTTTTCTTATACAAAATTCCTTCATTGACAAGCAGGGCAATGCCTTTTACAGCTGTGGCGGGATTGACCT
Organism: Paenibacillus vortex V453; assembly: GCF_000193415.1. Taxonomy (NCBI): domain Bacteria; kingdom Bacillati; phylum Bacillota; class Bacilli; order Caryophanales; family Paenibacillaceae; genus Paenibacillus; species Paenibacillus vortex. Next base: position 47,777 of record NZ_ADHJ01000006.1, read on the forward strand.
GAAAAGTACTCGCGAACTGCGACATCGAGATAATCTGATCATCTGTTTGGTAAGTCCCGTTTAATATGTCATCTTCAATCATGTCTGCAATTTGCTGAAAAATCGGCTGCCCTTCGTCAAACATCGAATTCATGATATCACCCTGTCGGTATGTTAGTCTTGTAACATACTATAATATCAGATGGAAGGATGTGTCAACTAAAAAAAGAAAAAACAGACCATAATGGGCCTGTTTGTACTGTGAATCTCAAAAAACCCCCGTCTTATAAAGACGAGGGTACAAACTTTATCAAAGCAGCCAAGACGCTATATCCAGCCCTTCTCTTCCGCCATCGTGATGGCCTCAATCCGGTTCTTGGCATTCAGCTTGCTTAATATTTCGGACATGTAGTTGCGGACGGTCCCGTAGGACAAGTGCAGCTTCGAGGCGATATCATTAGAGCTGTTTCCGTCTGCAGCCAGCCGCAGCACCTCCCGTTCGCGTTCGGTTAACGGATTGGCACCTGCGCTTGATAACGTCCCGAAGACCAGCTCAGGGGAAACCTCCCGCCGCCCCTCCATCACCCGGCGGATGGCTTCTGCCAGTCGCTCACTGGGTTCATCCTTCAGCAAATATCCCTGTAACCCCCGCCTGTACGGCCCGCTCAAAATAACCGGGTCTTGCAAACGTGGTCAGAATGATCACCCGGCTTGAATAACCGCGCTGCTTCACTTCCTCCGCCACTTCAAGGCCGCTGCGCACGGGCATTTCGATATCCAGCAGACATACATCGGGTTTGTGCACTGCAATCAGAGATAGTGCTTCAGCACCGTCGCCCGCTTGGCCAATCACTTCAATATCGTCTTCGAAGTCAAGCAAAGAAGCCAGAGCGCCGCGAAGCATTCGCTGATCCTCGGCTATCAGTACTTTGATGCTCATGGGATGTGTCCTCCTTCCGGTTCTTGATGACAATGGGAACGCGTATGTTTAATATCGTGCCTTGTTGTTCGGAGCTCGCTTCGACGGTACCCCCAATGAGGGCCAGCCTCTCGGCCATGCCCTTCAGGCCATTGCTGTCCGAAGCGGGGCTGCCCTGTTCCTTGTCTGCAAGACCGATCCCGTTGTCAGCCACCATAATACGCCATTCATTGTTCAGCGATTCGATAACGATCCGGCACTGGCTTGCCTGACTGTGCTTGACCACATTGGTTACCGCCTCCCGCAAGCAGAGGCTAAGGATATTGTGAGCGAGGTCGGATATTCCCTCCAGCTTCGGATTGCCCGTGCAGATCAGCTGGATATCTGCGCTCTCCAGTATGATCCGGGCCTCCTGTAGTTCCTCGGGCAGGGTAGCGGTTCGCATATCGGATACCAGCTCACGGACTTGACGCAGCGCGGCACGCGAGGTGTTCTGAATCTCCCTGGCTTCGAGCTGGGCCTTCCCGGGATCCTTTACGACGAGTTTCTCCACAAGCTGACTTTTCAATGTGATAAGTGACAGCGTATGCCCTAGCGTATCGTGGAGATCTCTCGCGATGCGCATTCGCTCCTCGCCCTTAATCAGGTTGCGAATCTGCTCGTTTGCTTGCGCGAGCTCCTGCTCCAGCCTCTGCCGCCTGCTCAGGGAACGGAATCCTGTCGGAGATATGAGCATGATCAGGAAGAACGGCAGCATGATCATAAAATCCATCGGGGCCATGGTTCGGACATGAAGGGCAAGCGGAATCGCCTCGACGATGAAGAACAGAATCATGGCCTGCGTGAATTTACGATGATCGGCATACCAGCCGATGAAATTAGCCGTGAAGAAGCCCATATACATATAGGTTGGATGATACCAGACAGACAGGATGAAGATAATGGACATCTGGAGGACGAGCCAGTACATGAATTGCTTTTTGCCCTCCAGAAAATAAAGCTGGCGGTACGTGACAAGAAACAACGCCAGCAGCGGAAATCCTATCCATTGCCTTAAGGCATCCGCCTGGAACATGTTAAAGAACGGCATTAGCATATAGATGAGCCACATATATGGAAAGAATCCCATATGACGCGGAAATATTTCAAACCGGAAGCGTTTCATCCCATCACCTTATCCTTCAGTCGGCTTGTTGTTTTTTACGGATATAGGTGGATATTACCATAAATACAGCCAAATAAGCTGCTAAAATAACGAAATTATCCAGCCCCGGCGCTTCTCCGCGCACGATTGACCAGGCACCGCCGCCAAAATGGTAGGACGGCATCCATTTGCCAATGGCTTGCATGATGGAAGGCATTGCATCGATCGGGAACCACATCCCGCCCGTAATAGCAAGCCCCAAGTAGATGCCGTTGCTGACGCCGCTTGCCGTATCCACGCGTTTCATGGAGCCAATCAAGGTGCCGATAGCTAGGAATGGAACGGACGCGATCAGAATCCAGAGACCGCTGAGCACCCACTGCCAGAAGGAGAGGGACACCCCGTTCATCAGGTAACCGGCAACAAAAATTACGACGATGCAAAGCAGATGCATAACGGTTTGCACAAACATTTTACCGAAGAAATATACGCTGCCGGGAAGCGGCGTCACCCGCATGTAGATGGCCCAGCCCTGAACTCTCTCCTGAACGAGGCGAATGCCGAGTGACATGATAGCGGTGCCCATGACACTGAAGGATGCCATGGACATGAGATAATGCGCCTGCCATTGTCCGGCGTCGTCCGCTCCCGTATTGACCACCCGGGTGAAGATGAAATAGAACAGTATGGGCATCGCAAGCGACCAGAAAATATAATACGGATTACGTACCATGCGCAGCAGCTCCATTCGGCACTGCAGGGTAATCAGTTTCCAGGTTGTCATGTTTATACGGCCTCCTCTTGACTCGTCGTTAATTGGTCGAAGGCTTCGTCCAGGCTTCCCTGATCGATGCGCATATCGCGCACGGCAAGCCCCGTGCGGAACAGAGCCGCAAGCGCTGTGTCCGTATCGTCGGTGACGGCGTGCAGCCTGCCGTCTTGCTCATATACATCCGTTACACCCGGCACCTCATGAAGCAGTTCCTTGACCTGCCGGTGATCCGCATCCACGATAAAGGATACCGAGCGGCGGGTCAGCTTGGATTTGATGGCTGCCGGCGTACCGTCTGCAACTACCTGACCTTGATGGAACAGCAGAATCCGGTCAGCCATATCGTCTGCCTCTTGCAGATAATGGGTGGTGAACAGAATGGTCTTGCCCTGGCTCGCGAGCTTGCGCACCGTCTGCCAGAATAACCGGCGTGCCGATGTATCCAGCCCGACGGTAGGCTCATCGAAGAATAGCAGCTCGGGATTGCCAGCAATGGCCAGCGCAAAGCTGAGCTTGCGCTTCTGGCCGCCGGACATTTTGACGGCCCATTTGTTAAGCTCCTCGGATGTGAGCCCGCTAAGTAAGGCGATGTCTTGCAGCGACAGCGGATTGGGATAATAGCCGCGAATGAGATTAATGATCTCACGCGTGCGGAGTCCGTCCATGACGCTGACCTCCTGGAGCATGGCGCCGAGCCTCTCTCGAACCTTGAGGTCCTTCGGGCTTCGGCCGAACAGGAGAACTTCACCTTCGCTCGCGTCTTTCAGTCCGAGCATCATGGAAATAGCGGTAGATTTCCCTGCTCCGTTGGGCCCGAGAATCGCGGTGACGGATCCTTTTTCTATAGCAAATGACACTTGGTTGACGGCTTTTTTGCTTCCGAACATCTTGGTAACCTTCCGCAGTTCTGCAACTGGCTCACCGATGAATTCTGGCATGGTATCGCACCCTCTCGTATCGAAATGATCTGAATTCATCATACGAAAGAGAAGAAACACCCGTTAGTACAGGATGTCATCACTTCGAAGTGACTTTTGTCATGTTGGTTTCGACCTAAGGTGAGAGGAAGTGGTATTATGAACAAATGAGGGCGATTTGGAGGAGGTTTGTATCCGCTTACATATGCGTGGATAAAGGCTTACTTCCGGTTTTCCATCCCTTGGTCTTCTCTTGACCGGAGCAGTGCCTTCAATTATAGTGGGTACAGTAGGAGCAATCTATAATATAGAAGGAAAAAGGTGGCTTGAAACATGTCTGAGAACATCTACGTCGGTGTCGATCTAGGCGGTACAGCGATTAAAGTTGGAATATGCAATGAAGAAGGGCATCTTCTGCAGAAGTATGAGGGACCGACGGAAACAGCCAAAGGCGTTGACACGGTTATTGACAACATTGAGAAATATGTGCGTCACATCGTAGAGGAATCGCCATACAGCTGGGATAAACTTGCTGGTGTTGGAGCTGGATTCGCCGGCTTTACGAATATACGTGAAGGCATTATCATTCTGGCACCGAATGTAGGATTTAAAGATGTACCGATTCGCGCACTGCTTGAAGAGCGTCTCGGCAAGCCTGTCAAAATAGATAACGACGCCAACGTGGCTGCACTGGGCGAAGCCTGGAGCGGTGCAGGTCGCGGCGTTGAGAACTGCGTATGCTACACGCTTGGAACCGGCGTGGGCGGCGGCATAATTGTAAACGGCAAGATTTATCAAGGCTTCGGCGGCATGGCTGGCGAGCTTGGTCACATCTCGGTGGTGCCGGATTTGGAAGCGATTCAATGCGGATGCGGCGAAATGGGCTGTCTGGAGACGGTTTCTTCGGCAACGGGTATCATCCGTATGGCGAAGGATGCTGTCGAGCGCGGTGACCGCACTTCCCTTGCGCATGTTGAGAACATTGCAGCGAAGGAAGTGTTTGATGCTGCAAAAGCGGGCGATGAAGTTGCCATTCGCATCGTAAACCGCGCAGCATACTACCTGGGCAAATCGATGGCTGCTGTTGCCGCCGTATTGAACCCGGAAGCCTTTATTATTGGCGGCGGCGTATCCAATGCCGGCGACATTCTGTTCAATGAGGTTCGCACGGTATTCGCGAAGCTGACACCGGAACCGCTGCAGCGCGGCGTGCGCATCGTTCCCGCTGAACTTGGCAACGATGCCGGTGTTGTTGGAGCTGCCGGTCTGCATTTACGTTCGTAGTATTCATTCACCATACATCGTCTGATTTAAACTCATAAGGGAGGGAAAGCTGATGCTGGAAGCAGCCAACCGCGGCAGCAACACATCATCCATGGCCACCCTGATCATCATCACGGGGATGTCGGGAGCAGGTAAGACCTTGGCCGTACAAAGTCTGGAGGATCTTGGATTCTTTTGCGTTGATAACCTGCCCCCGGTGCTCATTCCTAAATTCGCGGAGCTGATCGATCAATCGAAGGGTAAGATCGGCAAGGTTGCATTGGTCATCGACCTGCGTGGCCGCGAGTTTTTCACCGCTTTATCGGAGTCTCTGAACTACATTAAGGATCATTTCACCATTCATTGTGAAATTCTGTTCCTGGATGCCACGGATTCCGTGCTCGTTCAGCGCTACAAGGAGAGTCGCCGTCGCCATCCGCTCGCTCCGGAAGGCATGCCGCTTGACGGTATCCGGTTGGAGCGCAAAATGCTGGATGAGCTGAAGAACTCAGCTACCCAGGTGATTGATACCAGCAACATGAAGCCTGTCCGCTTGAAGGAGAAGATTATTTCACGCTTTACGCATCTGGAGAGCAGCACGCTATCGGTTAATATCACATCCTTTGGATTCAAATATGGCATTCCGATCGATGCCGATCTGGTGTTTGATGTTCGTTTTCTGCCCAATCCCCATTATGTTGAGCAATTGCGGCCAAACACAGGTCAAAACAGTGATGTGTATGAATATGTAATGAAGTGGCCGGAGACGCAAGCTTTTCTGACCAAACTGCTGGATATGCTGCATTTCTTGATCCCTCAGTATCGGAAGGAAGGCAAGAGTCAGGTTATTATCGGCATTGGCTGTACCGGTGGGAAGCATCGTTCCGTGGCAATTGCTGAATACCTTGGCAAAATGCTCGGGGTCAGCGAAACGGAGACGGTATCGGTGAGCCACCGCGATTCTGATCGGGATCGGCATTAATTAAGGGAAGTGATAAATGTGGCTGTGCAAGCTAGAAAGCGCCCCCGCATTGTTGTGATGGGTGGAGGAACCGGGCTGTCCGTCATGCTTCGGGGACTCAAGGAGAAGCCGCTCGATATTACGGCCATCGTAACAGTCGCTGATGATGGAGGAAGCTCCGGCATACTGCGCAGCGAGTTACAGATGCCGCCTCCGGGAGATATCCGTAACGTACTTACAGCACTCGCTGACGTGGAGCCGCTGTTGTCAGATATATTGAAATACCGTTTCAAAACAGGCTCGGGACTGGCCGGGCACAGCCTCGGCAATCTAATCCTGGCTGCCATGACGGATTTGCACGGAGATTTTGTCACGGCAGTCAAGGAGATGAGCCGGGTTTTTGTTGTTCGTGGACAGGTGCTCCCCGCAGCGGGTGAAGCCGTGATTCTGCATGCGGAGATGGAGGATGGCACCATTGTGACGGGTGAATCCAAAATCCCGGAGGCCGGGGGTCGCATTAAGCGGATATCCCTGGAGCCTGAGCATGTCGAGCCGCTGCCGGAGGCATTGGAGGCGATTCAACAGGCCGATGCCATTCTGATCGGCCCGGGAAGTCTGTATACCAGTATTTTGCCCAATTTGCTTGTTCCCAAGCTTGCAGAAGCCATTGTATCGTCCGAAGCCATCAAAATGTTTGTGTGCAATGTGATGACGCAGCCGGGAGAGACGGATAATTATACGGTGAGCGACCACTTGCAGGCCGTTTATGACCATATTGGTCTTCATCTGTTCGATTATGTTATTGTAAATGATGGAGAAATCCCGCCTCAGGTTCAGGATAAGTATGCCCAGAAGGGTGCAAAGCCGGTGGTACTGGATCGTGACGAGGTGACCAGCCGAGGATATAAACTCATTGCAGATAAGCTTGTGCTATTTAGAACATACTTAAGGCATGATGCTGACAAGCTGAGCAACCATATTTTTCAGCTGGTGCAGGATTGGACTACACGAAAGGGGTGAGTACCTTGTCCTTTGCGGCACAGACGAAGAAAGAACTGACGATGGTCGAAAGCCAGAACTGCTGTGAAAATGCCGAGCTGTCCGCGCTCATTCGGATGAACGGTTCTGTTCAGCTTTCGAACAAAAAGGTAATCCTGGATATTTCAACGGAAAATGCCGCGATTGCAAGACGTATTTATTCCTTAATTAAGAAGCATTTCCAGGCGCATACTGAACTTTTGGTGCGTAAAAAAATGCGTTTGAAGAAGAATAACGTATATATCGTTCGTATTCCCGCCCAGGTTCAGGAGATCCTCAAAGAACTGCGCATTGTATCCGAAGGCTTTCTGTTTCAGTCCCGCATTGATGAGCAGATCGTTCATAAAAACTGTTGTAAGCGGGCATATCTTCGTGGTGCCTTTATGGCAGGCGGGTCCGTGAACAATCCGGAGGGATCTTCGTACCATCTGGAAATTGCCTCGATGTATGAAGAGCATTGTCAGTCCCTGGTGGATCTGGCTAATGAGTTTCATCTGAATGCACGCTGCATCGAACGGAAGAAAGGCTTTATCTTCTACATTAAGGAAGGCGAGAAAATCATCGAATTTCTGAATCTGATCGGTGCCCATCAGGCGCTGTTCAAGTTCGAGGATGTCCGGATTATGCGGGATATGCGCAACTCCGTCAACCGGATTGTCAACTGCGAGACCGCCAACCTGAACAAAACGATTGGTGCTGCCGTTCGTCAGATTGAGAACATCAAGCTGCTCCAAAGGGAATTGGGCCTTGAAAACTTGCCTGATAAACTGCGGGAAGTGGCCGAAATCAGGCTGGCTCACCCGGATATGAATCTGAAGGAAGTCGGAGAGCTTCTCAAAGGAACCGTCAGCAAATCAGGGGTAAATCACCGTCTGCGCAAAATCGATGAAATGGCCGAAAAGATTCGGAATGCATAAGATTTTTTTCTTCTAGTGTCCTGTATGGTAAAATGGTATAATATTATAAAATGTCAATCGCGCTTTCAATGCAGCAGATTTATTAGATAGGGGGTAATTTTCATGACAAAGCACCCGGTAGTCGTTCGGTTAAAGACGGGTCTTCACGCCAGACCGGCCGCGCTGTTCGTTCAGGAAGCGAATAAATACTCATCCGAAATTTTTGTTGAAAAAGATGATAAAAAAGTAAATGCCAAAAGTATCATGGGAATTATGAGCCTTGCGATCAGCTCAGGTACCGAAGTTTACATTAGTGCTGAGGGAGCTGACGCTGAGCAAGCGGTTACGTCTCTCGTGAACTTGGTGAGCAAAGAGGAACTCGAGAATCAATAATTGCATCCGTGATTCAAGTATAAGAAAAGTCTTGTCAATGCAAGGCTTTTTTTACTATCTAGTTCATGTTAGAGTCTCGTGGGATTCATAGTACATAAGAATAGATTAAGAGAAGGGGCGGGGGAATCCGCCTTTTTTTGTTGTCTAGATCAAAGAAAGCTGTCCGTTTAACTTCCGTTTAACTTGTTGTTTTATTCTTGCCTTATAGACAATATAAAGGGATATGGGGAAGGGAAGAGAACATGATGAGTGTGACGGACAATGCTTCGACTCAGACAATACCGCAGAAAGAGATGACCGGGAGCAGGAAAGCAGGTTCCCAAGCGTTTTTTCGACTATTAAAAGAAACCAAACCACCCATGCTGCTGCTGATTGGGGCTATCCTTCTTAATGTGGTCTCGACGCTGGTTGGACTTGTCATTCCGATGTTTACCAAGAGCTTGGTGGACGGCTTCTCCTTAACGGATATGAACAGCACGCATATCATCGGCCTTGGGGTCGCGTTTATCGTGCAGACGATTGCAGCCGGGGTTTCGATTTTCCTGCTAAGTTATACGGGACAGAAGATGGTGGCTTCCCTTAGGGAAAGGCTGTGTGGAAGAAGCTGCTTGTGCTGCCGATCCGGTACTTTGATCATAATCGTTCGGGGGAATCGGTCAGTCGAATGACGAATGATACAGGTGTGATCAAAAGTCTCATATCGGATCACGTGGCGGGATTCTTCAGCGGGATCATCTCGATAGTCGGTTCGATAGGCGTGTTGTTATATCTTAACTGGAAAATGACACTGACGATGTTTATCGTCATACCGATCGCTGCGCTGATTCTGGTGCCGCTTGGGAAGAAGATGTATAAAATCTCGCTTGGCATGCAAGACGAGACGGCTGCGTTTACGGCGAATATTAGCCAGGTTTTGTCGGAGATTCGCTTGGTTAAAGCCTCTAACGCGGAGGATAAAGAGTTTGAGAACGGAAATAAAGGCATTACCAACCTGCTCAACTTCGGTATTAAGGAAGGCGTTGTGTCGGCCTGGATCGCACCGCTGATGTCCTTTGTGCTGATGATGCTGCTGGTGGTTGTTATTGGATATGGCGGGCTTCAGGTGTCAACAGGAGCACTCACGGCGGGCGAGCTGGTTGCATTCATTCTGTATCTGATCCAGATTGTGATGCCCATGACGCAGTTAACGACGTTTTTTACCCAGTTTCAGAAGGCCAAGGGAGCAACAGAGCGATTATTGGAAACACTGGATGCAGAGGAAGAACTCATCTCAGCCGGTGCTGAGGTCGTGAACGCGAATCAGCGGGTGTCCATCGAGAATCTCTCGTTTGGTTACAAACCGGAGGAGCCGGTATTGCGCGATGTCAGCTTTCAGATGGAGCCGGGTACGGTCACGGCCGTGGTCGGTCCGAGCGGCGGGGGCAAAACGACACTGTTCTCCATGCTGGAGCGTTTCTACCTTCCGCAGAAGGGTCAGATCCGTTTAGGCAAGGCATCCATTGATACCTTCTCCTTACGTTCCTGGCGCGGGTTGATCGGGTATGTTTCACAGGAAAGCCCGATGATCGCCGGAAGCATTCGCGAAAACCTATGTTATGGGATGGACCGGGAAGTGAGCATGACCGAGATTAGAAGAGCAGCCGAGATGGCGTATGCGGACGGATTCATTGATGAGCTGCCAAACGGCTTTGATACGGATGTGGGCGAACGGGGCGTGAAGCTCTCCGGCGGGCAGCGGCAGCGGATTGCGATTGCCAGAGCACTGCTGCGAAATCCCAAGATTCTGATGCTGGATGAAGCGACCTCCAGTCTGGATAGCCGATCGGAGATTGAAGTGCAGAAGGCACTCAAGAACCTCATGGCTGGACGGACCACGATTATTATTGCGCACCGGTTATCCACGGTGGTGGGAGCCGACCAGATCATTTTCATTGAGAAGGGAACGGTAACCGGACGGGGAACGCATGATGAATTGATCGAGCAGCATGCGATGTATAGAGGATTCGCGGTGCAGCAGCTGCAGATGAATGAAACGATGGAGGCTTGATGGCAGCTTGAACATGCTGGGGAAGAAGGGATGACCATGGCAAAAATATTGGTAGTGGACGATGATCCGAACATCCGCGAACTCGTGAAGGTGTTTTTGGAGGAAGCGGGGATGGAGGAGATACTCGAAGCCTCGGACGGGGTCGAAGCCCTGTCCGTGATGGATCAGGCATCAGTCGATCTGGTCGTGATGGACATCATGATGCCGAATATGGATGGATGGGAGTTATGCCGGGAGATTCGGAGGAATACGGGAATCCCGGTGCTGATGCTGACGGCAAAGGGGGAAACGAGGCAGATCGTGAAGGGCTTTGAGCTGGGGACCGACGATTACCTGGTGAAGCCTTTCGAACCAGCCGAGCTGGTTGTGCGCGTCAAAGCGCTGCTGAAGCGGTATCAGGTCGCGGCTTCCCAGACGGTGAACGTCGGGAAGCTGCAGATGAATCGCAGAACCTATGAAGTCAAGACGGCTGATGACATCTTCGCCCTGCCGCTGAAGGAGTTCGAGCTGCTCTTCAAGCTGGGAAGCTATCCGGGGAGCACGTTGACACGGGACCGGCTGATTGAGGATATATGGGGCTATGATTTTGAGGGGAACGAACGGACGCTGGACGTACACGTGAACCGGCTGCGGGAGCGGTTCCCGGAGGAGAAGTACCGGTTCAGGATTCGTACGGTGCGCGGCCTTGGCTATCGCCTGGAGGTAGGTGAGGGCTGATGAAAAAAATCCTCAAAATTTTGTGGAAAATCGTGCGGGAAATCCTTCAGACCATTTCGATCTTCGCGGTCCTGGGTGCATCATGGACGGCAGCAACCTATGTAACAAGGTTCGTATATAACTGGACGGGAACCCCGAAGTGGGATTATGTTGTCCATCTGCTCGACCTGTTTGTGGGTGTTATCATTTTCTTTCTGTGCATGCTGATCGTGGGCATGTTCTTCAAGCACAGGCAGATTGCCATGCTGACTGCCATCACAGATGCCATGCGCCGGATATCTCAAGGGGATTTCAACGTGAAGATGGACGATCAGAAGTGGCGCGGGGAGTTTAAGATGATTGCCAGCAGCATTAACGATATGGCGGGGGAGCTGGGGCGAATGGAAAGTATGCGTCAGGATTTCATCTCCAATGTATCCCACGAAATCCAATCCCCGCTCACCTCGATTCGGGGGTTTGCCCGAGCGCTTCGCAATCCCCGCCTTACAGAGGAAAAGAGGGCACGTTACCTGGAGATCATCGAAGGGGAGAGCCGCCGCTTGTCGCAGCTGAGCGACAATCTGCTGAAGCTGTCGTCATTGGAGGGCGATCAGCCCGCATTCCAAAGGGCACGTTACCGTCTTGACGGCCAACTGCGTGAAGTGGTGTTGGCCAACGAACCGCAATGGCTGGCAAAGCGGATTCAGGTGGATCTGGACCTCGCCGAGGTCCAGATCGAGGCGACGGAGGATCTGCTGAATCAGGTGTGGACCAATTTGCTGCACAACAGCATCAAATTCACGCCGGAAGATGGCATAATCACGATTGTGCTGAAGGCAGATCAAGACGAAGCCGAGGTCACAATAACGGACACGGGGGTCGGGATGACGGAGTCCGATCAGCTGCACATCTTCGAACGCTTCTACAAAGCGGACAAATCGCGTAATCGCGCTGCTGGCGGCAGCGGTCTGGGATTATCGATCGTGAAGCGGATCGTCGATATTCATCAAGGGCGGATCGCTGTTCAATCCGAGCTTGGGAAGGGATCTACATTTACCGTGAAGGTGCCTTATAAGCGATCTTTGGATACAAAGTAGTGGTCGTGCGTGAAGATTGGGAATGAGGATTGGAAATGAAGATTGGATATGAAGGGTTGAATATGTTGCAAGAATAGTAAAGAGGTACAAGTAACACCAAAGCTGGTGATAGCAGTGAGAGCACTGTGCAATTGTAGGAGGGTGAGAGTGGCATAAGGTAATGTACGTGGAGGTAAGTGGTGCTGGTATCACTTTCATCACTTACATATTGCCCACTTCATCATCACGCACACTAACGTGATGTAAGTGGTGTAAGTGTAAGTGATGATGATTTGGGCAGCGATGTAATGTTGCGAATAACTAAGTTGTGCAAGTGAAGTAAGTCGGGAAATTATTGTAAGTAGCACAGTGGTGCAAGTAATAATTGCAAATGATGCAATACATCCTGTGTATCCCATGCTAACGGACCCTAATGATCTTATTGGTCGAATTCAGCTCCATATTTAGAATTAACGGACTCCAGAGACGTTATCATAGGAATTTATCAGGAAAATGAAGCCTTTTTGGGGAATAAAGGATCCTGGGTCCCTTAGTTTCCTAAAAACCCCGTTTTTCCGCCAATAAGGTCCGCTGGGTCCGTTAGTTTTTCGGGTTGCAGTAATGCCTTGATTGCCCATGCTTTAGAGTACCAAATTTTATCCAGATGTCATCATTAGATGCTATTTCTGGTAGTTCGATGATGGGCAGCTGCACAATGAAGGCTGCATGGTCATAAGGTTACTTGCAATGGGGAAGTAACCGCACGGTAACAGCGATTCTAAAGATAAGTTGGCCGTATGTGTAAGCCCCCAGCCCCAGCCCTTGTGCTTACGCACCTAGCCTTGTGCATACGCCCCCAGCCCTTGTGCATACGCCCCCAGCCCTTGCGCTTACGCCACCAGCCCTTGTGCTTACGCACCTAGCCTTGTGCATACGCCCCTAGCCCTTGTGCATACGCCCCTAGCCTGTGCATACGCCCCAAGCCCTTGTGCATACGCCCCTAGCCTGTGCATACGCCCCTAGCCTGTGCTTACAGCCCCTGCCCCATCATTACAACACCTTCTCCAAAAAGCTGATCGTACGCTCATGCTTCGGTCTGCCGAACACCTCTTCCGGCGGGCCTTCCTCGACGATATAACCGCCGTCCATGAAGATCACGCGATCGGCCACCTCGCGTGCGAAGCCCATCTCATGCGTGACAATTATCATCGTCATGCCCTCGCGTGCCAGATCCTTCATGACGCCGAGCACTTCGCCGACCATCTCCGGGTCCAGCGCCGATGTCGGCTCGTCAAACAGCATGATGTCCGGGTTCATCGCCAGCGCCCGGGCGATCGCTACGCGCTGCTTCTGACCGCCTGATAGCTGGCTCGGGAACGCCTCGGCTTTATCCGAGAGGCCGACCTGCTCCAGCAGCTTGAGTGCTGTGGCACGCGCTTCGACCGAGTTCTGTTTACCCAGCTCCACCGGGGCAAAGGTAATGTTCTTCAGCACGTTAAAATGCGGGAACAGATTAAAATGCTGGAACACCATGCCGATGTTCTCCCGCGCCTTGTTGATGTTCGTTTTAGGGTCATTGATATCCCGGTCATGCACGAACACCCTGCCTGCTGTAATGTCATCCAGCCGGTTAATGCAGCGCAGGAACGTGCTCTTGCCGGAACCGGAAGGTCCGATGACACAGACAACCTCGCCTTCCTGAACCTGCATGTCGATGCCCTTCAGTACCTCATTGGTACCAAAATTCTTCTTCAATCCTTCAACGCGAATCTTATCCATGACGTACCTTCCTTTCCAGACGATCCGAAATTTTGGTCAAAATCGTGATGACGATCAAGTACATGATCGCAACGACCAGCCAGATGTCAAACGATGCAAAAGTTCTTGCAATAATGATCTTCCCGGACTGGGTCAGCTCGACCAGGCCGATAACCGACAGGATGGATGTATCCTTGAGCGTGATCACCAATTGGTTGATAAAGGTCGGAATCATGATTTTGATTGCCTGCGGAATAATGATTTTCATCATAGCCTTGCGGTATGGCAAACCGTAGCGAACGGGCTGCTTCCATCTGCCCGCGGTCGATGGACTGGATGCCGCCGCGGATGATCTCCGTTACATAGGCTCCAGCATTAAGGCTTAGGGTTAGAACGGCTGCCACGATAGGCGACATGGTAAAACCGAATGCTTGAGGAATACCAAAGTAGATGAAGAAGGCAAGGACAAGCAAGGGGATTCCGCGGAAGATGTCCACGAATACGGTGGCAAGACCTCGAAGCCACTTATTACGTCCGACCTTCATGAAACCGAATATCAAGCCTAGGAAAAATGCAAAAAACAGGGACGCAAATGTCAGCAGCAGTGTATTGCCGAGGCCCTTCAACAAGGAAGGCAGCGACTCCACGATCAGTCCCCAGCGGCTTTGATCCACCGGTCCTACAGCGTTTTCGCCAATATATTTTTCCTTGATGCGATTATATTCTCCGTTTGCCTGCAGATTGACCAAGCCGGCGTTGAATTTCTCCAGCAGCTCCTGATTCTTCCCCTTGCTCACGGCAAATCCATAGGATGCACCGGGCTCCATATCCGTAACGATTTTTAGCCCGTTGTTCTGTTTAACGCCATAGGCCAATACCGGAAAGTCGTCAAAGCAGGCAACGGAATTGCCGGTTTTGACGTCGTCATACATTTGAGCCGAATCGTCAAAAGGCACAATGGTAAAACCGTATTTGGAGGATATGGATTCCGCGAAGCTGTATCCTTCCGTACCGGTTTTGACCGCGACCTTTTTCCCTTTTAAATCCTTATATCCCTTGATGGACTCCTGATCCTGACGAATAGCCATGACCACGCCCGAGTTAAAATAAGGATCCGAGAAGTCAAACTTCTGCTTTCGCTCATCCGTGATGCTCATGCCCGCGATAACGCCGTCTACCTGATTGGCTTCCAGCGCTTGAACCGCAGCATTGAAGCCGAGCGGCTTGATTTCGTATTTGAAGTTTTGATCTTTGGCGATAGCATCGAGCAGATCCATATCGATACCGACAAAATTGCCGCTGGCATCCTGGAATTCAAACGGAGCAAACGTAACGTCCGTTCCGATCTGATAGGTTTTGCCGGAGGCAGGCTCTGCCGCAGCGCTTGCCGTCCCATATGGCATGCCAACTGCCATAAGAAGCAGCAGTGACATGAACGCGTATAACACCCTGGATGATTTCATAGTGACCTCCTCTTTTTAAACACCGTCGTAAGTTAGTTACCCATTGTTGCTTCCTTGTTAACAGCTGCTTCCTGCTTCATTCGGTATCTTATTTTCCCAATGAACCAATCATGCCTAGAAATACCATCACATGGGTCCCGAAAAATAAATTGAGGAAAAATCGCTAAACCGTTCACATCGGATGCAACATTTACCAATCCCGCCACGTTAGAAGGGTAAGTCAAGCATGGCAGCGATGCCAATATTGAAGGAGGCTGACAATAATGAAAAGATGGGTCAAACAAGTGGGTTCCATTATGATTGCAGGCGCACTGTTGACAGGCAGTACGGCTTTGGCAGGATTGAGCGGGGCAACCGAGGTGCATGCGGCGGAGGCAGCACAGCAAAATCTTCTCACCGTACTCGGTAAAGGCGAAATCTCGGTGAAGCCAGATATCGTATATCTTTCCATCGGGGCTGAATCGTATGCGGAAACCGCAAAATCCGCACAGAAGAGCAACGCGCTGAAAATGGATAAAGTGACCAAGCTGTTGAAGGAAACATGGAAAATCGATGACAAGGATATTAAAACCGAACAATTCTACGTACAGCCCAACTATACGTATTCCGATGAGAATGGCCGTAAAGTGAAAAACTACACAGCGTACCATTCCCTGGAAGTTACCCTTCGCGATTTGAGCAAAGTTGGAGACCTGCTGGATGCATCCGCTGATGCGGGGGCGAACTCCATTGGCAACGCCCGTTTCTCTGTTGAGAACCGCGATGCATTCGAAGCGCAGGTGATTGATAAAGCCATGGCAAATGCAGACCTTAAGGCTCAAGCTATGGCGAAAGCCTCCAAGCGTCAACTGGGTGTCGTGCTTAACATTGTGGAAGGCTCCGTTGGCGTAAATAACATCTATGGCCTCGAAAAAATGGAGATGGCGGCTCAATCCAATGCAGCGGACGCAGGCGCCAGCACATCCGTGAAGCCGGGCGAGATCAAAATCTCGACACAGCTGTATGTTCAATATGAGCTGAAATAGTCAATGTCTTTTCACTAAGCGTGCAGAGAACCGTTCATCCGGGTCATTACCGGGTGAGCGGTTTTCTTTGATTTATCTGATGTATTCACTCTGAAAACTGAAATACCATAATACGGTGCCATATCCGTACCTTCCCCTGTCGAAATACACAGAAAAGTGTTGTGTATAGGGGGAAAACGAGGTATAGTGAATATGCGAAAAACTGAACTTTGTTCTAAAGCGTAAAGCCATACCCATGGATATGGCTTTTTTCTCTTAGTAGAGACTTCTAGAGCTTCCCCTAAGAAACGGATCCTGCCCACCTGAGCAAGATAGGCAGTATAACCGTTTCTTCTTAGTGGAGCACGTTTTTGTGCATACTAGCAAGTAGGATTGGTACACTGGTACACATGGAATAGGTCACATTTTGAAGAAGGGGTTGATGCATGTGATTGAACTTGTCCAGATCGAGAAGCATTTTCAGGGACAAGCGGTCGTGCATCCGCTGTCGCTCTCCATTAAAGAAGGGGAATTCCTGACTTTGCTGGGCCCCAGCGGCTGCGGCAAAACGACGATTCTCCGAATGATAGCAGGATTCGAACAGCCTACCGAAGGACAGGTATTGCTGGCGGGTCAGAATGTGACGGATGTGCCTGCGAACAAGCGGGATTTAAATCTTGTATTCCAACACTATGCTCTGTTTCCGCATATGACCGTAGAAGATAACATTGCTTTTGGATTAAAAATGAAAAAAATGCCGCGTCAGCTCATCAAGGAACGCGTGGACGAGGCCGTGACGATGACACAGCTAACCCCACTGCGGGAACGCTTCCCGCATCAGCTGTCCGGAGGACAACAGCAGCGGGTAGCTATCGCACGTGCCATCGCCAATAAACCGAAGGTGCTGCTGCTCGATGAACCGCTGGGTGCACTGGACCTGCAGCTGCGCAAAAACCTGCAATCCGAGCTGAAGCATTTGCAGCGGACGCTGGGCATTACGTTTGTATATGTAACGCACGATCAGGAGGAAGCCATGATGCTGTCCGACCGGATCGTGATTATGAATCATGGACGGGTAGAGCAAATCGGCACGCCGCGCGAGATCTACGCGAGGCCGCAAACGCTGTTTGCTGCCACTTTTGTTGGGGAGAATAATGTCTTCTCATCACCGGAAGGCCTCTTTGCCGTGCGGCCGGAGAAACTGGTTCCGCAGCGGGAGTCGGGTGCGAAGAAGAGCGGCGTGATTGAGGATGTGCAATACCTCGGCAGTGTGCATAAGCTGCTGGTCCAGCTTGACAATGAGCCGATGAAGGTAACGATTACCCTGGATATTTCGGATGATCGTCCTTGGGAGGTTGGTGAGCGGGTCGGGGTGAACTGGAGCACGAAGGATGAGGTGATCATCGGGCCATGAGGAAATCAAGGTTCCTGCTGACGCCGGTGCTGTTGTGGTTATCCCTGTTCCTGATCGTCCCGATGCTGATCGTGGCCGGCATCTCGTTTCTGTCGCGGGATTCGCTCGGTAATATCGTGTTTTCCTTCAGTCTGGAAGGATACAAGACCTTTTTTGATCCCTTATATTTAGGAATCTACTGGGATACCCTGGTACTGTCGCTGCTGACTACGGTGATCTGCTTGTTAGTCAGCTATCCTTTGGCCTATTATATAGCCAACGCTTCCCCGCGTATCCAGACATGGGGATTGATTCTGATCACCGTTCCGTTTTGGATCAACTTTCTGATTCGCACGTATGCCTGGGTTCTGCTTTTGCGAACGCAAGGCGTGGTGAACAGCCTGCTGTTATGGGTGGGGTGGATTGATGAGCCTATTCAGATGTTATATACGTATGGTGCCGTATTGCTTGGCATGGTGTATAACTTTATTCCCTTCATGGTGCTGCCGATTTATGTAGCGCTGGAGCAGATGGACAAGCGTCTCTTGGATGCGGCCAGCGATCTGGGTGCATCGAGGTGGAAGGCGTTTCGGCACATTACGCTGCCGCAGAGCAAATCCGGCATTATGACGGGTGCGGTTCTGGTGTATGTCTCGACCTCCGGGATGTTTGTAGTTACGGATATATTGGGAGGCGCGAAGTCCTCCATGATCAGTAATATTATTCAGTCACAGTTCCTGGGTGCAAGGAACTGGCCGTTTGGAGCGGCGTTGTCGGTGATTTTTGTCGCCACGTCCCTGGTGCTGATCCTGCTCTTTAACCGGGCCATGCAAGCCCGCCATCAACGTGTAGGGGAGGGGAGATAAGTGAAGAAGAAGAATCATCCGCTGCTCGGGATTCACTCTTACCTTATGATGGCTTTCATCTATGTACCCATCATTATGATCATTATCTATTCCTTCAACGATACGCGGCTGAGCGGAAACTGGGAAGGATTTACGTTGGATTGGTATGTATCGCTGTTCGAGAACCGGCATGTGATGGAAGCCCTGATGAACAGCTTGACGGTGGCCGTCATCTCTACGGTTGTATCCACCCTGCTGGGAACCGCAGCGGCACTCTCGCTCCGAAATATGGGCCGCAAAGGACGCAGCGGCATGAACGGGCTGTTATATCTGCCCGTCATTATCCCGGATATCATTATGGGGTTATCACTGCTCGTGTTGTTCAGCCAATTGAACATGCCGCTTGGCAAAACCACGGTAATTATTGCCCACATCACGTTCAGCCTGTCCTATGTCTACGTCGTGGTTACGGCCAGACTGTCCGGCATGGGCAAGCAGTTGGATGAGGCGGCTCAGGATTTGGGAGCCACGCCTTGGCAAACGTTCCGGCATGTAACGCTGCCGCAGATTGCACCGGGCATTATCTCCGGCGCTTTGATTGCTTTTACCCTGTCATTGGATGATTTCATGGTCAGTCTTTTTTGTCGCTGGTCCAAGCTCAACGACGCTGCCGATCTATATTTACGCACAGGTGAAACGAGGCATCTCGCCTGAGATCAACGCGCTGTGTACGCTGCTCATTCTGGTGAGCATTACGCTGATCCTGTTAGCCCAATACATTCTCAACCGCGGCAACGGTCAGAAGAAGCACAAAACATTGCCGATCTAAGCGATATGAACGCTTTTTTCGAATAGAATATGGAAGTGGAAAGAGAGGAGATATTGAATTGAACAAATCAAGATGGACCCGCCTGCTGATGGCAGGTATGGTTGCAGTATTGTCTGTAGGACTCCTGGCTGCTTGCGGCTCGGATAAGGAAACTCTTCATATTTACAGTTGGGCTGACAACTTCGACCCTGAGGTGCTGAAGGACTTCGAAGAGAAGTTTGACGTGAAGGTAACCTATGACAATTATGCAAACAACGAAGATCTGCTGGCTAAGATCAAAGCTGGCGGCAGTGGTTATGATCTCATTCAGCCGTCCGATTATATGGTGAAAACCATGATTGAATCGGAGCTGCTTGAGCCGCTTGAGATGAATAATATCCCGAACTTCGTCAATATTACGGATACGTTTAAAGATCCTTCTTATGACCCGGGCAATAAATATTCGATCGTTTACACGTCCGGTGTAACGGGAATTGCATATAACAAGAAGTACGTGATAGACGAGATCAAAAGCTGGGGAGATCTCTGGAACCCGGAATACAAGGGCAAAGTCCTGCTTCTGGATGACAACCGCGAGATGATTGGCATGGCACTTAAGAAGCAGGGGAAATCCAACAGCAGTAAGGATGAAGCGGAGATTATCGCTGCATCTGATGAGCTGAAGACGCTGCTGCCTAACGTGCTTGCATTTGATACGGATAATATCAAGCAGAAAATGATTCAGGAAGAAGGCTGGATTGCTACGGTTTGGTCCGGAGATGCGGCGTTTATCGCGGCGGAGAATCCGGATGTGGCATATGTCGTGCCTGAAGAAGGAGCGACCATCTTCTCGGACAACTACGCGATTCCTAAAGGTGCGAAGAATAAGGAGCTCGCCGAGAAATTCATTAACTTCATGCTGGAGCCTGAAGTCAGCGCCAAGAACTATGAATTTATCGGATACAGCAATCCGAACACCAAAGCGATGGAATTCCATAGCGAGGAATATCGCGCCAATACCATGATCAACCTGACGGAAGAGGAGCTGCGTCGTACCGAATGGCTCGACAATGTCGGCGATTCCCTGTCCATCTATGATCGTTTGTGGACCGAGCTGAAGAGCGGTCGATAAGAAATATGTATTTCTTCATATTAACTGTAATATAGAAAACCTGCCCCTCAAGGGGGCAGGTTTTTTTATGTTATAAAAATTGAATCTTAAGACCTATAAATAAGTGTAGAAGATCGCTTATACGAATTTTCCCATAACTTTCGGGGCCTTTTCATTGTTATATATAAAGAGTGGAAATACGCCATTTTGATATGGATTCTGAAGGGTTTAAACAAGTCGGGATAAAGACAGTATGAATTCTCTGGCTGCTTGCTGCTTTTAGCTATATATTTGCAGTGGTTGTGACTGGATGTTTTCCAGAAAAAGCCCCTTGCGCTTACTGTTGATAAACATTGAAGGAGCACTTGGGGGTATTGCTTATCATTCCATTGGTTTACGTTGTCCGGGTCCGTGAAATGTTCATGTTTACGGGCGCATGACATCATTGTTTTGTGTTCATTAGTATAACGAGGCCCATACTCAAAGATAAGCAAGAATATATAGGTCCTTTAGCATGGAGTCAAAATTGTCATTGACTTTGTTACCAATAGATTGAAAGCTTTCCTTATAATGAATGAGGGTAATAGAGTAACAACTAACGGAAACTTATTTTAACAAAGGTGGAATTCTAATATGAATCCTAAATTTCGTGTATGTGCATCCTTAATTGCAACTAGTGTCCTGCTTGGCAGTCTTGGTTTGAGTGGACAGGTGATCGATGCAAGCACCTCTAAGGCATCCGTTTCCGCCAGTCAAAAATCGTCGAAGAATGAAGTTGTATTGAAATGGAATGGCAAAACCTTATCACAGAAGGGCATCGTGCTGCATGGGGTAACCTATGTTCCGGCAACCGCTTTACGGGATGGTCTGGGAATGCCTCTTAAATATGATGCGAAGAATCGGACCTACACGCTGGGTAACGGATATAACAAGTTGAGCGCCGTCGTATATGATGCGAGTGAAATCGGTATTTTGGTGAACGGAGCTTATGCTGGTGAGCCAGGCGGACAGATTATCAACGGTCGTCTGTATATGCCGTTCAAAACGATCAGCGAATATATGGGAGTTCAGGGACAGTGGAATCCTTCCTTGAAAACACTCAGCATGACGCAGAAAAAGCAAAACGACATTCAAATCAAATCGACTGCGCTGAAAAAGAAAATTCAAGGCGTTGATGCCGTTGTGAATTATCCGGTTATCAGTGGCCTCGGTAATGCTGAGGTGCAGGCAGAGATCAACAAAGTGCTAAAAGAAAATGCATCCGGCGTCATCACGGGCGCTGAAGGAAATGTGGGCACACTCCCGCCATCGGGAACAGATTTTCCGTATGAATTCAGCGGTGATTATGTAGTTCATTACAATCAGGATGGCATCCTGAGCATTACGGCGTACGATTATTCGTACACGGGCGGTGCTCATGGCATGACCTTCCGCAAGAGCTTCACCTTCTCACTGAAGGACGGCAAGCAAATGAAGCTGGGCGATTTCATCAACATGCAGGGCAAGAACAAGCAGAAGATGAACAACCTTGTGCTGAGCAAGCTGAAGAAAGAGGGAGGTTATCTCGGCGGTTTTGAGGGAGTGCCTGCCGATGCCGACTTCTATGTGAAGGATAACGCGGCGGTACTGTACTTCCAGCTTTATGAGTACACGGCGTATGCCTATGGATTCCCTGAGTTTGAGTTCAAGCTGAAGGAATGGAAGTAAGACTCGATCAATCAGTTTGTATTAGCTGAAATCATTTTTAATACTATAGCTTGTT
The DNA here is from genome assembly GCF_000193415.1 of Paenibacillus vortex V453. Classification (NCBI taxonomy): domain Bacteria; kingdom Bacillati; phylum Bacillota; class Bacilli; order Caryophanales; family Paenibacillaceae; genus Paenibacillus; species Paenibacillus vortex. Next base: position 70,022 of record NZ_ADHJ01000006.1, read on the forward strand.
TAGATACATGATGTTGTCCTGATGTAACACTGTGTTGGAACTAGTTGCGAAAAATCCCTTGATAACGGGCGTGGAGCATTCTCCCGCTCCTTATGCTCAGGGGATTTTTATGTTTATCGAGAGGCTTGCCTCGATGTTGACTTATATGGCTTGTACATCGTGCGCACTGCTCTCTGTGCGTACGGTGCATGGTCCGGGGGTAAAATGCCATAAGCCGCCCTATGCGATATCGGATGCCACCCGTTTATGGAAGCAGTGAGTGAGGGGAGCGCATCATTGGCCTTACGCACCCAATTACCCAAGCAAGAAACCCTACATAGGTTTTCCTCTATCCCACTCCCCACAAGTTAAGGCAGGTCTTTTAGGAGGGGGATGGTCTTACCTTCTTTATGTTTTATTGAAAAGAGTCGTACCGAAGTGAGAGTATCCTCGGAGGAGCATCGCGTTCGCCTTTGAAATCGGGAAACCTCCTTATCTGTTCATTCATGTTTCCCGATTTCAACAGCGACCGGAGGGGATACTCTCACGATTTAGTACTCGAAGTTTTCAATGAATCCAGAGGATAAGAAAGGGCAGGCACCGGATAACGGCGCCTGCCCTTTGCTTGCATTCTTTTATAGTCCCTGCGGTGGTGTATTTTCCAGTACTTGATCGATAAGACCATATTCCTTGGCTTCATCAGCCGTCATGAAGTAGTCACGATCGGTATCCTTCTCAATGCGCTCCAGCGGTTGGCCGGTACGATCGGACAGGATGCGGTTCAGCTTGTCGCGCATCTTGAGGATGCGGCGAGCACGGATCTCGATATCCGTGGCCTGACCTTGTGCGCCGCCGAGCGGCTGGTGAATCATGATCTCGCTGTTAGGCAGACCATAACGTTTGCCTTTAGCGCCTGCATTCAGCAGGAATGCGCCCATGGAAGCAGCCATGCCGACACAGATCGTCGAAACGTCCGGCTTGATGAACTGCATCGTATCGAATATCGCCATACCTGCGGTAATGGAACCGCCTGGGCTGTTGATGTAAAGATGAATATCCTTCTCGGGATCCTCAGCCGACAAGAACAGCATTTGGGCAATGATGGAATTGGCGACCACGTCATTTACGTCGGAGCCGAGGAAGATAATGCGGTCTTTCAGCAATCTGGAATAGATGTCGTACGCCCGCTCACCGCGGTTGCTTTGTTCAACGACCATAGGTATAAAACTCACGTGGAAAACCTCCTCTTAAGTACCTCATATAAATACTGTTACCGTATTACCCACATGATAAACAATTTAAATCAAAAAGTCAAAGAAAGTCAAACTATTGGGTAAAAAAAAGAGCCGTCATGGGCACTTTAGGGTAAACAGTATATAGAAAAAGTGAAAATGGCGCGCCCGCGAGGAATCGAACCTCGATCTCAGGCTCCGGAGGCCTACGTCATATCCATTGGACCACGGGCGCATAATAAAAAGGTCTATCGACGTACATTCAAAGAAGACAGACCGCGTTTAGCGGTAGATTTTCTTGCGATATCAGGAAGCTGACTCTGCGATGTATATACTTTCTGATATCTAAAAAATTAGCAACGAAGTTGATTATACCGCATCTATTTCGAAAATACAATAGCGGACAAAACTTTGTTCCTACTATATAGACAAGCTTGCATTTGGCCATAATGTATAAGAATGGCTGGGGCAGAGAAATATACTTTCGGACACTTGCAACGGGCGTGATTATTGGTTAGAATAAAGGTGGGACTCAAAAAGTTTAACTGGGACATTTTACGGCCCGATAGAGGAGAGCCGAGACGAAGTTTGCAGGAGTGGAATGCATGCGTAACCTATTAGAAATACAAGAGCAACTTCTGCCGGATCTGATGAACACTCTTAAACGAAGGTATTCCATCCTTCATCAGATCAAGTTGTCCGGAATGGTTGGCCGAAGAACGCTGGCTTCATCACTCTCGATGACCGAGCGTGTCCTCAGGGCAGAGACTGATCTTCTGAAAGCGCAGGGGCTGATCGAGATTGAGACGCTTGGCATGCGAATCAGCAGTGCAGGATTATGCTTGGTTGAGGAACTTGAACCGGTCATGAATGAGTTGTTCGGACTGGTTGAGCTGGAGGAGAAGATCCGTCAGGCTTATGGGCTTCGTAAAGTGGTCATTATTCCCGGTGACAGTGAGTCATCTCCGGAAGTCAAACGTGAGCTTGGCCGGGCCGGCGCAAGGACGCTGCTCAGTTTTGTGGAGGATGGAGATACAATCGCCGTAACAGGCGGCTCTACACTCGCTGAAGTGGCGGAGCAGATGTCATCATTGCCTGGTGGCGGACCGCTCAGAAGCACGTGGTTTGTGCCTGCGCGCGGAGGCCTCGGAGAGAGCATGGAGATTCAAGCGAACACCATTGCTTCCAAGATGGCAAAGCGTGTTGGGGCTGAATACCGTTTGCTCCATGTGCCTGATCTGCTAAGCGAGGATGCTTATCAGTCTCTTGTTCAGGATCAGCATATCCAGGAGATTGTGGATGTAATTCGGCGCTGCCGGGTCATTATACACGGCATCGGCGACGCGATGGAGATGGCGAGACGACGCAAGCTGGATGAAGGCTCCATTCAGAACTTGCAGGCAGATGGCGCGATTGCTGAATCATTCGGCTATTATTTCAGCGAAGAAGGCGAAGTTGTGCATAAGATGCTTACCCTCGGACTTCGGCTTGAGGACATTATGCGAACAGAGACGATCATCGGCATTGCCGGCGGCCAAGGCAAGGGCAAAGCGATTCACGCCGTGCTGAAATTCGGACATGAGGACATCCTCGTGACGGATGAAGCGGCAGCGTTGGAGCTTGAGAAGGAAATCGATGCCGCCATTTGATTGAGTCCAGAAATTTAGAGCAGCACAGTTTTTATAAACCTTGTTGTCTTGATTGATCTTATGGTCAATCTTGAATATATAAATTTTACAAATATGGAGGGAACTACTCATGGTTAAAGTAGGTATTAACGGTTTTGGACGTATTGGACGTAACGTGTTCCGCGCTGCGCTGAACAACAGCGAAGTTGAAATCGTGGCAATCAACGATTTGACGGACGTGAAAACACTGGCACACCTTTTGAAATATGACACAACTCACGGCAGACTTGACGCACAAGTAGAAGCTAAAGAAGGCGCACTTGTGGTAAACGGCCGCGAAGTGAAAGTATTCGCTGAGCGTAACCCTGAAGCATTGCCTTGGGCTGAGTACGGCGTAGAAATCGTTGTAGAATCCACTGGTATTTTCACAGCGAAAGACAAAGCTTCCGCTCACTTGAAAGGCGGCGCTAAGAAAGTTATCATCTCCGCTCCGGCTACAGACGAGGATATCACCATCGTTATGGGCGTTAACGAAGATAAATACGATGCTGCTAACCACACCATCATCTCTAACGCTTCTTGTACAACGAACTGCTTGGCTCCTTTCGCTAAGGTTCTTGACGAGAAATTCGGTATCGTGAAAGGTATGATGAATACTATTCACTCTTACACGAATGACCAGCAAGTGCTTGATCTGCCGCACAAAGACCTGCGTCGTGCTCGTGCAGCTGCTGAGAACATCATTCCATCCACAACAGGTGCTGCTAAAGCGGTTGGTCTCGTACTGCCACACCTGAAAGGCAAGCTGAACGGCATGTCGATGCGTGTACCTACGAAGAACGTTTCTGTAACTGACCTCGTAGTAGAACTGTCCCAAAACGTTACGCTTGAAGATGTGAATGGTGCGCTGAAAGAAGCTTCTGAAGGCCCACTGAAAGGCATCTTGAACTACTCCGATGAGCCGCTTGTATCCAGCGACTACAATGGTGACCCGGCTTCTTCCACTATCGATTCGCTCTCCACTATGGTAGTTGGCGACAACATGGTGAAAGTCGTTTCCTGGTATGACAACGAGTGGGGCTACTCCAACCGTGTCGTTGACCTCGCTGCTTACATCGCAAGCAAAGGTCTGTAATTGATCTAGCCATCCAATCGAAGAGGAGTTCCGTTCACGGGTCTCCTCTTTGGTTCATGGTTTTTACTTGTTTCATGCCAGAGCACTGGGAAGAATAGATCATATCCGGGCGCTGGTGAGACGATAGAGAGAGAAACGGGAGCAACTGCATGCTGTCGGTGAGGAGAATAGTTTTCTTAGGAGGAACGTGGAGATGAACAAGAAAAGTGTACGTGATGTAGAAGTAAGCGGCAAACGGGTGTTTGTCCGCGTCGATTTCAATGTACCGCTCGAAGATGGTAAAATTACAGACGACACTCGTATTCGTGAGACTTTGCCGACGATCAACTACCTGGTGGAGCAAGGAGCGAAAGTTATCCTGGCCAGCCACATGGGTCGTCCCAAAGGAGAGGTCGTTGAATCTTTGCGCCTGACTCCGGCAAGCGAACGTTTGTCCGAATTGCTCGGCAAACCGGTAGCCAAAGCGGATGAAGCGGTAGGGGAAGCAGTAAAAGCACAAGTAAACCAGCTGCAAAACGGCGACGTGCTCGTGCTTGAAAATGTTCGTTTTTACCCTGGTGAAGAGAAGAATGATCCGGAACTTGCGAAGCAGTTCGCAGAGCTTGCTGATCTGTTCGTGAACGACGCGTTTGGTGCTGCTCACCGTGCGCACGCTTCGACAGAAGGTATTGCTCATCATCTTCCGGCTGTATCGGGATTGTTGATGGAGAAAGAGCTGTCCGTTCTCGGCAAAGCCCTTTCGAATCCGGATCGTCCTTTTACCGCGATCATCGGTGGATCGAAGGTTAAAGACAAAATCGACGTGATCGACAATCTGCTTACGCTTGCTGACAATGTCATCATCGGCGGTGGACTTGCTTACACGTTCTTCAAAGCTCAAGGCCATGAAATCGGTCAATCTCTGCTCGATAAAGAGAAGCTTGATGTTGCGCTCGGTTTCATCGAGAAAGCCAAAGAGCTGGGTAAAAACTTCTACCTGCCGGAAGATATCGTGGTTACGGACGAGTTCAGCGCAGATGCGAATACAAAGATTGTTGGCATCGACGGCATTCCAGCAGACTGGGAAGGCGTTGACATCGGTCCTAAGACTCGTGCCAAGTATGCAGAAGTGATCAAAAACTCGAAGCTTGTCGTGTGGAACGGTCCTATGGGCGTATTCGAAATCGCTCCGTTCTCAAACGGTACTCGTGAAGTTGCACAAGCTTGTGCGGAAACGGAAGCTTACACGATTATCGGTGGCGGCGATTCTGCTGCAGCAGCTGAGAAATTCGGTCTGGCTGACAAGATGGACCACATCTCCACAGGCGGCGGTGCATCTCTTGAGTTCATGGAAGGCAAAGAACTTCCTGGTGTTGTGGCACTGAACGATAAATAGATTTATGATATAAGAGGGTAGCAAGTGGATGAAGTTTGAACCCCGGCTCTTCGGGGGGAATAAAGGAGTGAATCGTGTGAGAACACCTATCATAGCGGGTAACTGGAAGATGTTCAAAACTGTTCCGGAAGCAACCGCATTTTTCGAAGATGTAAAAGGCAAAGCAGAAGTTGAAGGCGTGGAAAGCGTAATTTGCGCGCCGTTCACCACTCTTCCTGCTCTGGTTGAAGCTGCAAAGGGCACGAACATCAAAATTGGTGCACAAAATCTTCATTTTGAAGATAATGGTGCCTTTACAGGCGAAATCAGCGGTTTGATGCTGAAGGATCTGGGCGTGGATTATGTCATTATCGGACATTCCGAGCGTCGTCAGTATTTTGCAGAGACCGATGAGATCGTGAACAAGAAAGTACATGCGGCGTTCCGTCATGGTCTTCTTCCGATCGTATGTGTCGGCGAGAAGCTGGAAGAACGCGAAGCAGGCCAAACCAAAGACGTGTGCAAAGTACAGACTGAAGCCGCGTTCGCAGGTATTCCTGCTGATCAAGCCATTCATGTTGTTATTGCTTACGAACCTATCTGGGCTATCGGTACAGGCAAATCCTCAACAGCTGAGGACGCTAACGAAGTAATCGCTTATATCCGCGAACTCGTAAAAGGCCTGTATGGTGAAAGTGTCGCAGCACTGGTGCGTATTCAATACGGCGGCAGTGTGAAGCCTGAAAATGTAACGGAGTATATGGGACAAAGCGACATCGACGGCGCGCTCGTTGGTGGTGCAAGTCTACAACCGGCTTCCTACATCGCACTCGTTGAGGGGGCGAAGTAGATGTCAGCTCCAAGACCCGTAGCTCTGATCATCATGGACGGTTTCGGGCTTCGCAACACCGATGTGGGTAATGCGGTCGCTCAAGCGAACAAACCCAATTACGACCGGTATTTGAAGCAATACCCGAACACAACATTGACCGCTTGCGGCGAAGCTGTTGGCTTGCCGGAAGGTCAAATGGGGAACTCCGAAGTGGGTCACCTGAACATTGGCGCAGGCCGGATTGTGTATCAGGACTTGACTCGCATCACGAAGTCGATTCGTGAAGGAGAATTCTTCGAGAACGATACGTTGGTGGAAGCCGTTCGCGCAGCTAAGAACAACAGCAAGAAATTGCATCTGTACGGACTTGTGTCCGACGGCGGCGTGCACAGTCACATTGAGCATATGTTTGCGATGCTGGATCTTTGCAAGAAGGAAGATTTCCATGACGTATACATCCATGGCTTCATGGATGGACGCGACGTGGCACCGGACAGCGGCAAGCAGTTTGTTAAGGATCTGATCGCGAAGATTGAAGAAGTGGGCGTTGGCCAAATCGCTACACTCTCCGGTCGTTATTATGCGATGGACCGTGACAAGCGTTGGGATCGTGTCGAGAAAGCATACCGCGCTATGGTATACGGCGAAGGACCTCAATACACGGATCCGCTGAAAGCCATCACCGAATCTTACGAGAAATCGGTTTATGATGAATTCGTGGAACCGACCGTGATTGTGAACGGTGAGGGCGAGCCGGTAAGCCTGGTGGAGAGCGGAGATTCCGTTATCTTCCTGAACTACCGTCCTGACCGTGCGATTCAGCTGTCCCAAGTGTTTACGAACAATGATTTTCGCGGTTTTGAACGTGGACCGAAGTTCCCGCAAAACCTGCATTTTGTCTGCCTGACGTTGTTCAGCGAGACGGTGGAAGGCTTCGTAGCCTACAAGCCGAAGAATCTGGACAACACCCTCGGTGAAGTGCTGGTTCAGCACAACAAAAAGCAGCTGCGTATTGCGGAAACCGAGAAGTATCCACACGTGACGTTTTTCTTCAGCGGTGGACGCGATGTGGAGCTTCCAGGCGAAACGCGCGTACTGATCAATTCACCGAAGGTCGCGACGTATGACCTGCAGCCGGAGATGAGCGCTTATGAGGTGGCGGATGCTTGTGTGCGAGAGATCGAAGCGGATAAGCATGATGCGATCATCCTGAACTTTGCGAACCCGGACATGGTAGGTCACTCCGGTATGCTGGAGCCAACAATCAAGGCTGTTGAAACCACAGACGAATGTGTTGGAAAGGTTGTCGAGGCTGTTTTGGCAAAAGGCGGGGTTGTTCTGATCACCGCTGACCACGGAAATGCGGACATGGTATTTGACGAGAATGGGCGTCCATTCACAGCGCATACCACGAACCCGGTTCCGTTCATCGTAACGGATGAGAACGTAACGCTGCGTGAAGGCGGCATTCTTGCCGACATCGCACCAACGATTCTCGATCTGATGGGTCTGCCGAAGCCGGACGAAATGACGGGAACCTCCATGATTGCAGCACGGAAGTAAGTCGTTCATAATGGAACGTAAACATAACATTTAAAGGAGACTATACACATGACTATTATTTCTGACGTATATGCACGCGAAGTCCTTGACTCCCGCGGCAACCCAACCGTAGAGGTTGAAGTATACCTGGAATCCGGTGCGATCGGTCGCGCTATCGTTCCATCCGGTGCTTCCACTGGTATTCACGAAGCCGTTGAGCTTCGCGACGAGGACAAATCCCGTTACCTGGGCAAAGGCGTTCTGAAGGCTGTTGAGAACGTGAATGAAATCATTGCTCCTGAAGTAATTGGCATGGACGCTTTGGACCAACTCGGCATCGATAAATTGATGATCGCTTTGGACGGAACTCCAAACAAAGGCAAATTGGGTGCAAACGCAATTCTGGCTGTATCCATGGCTGTAGCTCGCGCTGCTGCAGACGCTCTGGATCTCCCATTGTATGTTTACCTTGGCGGATTCAACGCGAAACAGCTTCCAGTTCCTATGATGAACATCGTTAACGGTGGTGCTCATGCAGACAACAACGTGGACGTTCAAGAGTTCATGGTATTGCCTGTTGGCGCACCTAGCTTCAAAGAAGCACTTCGCATGGGCGCTGAAATTTTCCACAACCTGAAGTCCGTTCTGAAAGGCAAAGGCCTGAACACGGCGGTTGGTGACGAAGGCGGCTTCGCTCCTAACTTTACTTCTAACGAAGATGCATTGACTTCCATCATCGAAGCGATTGAAAAAGCCGGCTACAAGCCAGGTGAAGACGTATTGCTCGGTATGGACGTAGCTTCCACTGAATTCTTCAAAGATGGCAAATATGTTCTGGAAGGCGAAGGCAAATCCTTCACGCCTGCAGAATTCGTTGACTTGCTCGCTTCTTGGGTAGACAAATATCCAATCGTTACGATCGAAGACGGATGTTCCGAGGACGATTGGGAAGGTTGGAAGCTGCTTACCGAGAAATTGGGCAACAAAATTCAACTCGTGGGTGACGATCTGTTTGTTACCAACACCGAGCGTTTGGAAAAAGGGATCAACGAAGGTATCGGTAACTCCATCCTGATCAAAGTTAACCAAATCGGTACATTGACTGAAACATTCGATGCGATCGAAATGGCAAAACGCGCAGGATACACGGCTGTTATCTCCCACCGTTCCGGTGAGTCCGAAGACAGCACCATCGCTGATATCGCGGTGGCAACCAACGCAGGTCAGATCAAAACGGGTGCTCCTTCCCGTACCGACCGTGTGGCAAAATACAACCAATTGCTTCGCATCGAAGATCAATTGGGCGAACTTGCTCAATACAACGGCTTGAAGTCGTTCTACAACTTGAAGCAAAAATAATTGAAATAGAAGAAAGTCCAGCTCCTGCTTTTTGGGAGCTGGGCTTTTTTTTGCGTGTGATTGGGCGATGTCCAAGAGGTCAAGGAAGGCTGCACCTTGGATGGGGGCTGTGGGGCGGTGCGAATATCGGCTCCGGTCGCTGTTAAAATCGGGAAGCTGGATGGATTAGGGTAAGGAAACTTCCCGATTTTAAAGGCGAACGCGTTGCTCCTCCACCGATATACGCACCTGAGTAGGGGAGAGATGTGCAGCCTTTTGCAGCCCATCGCTGGGGAGTGCAAAGAAAGCCCAGCTCGGCTTGGTCGCATGAGCTGGGCTTTTGGGTGGAGGAGGGGGAGAAAGGGGAAGGGCTGCACCTTGGATGGGGGCTGTGGGGCGGTGCGAATATCGGCTCCGGTCGCTGTTAAAATCGGGAAGCTGGATGGATTAGGGTAAGGAGGCTTCCCGATTTTAAAGGCGAACGCGTTGCTCCTCCACCGATATACGCACCTGAGCATGAGGGAGGTGTGCAGCCTTTTGCAGCCATCGCCGGGGAGCAAAGATAGCCCAGTTCAGCCTGGTCGCATGAACTGGGCTTTTGGGTGTGGGTGGGGAAGGCTAGGCAAGGCAAGGGAGGCACCTTGGACGAGGGCTGTGAGGCGGTGCGTATATCGGTTCAAAAGCATTCAATTGATGAACTTGTGGAATGGATATCTTCTCTTCCCATGGAGTCAGAGGTTCCGACGAACTTTAGCTATTCGAACTCTGGCTACATTCTGTTGGAAAAATCATCGAAACTTCAGCGGCTCCACGTACGCCGACTTTCTGGAACGGGAAATATTCGGCCCTGCGGGCATAAAGGATTCCGCCCTTGAATCCCAGCTCGATCTTATCTAACCGAGCGAGCGGTTATGAGATGACGGCGGAGGGAGAATTGCGGAACGCTCGTACCTCGACATGTCCAACGCTTATTCGGCCGGGGGCATTGTCTCTACCGCTAGAGATCTGCATATGCTTAACTGTGCACTGGATGAGGGGAAGCTGTTGTCCGGCGATATGACGGTCAAGCTATTCTCTTGGGACGGGCAGCAGCCTTACCGTTATGGCTGGAATAGGGCAAGCATTCGGGCCAACCGGACCATGGCCTTCCATCATGGCGGGATTAACGGTTACACGGCTTCCTATCTAAAGCTGCTGGATCAAGAAATCGCGGTAATCGTGTTAAGCAATGTGTCGACCATGCTGACCTCAACGTTAGCGGGCGTGATCGTGAACGCACTTGGCGAAGATTCCCTATTGTAATAGATGATGTAATACATGAAGACCAAACTCTCCTGGGAGAGCTTGGTCTTTGTTTATGTACACAGCAAAAAAAGCCGGTAGAAGACTGCGGTCCTCTTCCGGCTTCTGATGGATATTTCGAAGGCCTAATGCAGCCCAGGTCTATAGGGGCCAGAACAGCATTAAACCAGGGTATTCAAGGATTCCGGCGTGAATGGCTCAAGCTCGTCGAAACGTCCGTCGCGTACCTTGGCAGCCCATTGCGGATCAGCCAGGAGAGCACGACCTACGGCAACGAGGTCATATTCATGTTTCTCAAGGCGGTTCAAGAGCTCATCGATGTCCTTGTGACCAGCACCCTTGCCTTGGGTAAAGAGGCTGGTAAACACTTCATCGAGGCCAACAGAGCCGACGGTGATGACCGTTTTTCCTGTCAGTTTCTTAGCCCAACCGGCAAAGTTCAGCTCAGAGCCTTCGAATTCAGGCTCCCAGAAGCGGCGTGTCGAGCAGTGGAATATATCGACACCTGCGTCTGACAGCGCGGTTAACAACTGACCCAGTTTTTCAGGCGTATCTGCGAGCTTAGCTTCGTATTGGGTTGTCTTCCACTGGGATAGACGGATGGCAACAGGGAAGTCCGGACCTACCGCTTGACGTACGGCTTTCACCACTTCGATCGCAAAGCGGGCACGCTTCAGCATGTCTCCTCCATACTCATCGGTACGCTGGTTCGTTCTTTCCCAGAGGAATTGATCGATCAGGTATCCGTGGGCACCATGGATTTCTACACCGTCAAAGCCAATACGTTTGGCATTCGCAGCAGCATCCGCATAAGCTTGAATGACTTGTTTGATTTCATCTATGGTCATCGGCTTAGTGATCAGGTTGCCTTCCAGGTCAAGTCCGGATGGTCCGATCGGAAGTGCCTCCGGGTTTGGCTCGGCGCCCACCGGACGGGTCATGCCGATGTGCCAAATCTGCGGCATGATCTTGCCGCCAGCCTCATGAACCTGACGGACGACCTCGGCCCAGCCGTTCAATGCGGCTTCACCGTGGAAGTTAGGTATATTGGGGTTATCGGTAGCTGCCGGGTGGTCTATCAGCGTTCCTTCGGTAATGATCAGTCCGACGCCATTCTCTGCACGCTGACGATAGTAAGCCGCCACATTCGGGCCCGGTACGCCATTCGGGGAGAAGCCGCGGGTCATGGGTGCCATCACCACGCGGGATGAAAGAGTCAGGTTTCCGATTGTATAAGGCTCGAAAAGAGCCTCGGTGGATCGGGTGTTTTGATTTTGGTTGCTCATGTATGGAATCCTCCAATATCTCTAATATGTTTTTCTGCATTTTCATAAAAATAGATATATATAATGAAAAGAAAGAGCTTGTAGGCTTCCTTTATGGTGATAATGCTCGTTTAAGCCTATAGCTCTTTCTTGAGTTGTTCGATAAAACGCGCGATACCCTCCTCATTACGTCTGTAATATGTCCACTGGCCCGAGCGCCTGGATTCCAGCAGACCTGCCTTTTGCAATTTGACCAGGTAGCCAGAAACGACCGACTGTGCAAGCCCTGTTTTCTCTGAAATGGAGCCGACGCAGACACCGCCCTGAAAATCGCATGTAGAAGGCATGTGCTTCTGCGGATCAAAATGTTCCTCCGGATGCTTCAGCCACTCCAGAAGTTTAAACCGGGTCTCGTTTGATAGTGCTTTGATGGTTTGTATGGTATCCATATGCTCATTATATCTATTTTTATAGAAATGTAAATATAAACTTTGGGAAAATAACTAAAAGAAAAAAAGACTATTCCCAGGCCAGCCCAGGGGTTGACATGGAATAGCTTTTATTCAGGTTGGGGTTGAGCCCAAGAAAAATGATTGAATTTAGCCATGGATACACGGTGAGGCTGAACCGTCAGCGATGTTTACAGGCCAATGTTGTGATTGCCAAGGCTTGTTTTTTGCATCATCTTGGCTGCGGGATGCTCCGTGTTGGTATAGCCCCAGAACGAGACCTGTCACTACAAGGTCATCCCTACCGCAGATGTGCTTCACGTTAGTTTTTCCGGCAGCATCAACTGTCAGGCTTCCGTATACCGCACAAAAGACAGGGTGATATCCTGCGGATGATCCCCAAAACCCGAACCGTACAGATTCAGGCCGTTCGGGTATTCGGCGTCTTCCTTCACCTCAAAGCGGACGCGAATCGGCCGGTTGAAGGCGAGTCCCAGCGAATCTATGGTGGTCGCGCCTACCGCTTGACCGTCGACTTGGCTGCCTGTTGCGGTTACGCGCCATTCCGTCAGCATGCCGTATTCACTGCCGCTTCTCCATTTATCCGGCGTGAGTTTCCCTTTGCGATCACCAAAATCGCCAGGGCTTCTCCAGGTGCCTACAGGGAGATCGTTAATGCTGACGGTTATATCGGATGGCCAATCCTGCTGGAAGGAAGGCGCTTCGGAGCTGAGCTCCGCACGGATGCGCAGTTCATCGAGAGCGGCTCCGGGCGGCATGGGATTGGCAAAATAATATTCGATATATCCGGATCCCGAGAACCAGAGCAGCGCGGCCTCTGTTCGTTCCGGCATGTAAAAGGCGCGCGGATCGTCAGGCGATCCGATCAGAGAGCCATCCCGAGCCGCCATGCCGCAGGTAGGCTCGATCGAGCAGTGGGAGAACATGCCGATCGGCATGTGGATCTCTTCCGTGCGCTGCAGCCCCTCGCCCGGCTTTGCGGGCAGTTCGAGAAAAATGGAGCGGCAGGTAACGGCGCAGATTTTTTCCCGGTTGGCACCTTGCGAAGAGACGATCAGGTCCGCCTGCTCCAGCATCTGGACATTAATGGATACCGTAGGCTGCGCAATCCCAAGCGCTTCGGCCAATTGACCGACACTCATCGGTTTATCGCCAAGCGCTTCAAGAATGCGCACACGGACATCACTGGATAAGGCTTTGGCTACTTCCACGATCCGGGATGCCGGATAACGGTTGGTTTCCAGCTTCGATTCGTTCATAATCCCCTTCCTTTACTGAAGAGATATAGTGACTCCAAGTGTACACTAAATTCGATATATTGTAAAAATATAATGTACATTGCAATTATTATATACAGGTGCTAGAATAGGGGCAAATTTAGAAAAAGGAAAGGTTGTGTTCGCTTCATGAAGTCTCCTGTAGCAACGCCCATCCGTACGGAAATTCCACGCCCGGAGTACCCGAGGCCCGATTATGAGCGGAGAGATTGGTTAAATCTGAACGGTCAGTGGTCGTTCCAGCTGGAAACAGAAGGATCCGATGATACTCAGCAGCATGCTGGCGAGGATGAATACATTTCCTTGCAAGCGGGCGATGCACGGTGTTTTGATTCCGAGATTACGGTGCCGTTCTCCTGGGTAAGCCCATTGTCCGGTGTTGAGCGTGATGTAAAGGGTGTCGGCTGGTACCGACGTTCCGTGAAGTGGGGGCCGGCCGAGAAGCAGTCTCGAATCTTCCTGCGGTTCGGCGCCGTGGATTATCTGTGCGATGTATGGGTTAACGGCAAGCATGTCGGCTCGCATCAAGGCGGGTACGGAACATTTGAGTTTGATGTGACTACGGTTTGGAATGCGGAACAAGACAATATTCTCGTGGTCCGTGCAGAGGACTATGATCATAACTATCAGGCCCGCGGGAAGCAGGGATATGGGGAGATCCGGGGAATATGGCAGCCGGTTTGGCTGGAGGCCCGGCCGCAAACCTACATGGAGCAAGCAACCTTCATAACTTCCCTCGATGGTCAGGTCGAACTGAAATCCAGGATTCAGGCGCATGAAGCAGGCACGGCGACACTTCATCTTTCTTTTGAAGAAGGTTCCATTACTCATCAGGTGGAGTGGGAGCTGGCAGAAGGGGTTAATGAGTGCACTACCGTGTTCCAGGTTAACGATCCGCAGCTGTGGAGTCCTGAAACGCCGCACCTGTATGAAGGGCAGCTGACTCTGTCGGGTTCCGCCGGGGATGATGTCGTGCATACTTACTTTGGGATACGCGAGATCGGGACGGCGAAGTTCGACGGTCGGGAGTACCGCTGGATCACATTGAACGGGAAGCCGGTATATTTAAACGGAACGCTGGACCAGTCCTATCATCAGACCGGGTTCTTCACCTACCCGACGGATACGGAGATGCAGGACGAGATCTATCTCATGAAGCGGCTTGGACTGAACTTCGTGCGGATTCATATTAAGCCGGAGGAGCCCCGCAAGCTGTATTGGGCGGATAAACTCGGCATTCTGGTGATGGAGGATATGCCGTGTTTTTGGGGCAACCCGGATGAGACGGCACGCTCAGCCTACGAGAGCGAGGCGCTTGAAATTATAGAGCGGGACCGGAATCATCCGTCTGTTTTTTCCTGGGTGATGTTTAACGAAACTTGGGGGCTGCGCACGGACAGCGAATCCGCCGGCCTGACCGGGGGAGAAGGACAGCATCGATATTATCTCCCGGAGACGCAGGAATGGGTGCGGGAGAAGTACAGATGGGCCAAGGAGCTAGATCCGACCCGGATCGTTGAAGACAATTCGCCTTGCGCTTATGATCATGTGGAAACGGATATTAACACCTGGCATTTTTACATCAACGGGTATGAACCGCTGCGGAATCATATCGAGGAGATTGTTCAGAAGACGCATCCGGGTTCCGAACATAACTATATCGGCGGCAATCAGCAGGGTGACGCTCCGCTCATGAACAGCGAATGTGGTAATGTGTGGGGAATTGACGGAGGAGCCGGGGACAGCGATCTGGCATGGCATTACCGTTACATGCTCAACGAATTCCGGCGACATGATAAACTGTGCGGCTTTGTATTTACGGAATTCCGTGATGTCACGAACGAGTTCAACGGCTATTATCGTCTTGATGGTACGGATAAAAAATTCGGATACGAGGACTTTGTGCCAGGTATGACGATAGCCGACCTGCACACGCCGGATTTCGTTGTCATTGACGCACCGCCTTGTCAGACGCTGGAGCAAGGAGCCGCAGTATCCATACCGCTGCAGCGTTCCAGTTATTCCGATCAATATCATGGACAGAAGCTTATCCTTGCCTGGGAATTATCCTATGACCAGTTGGGTACGAAGGTCGTGGCTGATCAAGGATCCCTGGAAGTGGCATGGGACGGCTACGGTGTGGCGCCACTGACCGAACTGCAGCTTCGCATGCCGGAGACCGATGCGGTTGCGATACTCGGCGTTCGTCTCCTGAATGGTGCGAACGGAGTTGTGACGCGCAACTTCACGACGTTTGACGTGCGCGGCGGAGAGGAGCAGTGCAATGGTGGAGCGGAAGCCAGAACGGTACGCATTCCGGTCAACACATTCCGTGAGCAAAGCTTCTCCTATATGTGGGAGGCGCTTCAAGGAGCCAAAGTGAACGGCGGCGGAGAGGGACGATTCGTCTATGACGTGCAGCTGCCGGACCGTGAGGAACAGCCGCTGATCCGCGATATCGAGATTTTCTTTGAGGCTGGCGCTAAGCGATTGCTGGCACGAAATATCGAGGGTGCGCGGCATCGCAGCCACGGCATCGACTTCATGCACGGGGCATCGGCGGACGTAGAGTATAACCCGAGCACTTACTATATGACGGATGAAGAGCTGCATGAATCGCGTGTATCTGTTTGGGTAGACGATGTCAAAATCGGCGAGGCTGTGCTAGCTGATGATCCTGCCGACAGCCGGGGCGTGCTGTCGTGGCACTATCAGCCGGTTCATAACCTCTTGGAAGAGGCCGGTTCGTACGGCTACCTGTGCCAGGCGCAGGTGCCGGGCAGATTGGGGGCGAAACTTGACCGCAAGCGCAGCTTCCGGTTGGAGCTGCGAGCCGAAGAAGGCGGCATCAGTCTGTATGGACGGAATGCAGGCCGCTATCCGATCGATTTGTTGGTGCGGTGTCGGTGAGAGTGGTAGTTGAAGGATGAAGGATGTCACTCAGTTTTCAGGCACTTAATTGGATTATGTCAGAGATTGCGATAATTAATTCGTGTGAAGTATAAATAGAAAATAGGCAACCTGCCAGTAGTGGAACTACTTGCTGGGTTGCCCATTTTTTATGGAGTTCTATGTCCTAAGAATGGTTTAGGTGATTGGAATATACTTCCTCATATAGTCTTTTTTCATTACTCTTTTATCGTATTTTATGCTTGTTTTCGTATTAGATCGTCTCCGTTATGTTATGATTTTCCAGTACAATATACGGTTTATAAGGGTGGTCGGCTAATCTCCCAGAAGGGAGGTGATGCCCATGGAGGTCAAAGATGCACTTTCCTTAATGTTCATGTTCGGCATGTTCATTCTGGCATTGCTCACCTACATGAAAAAGAAATAGACCGCCCTGCCTAAGGTAACGGTCTATTTTTCGACCTATCTTTCGTGGCCGACTGCTCTTTATGCAGTTATTGTACTCTGGAGTCGTGTTCGCAGCACGACTCCTTACTTATTCTTACCTCAGTATAGCTCATTTTATAACGCTTTTATAGGTTTTATTTGTTTATTTTGTTTTATACAAGTTCCATGATGAGGGAGTTAATCCTCTTCCAAAGCGCAGTGAATTGTGACCCTTAGATCCATATGAGTAAAAAGTCGCTATAAAAAAAGCCAGTGCCATCCACATGTTGGATAACGCTGGCTTAATCTATATACCTTCCTTCACCCTCACCGCTTCTTCCAGAACAGCTGCAGCGCCACCTTTGCGCACCACAGGGAGAACAGCAGAAACAGCAGTGCCCAGACGAAGGCCGGGAGCACGGTCAAGTTAGCCAGGTTGGAGGCGTCGCCTGCTTGATTGGGCTGGGTCAGGGCCATGGTCAAGAGGGTGAGCGGACCGACCACGGATTCTTCGAGTACGAGAAAGGCGAGCAGCAGGTAATAGAAATTGCGGATCTTCTCGCCGAGAAAATAAAAGATCAGATTCACGATCATAAAAATAATCAGCCACCATAATCCGTAGCCGGTGCGAACGAAGAAAATAATCATGATGAGGGCAAGCACGGTAATGGTGATCAGGCCGGCGGCCTGTTTTTTCTTGGCGTAGCCGTAGAACATCAGAATGGCGAACAGGGATGCGGACATATAGCCTGCAAGCGAGACGACAATCGGGCTCCACCCGCCTGAAGCCAGCATGGAATAGGTTACACCGCTGTGATCGGGGTTCAGCTCAATGCTAAGTACCCGCCCTGACATAATAAGGGTCATCACGGCATGCCCCAGCTCGTGGATCATCGTATCCAGGATACGGAACCAGGAGGAGAAGGGGATCAGCCTCGTTAGAAAAGCTGCGCCCACTAGAAACAAGAGTGCTTTTAGCCATTTATTCATTCGAAGGTCCTTTCAGCGTAAAGTCATTCGCTAGACTATCATTCCGTCCATTATAATACAGATGAGAAACATGTGAAAATCGGGTAGACCCTTTCGGTTAAATGGTATAATTGAAGTTGTGACGGAGGTTCATGTTTGATGAAAAATGATAAGCCTAACAACGACAATCACATAAATTCAATAAGACATACTACGCACGTGAACGACCAGGGGATTCGTTTTGCCGAATTCGAGCTGGCCGGTGATGAGCAGGATGTTTCGCTGCCGGACAAGCGCCCGGATACGCTGAATCAGGTGCAGGAAACAGTTGACCCTGCTGTCCCAACGAAGAAGCCCTTGATTGTCGAGCCGCAGCAGTCGCTCGATATGAACTGGGGCGAGGATTTCCGCTACGTGACCAAGGAGCAGCAATTCGTGCAGAAGGCAAGGGAGCTCGCATGGCATGTGGAGGGGGAGACCCCTTTTGTTACCTTCAAAAGCTATTGGCCGACCTACGACCAAATGACTAGCGACCAGTTCACATGGTATTTCTACTGGCGGGAGGAAGTCAGGTCCGGGCGGTACCCGGATACGGACTTATCCTATTTATTTGTGTATTTTTATGAGCTGATCCATGGCGTAGGCTGGAGTGATCCCCTCCAAGGGTACGAATGGATGGAGCAGACGTGGACCGCATACCGCAAGCGCTATGCCAAGCTGGATACGTACATGCGGGAGTGGTTATATGATTTTATGATCGTGCATGGCCTTGATATGCCGATCGGGGAGACGTACCAGCGCTTTCCACGCGTTTTATCCGCTGAGCTGAAAGAGACGGAATGGAAGCGCCGGTTCTCCCTCCAGCCGGTGGAGCTGACATGGGATCTGCTGCTGGAACTGCTGGATTATGACGTGGAGAAGAGCCGTTTTTACCAGGAGAGTGGCCGCAAGGACTTGGAACGGTACGCCCCGAAGGTGATTGCGCTCGTGGACAGCTATTTGGCCAAAATGAAGGGTCAGCGCTTCATCGACCGCTTTCAGCCACGGCCCCGGCAGGTAAAGCGCCATTTATTCCGCAGCGCGGTGTACGATCACGGGTTATACGGGCGCACCGTCGTGCTGACGGTGGTGTCGTTAAGCGAGTACGCTCCTTTGCGTTCCTATATAACCGGGCTTGTCCGCTTGACCGAGAATAAGCTGCGAGAGCTGAGAGGCTTCAAGGGAAGGTTGCGCGGCGCGGATGTGGTTGAGCCCGAAGTGGAAGAGATCATCACCCGTTACTTGAAAAAAGAGATTCAGGAGCAGATGGAGGCCGAGCGCAAGCAGAGCCTGCCTGAGGTTCAGATCGACACAGGGAAGCTGCGCCGGTTACAGCGGGAGTCGGACCAGGTCCGCGACATGCTGCTTACGGAGGAAGCCGGGCAGCAGCAGGCTGAAGTGTTTCAGCGCGAGCTGACGCCAGCGCCAAGAGTACCTTTGGACGACGCAGGCTCTATTACAAAAGATAGCGCTAAGACCGAAGCGCCTTCCAGGAGCCGATCCGCCATCAGATCCGCGCCTAAGAAACCGGATGTGTTCCAGGCCGTGATGGATTTTGATGCAGATCCTTATGAGCTCGATTCCATCGAGATGCGGGAACAATCGGATGATGCAGATGACATCGCTAGTTCCGTAAATACGCTAGAAGCGAAGCAACCAGAAGCAGAGTCCCAATTAGGAGCAGCTGAAGGCTGCTATATGGAGTCGTCAGGGAGCGCTGATGATAGCTTGATGCAATCCATGGGTTCACGAGAAGAGCATTCTTCTGAAGCTGGAGTTATCCATGGTATGGACCCGCACCCCGTAGAGAATGACGTGCACACCGGAATGCCTACAGGGATGCTTGCAGTAGAAGAGCAGTCGTGGCAATGGGAGGTCGAGGATGAGGAATGGCAGGAGCTCGCAGAGCGTCTGAGTTTCTTCCATTTGGAAGCTTTGTCCGTTCTGAAGGATGGTCCGAACCGCCCGGGGCTGCAGCGGATTGCGGAGAAAGCCGGCTCCATGCCGGCGCTATTGCTCGATGAGATCAATGATGCCGCAATGGATACCATCGGGGACCTTCTGATTGATGGGGAGACCATTGCGGATGATTATATAGAGATGCTGGAAACGTTGAAGTCCGTGTAAACGAACGGATTGAAACGCATTGGAATCGTTATGTTTGTAAGCTGCTTGAAAGAGGTGGAACCATGACTGAATTAAAAATCCCCAAACGGCTCACAACGGCCCTTGTAAACTCTTTAACCGCAGGCGTTGTGCCCCGGGTGGGGCTGGAGTTTATTGCCGTTGGACGGAAGCCGGAGGTGGAGTCTATCCTGCTCGATATGGATAATATCGCCGAGGGCGGGGCTGCCTTCCGCCTGATTACGGGCCGCTACGGTAGCGGCAAAAGCTTCCTGCTGCAGATTATCCGCAACTACGCGATGGATCGAGATTTTGTAGTGGCGGATGCGGACCTGTCGCCGGAGCGGCGGCTGGTGGGTACGAAGGGGCAGGGGCTTGCCACGTACCGGGAGCTGATGACCCATCTGTCCACGAGAACCAGGCCGGACGGCGGTGCGCTGGAAGCCATTTTGCAGAAATGGATCGCCGCGATCCAGCAGGATATCATGCAGGAAACGGGCATGCGCCCGGATGACCCTGCCCTGAACGAAAGCGTGGAGCTGCAGATTTATGCGGTGACTAACGGCATGCAGAACCTGGTGCATGGGTTTGATTTTGCGAAGGTGCTGGCTGCTTACTGGAACGGCTATAAACTGGGCGACGATGACCGCAAGGGGGCAGCGCTGCGCTGGCTCCGCGGAGAAGTGCCAACGAAGACAGAAGCGCGCAAGGACCTCGGCGTGGGGGTCATTATCGATGACGACAATTGGTATGACTACATGAAGCTGTGGTCCGAATTTACGGCGGCCATCGGTTACAAGGGACTGCTGTTGTTTATTGATGAAGGGGTTAACCTCTACAAAATTACCAATAGTGTATCCCGCCAGAGCAACTACGAGAAGCTGCTGACCATGTTCAACGACACCATGCAGGGCAAGGCGGAGCATTTGGGCATCTATATGGGCGGAACGCCGCAGTTTGTCGAGGATGAGCGCCGGGGGCTGTTCAGTTATGATGCGCTGCGCTCCCGCCTGATCGACGGGCGCTACGGCAGCGGTTCGCTGAAAACCTACACCTCGCCCATCCTGAAGCTGGACATGCTGTCGTACGAGGAAATTCTCATTCTGCTGCAAAAGCTGCGGGACATTCACGCCCTGCACTTCAAGTATGAGCCGCAGTTGACGGATGAGCAGCTGATCGCTTTCATGCAGATAGCCGTGAACCGGCTGGGGGCTGAGGAGCTGCTTACCACCCGCGAGGTGGTGCGGGACTTTATGGATCTGCTGCATACACTGCATCAGCATCCGGAGGCCGTCTTCGAGGAGCTCCTGGGAGAACGCGCCGCGGCGCAGCCGCAAGGCAAGAGGAATAATGAAGCGGCTTCGGACGATTTGGACGATCTGCTGGCGGAGTTCGAATTATGAGTGCGAACCCTTTTACCAGACTGGCTCCGTTCATTCAGGAGTTTATTTATAAAAAAAGATGGGACACGCTCCGCGAGGCGCAGGTGGAAGCCTGCCGCGTCCTGTTCGATACGCCGAACCATCTGCTGATTGCTTCCGGTACCGCATCGGGCAAGACCGAGGCCGCGTTCTTCCCGGCGCTGACGGAGCTGTACAATGAGCCTTCCAGCTCGGTAGGAATTCTGTATATCGGGCCGCTGAAGGCCCTGATTAACGACCAGTTTGAACGCATCACCGATTTGTTGAAGGAAGGTCAGGTGCCGGTGTGGCATTGGCATGGTGATGTGTCCCAAGCTGAGAAAACCAAGCTGATGCAGAAGCCTTGCGGCGTGCTGCAGATTACGCCGGAATCGCTTGAGGGACTGCTTATGAACCGGCCGAATGCCATCCCGGCGCTGTTCCAGGATTTGCGGTACGCCATCATTGATGAGGTGCACGCTTTCATGGGTGCCGATCGGGGCATTCAGGTGCTGAGTCAGCTGACCCGTATCGAGCGGATGGCTTCCTGCTCGCCTCGCCGCATCGGGCTGTCGGCAACGCTCAGTGATTATGAGACCGCAGCCGCCTGGCTGGGCGCAGGCACGAAGAATGCGGTCGAGGTCGTTTCGCCGCAAGGAGGACGCAAGCTGCGGCTGTCTGTCGAGCATTTCTCATTCCCGGATGCGCGGGATGAGAAGCAGGCGGAGCAGCTGGAGCTTGCACGCAAAGCCTATTACGACTTCGTGTACGACAACACCCACCTGAAAAAAGCGCTGGTCTTCACGAACAGCCGCTCGGATGCCGAGCTGACCACGCTTGAGCTGCGGCGGATTGCGGCCAAGCGCGAGCAGCGGGATGTCTTCCATGTGCACCATGGAAGCATCTCGGCCATGCTGCGCGAGGAAGCCGAGGCCGCGCTCCGCGAAGGTCCGGGGCCAGCGGTTGCCGCGGCCACCCTGACGCTGGAGCTCGGCATCGATCTCGGCGAGCTCCAGCGGGTAATCCAGCTTGGCGCGCCGTACAGCTGCTCAAGCTTCGTTCAGCGGCTCGGCCGCTCCGGCCGGCGTGGGGATCAGGCCTCCGAGATGATGTTCCTCTGTCCGGAGGACGAGGACGAAGAAGCACAGCTGCCGGCACGCATGCCATGGATGCTGCTCCGGGCCATTGCCGTCATTGAGCTGTATATTCGCGAGAAGTGGGTTGAACCGCTCGCCCTGCGGAAGAAACCGGTGGGCGTGCTCTACCATCAGACGATGAGCATGCTTAAGAGCATGGGCGAGGCCGAGCCGCCGGATCTGGCGCGAGCGGTGCTGACGCTCCCGGCCTTCCGCGGCATCGAGCCGGAGGAATACAAGGAGTTCTTGCAGTATTTGATCCAGACGGACCACATCCAGCGTACGGAAGAAGGCAGCCTGATCATCGGCCTTGGCGGAGAGAAAATCGTCAACAACTACCGCTTCTATGCGGTGTTTAAAGACGATGAAGAGCATGTCGTCTATAACGGGTCGGAAGAAATCGGATCGATTACGACCGTACCCCCGCCCGGCTACTGCTTCTCGCTGGCAGGCATGCTGTGGAAGGTGGAGGAAGTCGACACGAAGCATAAGGCACTGTACGTGAAGTCGGCCAAGGGCAAGGTTGATACCTTGTGGCTTGGCGCAGGCGGCGATGTGCATACCCGTGTGGTGCAGAAGATGCGGGAGGTGCTGGCGGACAGCACCATCTATCCGTATCTGGCACCGGGTGCGGTAAACCGCCTGGAGCGGGCTCGCCGGCTTGCCCGGGAAAGCGGGCTGCTGAAGCAGGTGGTCCTACCGGCGGGCGGCGACTCCCTGTTCATCCTGCCTTGGGCGGGCAGCAAGCAGTTCCGGACGCTGGAGCGATTGCTGAAGCATAATCTGTCGGAGCGGCTGGCCCTTCGATCCATCGTGCCGATGGAGCCGTATTACATGGTTGTCGCGGGCAAGGTGGATAACGAGACGCTGATGGAGGAAATCCGTAAGGAGCTGACGGATTGCGAGGATGCCGGAGCGCTTCTCGACCCGGATGAGGCGCCGTATCTCGGCAAATATGACGAGTTTGTCCCGCCGAAGCTAGTCCGCACCGCTTTTGCCGCCGACGGACTGGATCTGGAGGGACTGGCTGAGGTACTGGGGATGGTACATGGAGCAGCGGGAAGGGGAGCTATGGATGTGTGACAAGGAGGAAGTACTTCCCGGTGGCAATGTTAACGAAGTCGTACGTATCGGAAATAACGTTCACCGTACTACAAATTGGAGTTCTTTCGTCCATGATTTGCTTCGACATTTGGATAAGCAGGGCTTTGATGGCGCTCCCAAGTTTATAGGTATTGATCATAGCGGTCGCGAGATCTTGTCCTTTATTCCTGGAGAGGTACCGGGAAACCAATATCCTGATTTTAAACCCTATATATGGTCGGACCATGCCCTTATCCAGAGTGCAGCGTTGTTACGGCGTTATCATGACGCCGTACAAGGCTTTGCAACTACTTCAATCCAAACGGAGTCTGAACATAACCCTCAGGCTTCGGGGGAATGGGACGATGAAGTGATCTGTCACAATGATGCCGCTTTGTACAATATCGTGTTTAGAGACGAGGTTCCGGTAGCGCTGATCGATTTTGATCTGGCTGCACAAGGCCCACGAATCTGGGACATGGTTTATATGCTGTACACTTCAGTCCCGCTAGCAAGCTTTGCAATAAATTACACTACAGGGACATCGATACCTTATCGATCGGAATTACATGCTGCGGATCGTACTCACAGAATATCGCTGTTCTTTAAGTCTTATGGTATAGCTCCGCCTCCCAACATGAAAGAGTGGATTATAAGACGCATTAAGGCATTATGCGATACACTTACAACCGGTGCGGCACAAGGCAACAAGGCTTACCAGAAAATGATCGATGAAGGGCATGTGGCTCATTACGAAAAAGAGATTCAATTCCTGCAGGCACACTTTGAAGAGTGGTACCGATGAAGGGTACCGCTTTGAAGAGTGCCTGTTTTTTTCATATCCTATCTCCCCAAGGGTTGTTAAGTATAATCGGAAAAAATATTTGTAACGCCTTGAAAAAAAGCATTGAATTGTAAGCGCTTGTATGGTAACTTATGTACATAAAAACGTTTTTATTGCAAAGGAAGAATAGTTATATGGGTAAGGTAACGATTAAGGATGTGGCAAGAGAAGCCGGAGTCTCTATTTCAACGGTTTCAAATGCTTTGAATGATGTAGATGTATTGAACCCGGAGACCAAATCACATGTGCTGAAGGTGGCGGAGCGACTAAACTATGTACCGAACCTGAACGGGAAGCTGTTGAAGTCGGGGAAGACCAATATGCTGGGCTTCTTTACAACAAGCGTGTCAGGGCCTTACTTCTACACACTGGTTGAGTCGATGTCACGTGAATGTGACCGTCTGGGTTATGGATTGAACGTGTTTGTTACGAAGGATAAGCAGGTCATTATGAGCAATATAATGGGCGGCCGAGTGGATGGCGTCATTATCTTTGAAGAGCTGAAGATCGACGATAAAGACATCGCCGCCATGGAGAAAGACAAGATTAAGGCTGTATTCCTGGACCGTGAGGTTCAGAACGAGACGATGGGCAGCATCATATTCGACTCTTACGTAGCCGGTTATGAGGCAACCAAATACCTGATCAGCCTGGGTCATAAGAAAATTGCGTATATATCCGGCGTGGATACGATGTTTGACAGCGTTCAGCGGAAAGAGGGATATTTGGCTGCACTGCGAGAGTGCCAGTTCCCGATCGATGGCGACTACATACTGCAAGGTTATTTTGAGGAGGAAGGCTCCTATTCTGCTGTAAAGTCGCTTCTTCATCTCCATCCCGGCAAAGTGCCGGATGCTTTCCTTGCCGGTAACGACGTGAGTGCCATTGGCTGCATCAAGGCGCTGAAGTCCCTTGGTTACGAGGTTCCGCAGGATATCAGCGTTGTGGGCTTTGATGATATCGATATCGCGCAGTATTTTACCCCGCCTCTCTCGACCGTACGCAATCAGATTGCCAGACAAGGCATTCTGGTCGTGGATCATCTGGTTCGCATGATTCAGAAGAAAGAGAAGGGCAAGATTCAGAAACTGCCGGGGGAACTGGTCGTTCGCGGTTCCAGTCACGTGAAGATGAATCGGAACGAATCGGTTTAAGTGAAGAAACGGAATTTTTTGTATCTGTTTTTTTAAAATGATCATCATGTCATGGTGATTTTTTCGCCAAAAATAAAAACGTTTTTATTAGCGCTGATTTATCTTATCGATTTTATGATCAAAGGAGGCTAAGCAGGTGAGCAAAACAGCTGCAGTTCAGTCAACTGGCACGGGTACGGTTCAGCCAACCGGGAAGAAGCCGATGGGGCAGAGGATCAAGGAATTCTTCATTGATTTCAGGCGGCAATGGGAGCTTCAGTCGATGATTATTCCCGGCGTTATTTTTATGTTTATTTTTTGCTACATTCCGATTTACGGTTTGACAATTGCTTTTAAAAATTACACCGTGATCGATACGCTGGATTCTGCTCCATGGGTTGGCTTCGATAATTTCAAAATTATTTTATCGGATAAGTATTTTTGGGACTCCGTGGTCAATACGCTGGGCATCAGCTTCCTGAAGCTGGCGATCGGTTTTGTCATTCCGATTATTCTGGCCATTATGATTTACGAGGTGGGCATGGGGCGATTCAAGAAATTCGTCCAAACGATCTCCTATTTGCCTCACTTCTTGTCCTGGATCGTATTGGGCGGCATGCTCATTACCTGGTTCTCGACATCCGGCCTATTCAATGAAATTTTGCTGAGTCTCGGTTTAATCTCGCAGCCGCAAAATATTTTGCTCGACCCGAGCAAGTATTGGTGGATCGCAACTTTATCGGATATTTGGAAGGAAGCCGGGTGGGGAACGATTCTGTACTTGGCGATCATGGCTAAGATTGATCCGACCTATTACGAGGCTGCCAAAATTGATGGGGCGAGTCGGCTGAGACAAATCTGGAACATCACCCTGCCGAACATGAAGATGATTATTAGCTTGAATTTGATCCTTACTGTAAGCGGTTTATTGGGATCGAATCTGGATCAAACCCTGGTGCTCATGAATTCGCAGAACCGGGAAAAGGCCGAAGTCATTAACTCGTACGTATACCGGATGGGTATGACGCAAGGCGATTTCTCATATGCCACCGCCGTTGGTTTGGGTGTATCCATCATATCTGTCATTCTGCTCGTTACGGCTAACAAGGTGACCAGTAAATTGAATGATAATCAATCCGTTCTATAGGTCATGCAGAGGGAGGTATTACGGTGAATTTGAAAGCAGCAAAAGGGGATCTCGACAGCAAGATCTTTGATACGATCAATATCATTTTACTGGTTACGTTTACCATCATCATTGTCGTTCCGCTGTGGAACGTGGTTGTTTCATCCTTCAGCTCGGGCAGGTCCCTGGCCGAGGGCGGGTTCATCTTCTGGCCTACGGAATTCTCGCTTGAGAATTATCAGGCCGTGTTCAGGGATGCCAACATATGGAATGCCTTTTTTATCTCGGTTGCCAAGACCGTCATCGGGGTCATCACGCACGTGTTCTTCTGTGCCATGGTGGGTTATGGCTTGAGCAAAAAATACGTCCGCGGCCGTAAATTCTATGTGTCGATGGGTGTCGTCACCATGTTTTTCTCGGGCGGCATGATTCCGACGTACTTGTTGATGAAGGACTTGGGGCTGCTAAACAGCTTCTGGGTTTATATCATTCCCGCTCTGTTGAGTTTTTACGATGTTATTATTCTGATGAACTTCTTCCGCAACGTACCGGATTCGCTGGAGGAATCGGCGAAGATCGACGGCGGGGGCGACTGGAGAATTTTCCTGAGCATCTTCATTCCTCTCTCCATGCCAGCGATGGCGACAATTGCGTTGTTTAACGGGGTCGGGCAGTGGAATGATTTCATGACCACCAAATTGTACATCACGGATCAGTCGCTATATCCATTACAGATGATGCTGTATGAGATTATTGTGCAGTCCCAGACCCAATCGATGCAAAATATCGGTTCGGTTGCGATCCAGACGACCACCAAAGGGGTCCAACTAGCAACAATTGTCGTGACAACGCTGCCAATTGTTGTGATGTATCCAATATTACAGAGATATTTTATCTCCGGCATGATGCTGGGGGCAGTTAAAGAGTAGAGCTGCTGCTCTTAGGGGAGTGGAACAGAAGCAAACCTGTACAGGCTAGGGTCTGGTAAGAAAGCGCTTTAATTTAAAGGGAGGGTTACAGGATGTTGAAGAACAAAGCTTTGGGTAAGAAAGGACTCACGCTGATCACCGCATTGATGGCTGTTGTATTGATTGTAAGCGGATGCGGCGGATCAGGCGGCAATTCCGGCTCCAAGAAGGAAAACTGGGTTTCGATCGAGGATCGCTATACACCGGACGCAGAGACCCCTGCTTGGCAGCTGGATAAAAAAGAGGAGACAACGGAGCTCACTTGGTATGTGAATGCAGACTGGTGGAACACAGACTTTGGCAAGGACGTTGTAACTAAAAAAATCAAGGAAGATCTGAACATCAACATCAAATTCATCACGGGTGACGATACCAAGCTGAATACGTTTTTTGCAGGCGGAGAAATGCCGGATCTGATCACAACGTTTGACTCCAACTCCCCGGTTGTCCAGAAGGCGGCCACATGGGCGCTGCCGTTAAATGATCTTGCCGAGAAATATGATCCTTATTTCAATAAAGTAGCAGCACAGGATACGATCAACTGGTTTCAGTTGAAGGACGGCAAAACGTACGGATATCCGAACTATTCCAATACGCAGGAGGATTATGACAGCGGTAACATTCCTGCCAAAACGGCATTTATCATCCGCAAGGACGTATATGAGGCTATAGGGAAGCCGGCTATGGGAACGCCGGAAGAATTCCGGGCTGCTCTCGCGGACATCAAGAAGCAGTTCCCTGCTCTGATTCCACTGGGCTTTAACTCCATCGGTGAAGGCACCGGCTCGCTTGGCGACGTGCTGCAGGATTTCATCGGCGTGCCGCTCGAAGACGAGAACGGCGGTTTCTATAACCGTAACCTGGATGAAGACTATCTGACTTGGGTGAAGGCATTCAATACCGTATATCGTGACGGAGCGATCAGCGATGACAGCTTTGCCGATGACGGAACAGCTTTTGAAGAGAAGGTCAAAGCAGGCAAATACGCAACGATGATGCTGGACGGCACGCCGCAGCAGGGTGGTAACCTGCAGAGCTTCTACAGCAACAACAAAGGCAGTGAGTACATCGCGATTGACGGACCGCAAAGCACGGTCGGACATGCGCCGACCCTGAACCAATCCGGTATCACCGGCTGGATGATCAGCTTTATTACCAAAGAGAATGCAGATCCTGCCAAATCCATTCAGCTCTTCACGTATTTGTTAAGCGAAGAAGGACAAATGCTGATGAACTATGGGATTGAAGGCGAGACCTATCAGGTGAATGCAGATGGAACAGTAGAGTTCCTTCCTGAGGTGAAGGATCTTCAGATGAACAATTCGGATACGTTCAAGAAGGACTACCGTATGGGCGAATTCATGTTCTTCGGTCATGACCGCCACAAAGCGCTGAGCGGGGATGCATTCCCGGATGCCATCAAGCAGATGCAGGAATGGGGCAAAGGGAAGCTCGTACCGCACTTTATTTTGGAGAATATCAACCCGGACCAAGGAACACCGGAAGCACGCTCCCTGACGGCCATCAATACGAAATGGAACTCAACTCTCGTCAGTATGATCCGTTCGAAGGATGATGCAGCATTCGATAGCCTTTTGAACGAATACAAAAAGTTCCTGGACGATAACAACTGGGATAAAATCACCGAAGTCCGCAACGAGAAGATGAAAGCGAACAAAGAAAAGCTGGGGCTGAAATAAGTAAATCTCTTGCTGGGAGAGCTCCTTTCTTGATAGGAAGGGGCTTTCTCTATGTCAGCGGTTCAGAGTAAAGCCATGGGATAGGAAATATAAACAGAACACTGGAGGGAAACAACATGTCGAACATCACAATCCACCAGTCAAACGGTGAAGAGCAATTATTCGTTAAGAAAACCAAGGAGCAGCTGGCGCCCGTATCCCCGGAGGCACAGCAGCACACAATTGTTATCGATGAGGAGCAGACGTTTCAGGAGATGGATGGCTTTGGAGCGTCCTTTACGGATTCCGCTGCTTATCTGATTCATCAAGTGCTGGAGACCGAGCAGCGTTCGGAGCTCATGACACAATTGTTCGATGCCAACGAAGGGATCGGTCTGTCGGTACTGCGGCAACCGATGGGCGCGTCTGATTACGCTCGGGATTTCTATAGTTATAATGATCTGCCGGAAGGTCAATCCGATGAGGAACTGAAGCAGTTCTCCATCGCACACGATGAGGATGATATGATTCCACTGCTGCAGGAAGCGCTGCGATTGAATCCGGATGTGAAGCTGATGGGCTCGCCTTGGAGTCCCCCAGGCTGGATGAAGACGAGCGGCTCGATGATTGGCGGAGAGCTGAAGCCGGAATATTATTCGGTGTATGCAAATTATTTTGTGCGCTATATTCAGGGATATGCTTCACACGGTCTCCCGATTTATGCCGTTACCCCCCAAAATGAGGCACTGTATTCACCCGGGCACTATCCGGGCATGATCATGCTGCCTGAAGCGCAAAGCGAATTCATCAAGAATCACTTGAAGCCGCAATTCGTGAAGAACCGGATCAACACAAAAATCCTCTGTTATGATCATAACTGGGATAAGCCGGATTACCCGATGACGGTGTTCGAGCAAGCGGAAGATGCAGTGGATGGTGTTGCCTGGCACTGGTATGGCGGCAAGCCGTCGGCCCAATCGGACGTATTCGAAGCTTTCCCTGGCAAAGAGGTGCATTTTACGGAAGGGTCGGGCGGGGAGTGGATTCCGCCGTTTGAGCAGGCCTTCTCCAATGTGATGCGGACGGGTATTGAGATTCTGCGCAATCATAGTAAGTCCTATGTGCTGTGGAATATGGCCTTGGACGAGAAGAATGGTCCTACCGTACCTGGCTTTGGCAAAAGCACCTGCCGCGGCATCGTGACCGTTAATCAGCAGACAAAGGAGCTAACGTATACGCTGGACTATTATGCGCTGGCACATTTCAGCAAATGTGTCCGTCCGAAAGCGCTGCGTGTTGCTTCCACCAGCAATGATCTGATCCGCTCTGTTGCCTTCAAGAATACGGATGGTTCAATCGCAGCCGTATTGTTCAACGACAGCGAGGCACCAGAGAGCGTGGCGATCCAGCTGCGCGGGGAAGAGGCATTGCAGCTGGAGATGCCGGCCAAGAGCGCTCTGACTGTCATGCTGGCGAACAGCTAGTGAACGAACAGAGTCGAGATTAGCGGTCGGCTCCATATTCGTACGGAACTATAAAAACAGCCGCCGGGATGTCCTCGGCAGCCTAGGAGCCTGGAACCTTGTGTTCCAGGCTTTTTTGTGATGAGCATGAACTTATTTTAACAAAAAGAAAAATACAGAAAAAAGAAGCAGGGTGCCTAATAGGATCAGCGTGGCTTTATGCTGGTTCGTATTGCGGAGGTACTTCCATTCCATATACGCGCGAAGGGCCAGAGCAATAATCAGGGAGACGAGAAACATCCGCTGAATAGCTGCCGCCGTGATTATGTCCAAGAAGCTGATGATTGCAATTCCGATAATCACGATGAAGAAGATCACGCTTCCGCGGAAATAATATGAGGCTCCGGCGGTATCGTACATTTTTTTGAACTTGCTTTCTTCTTTGTCAACGATAATGAAGTTCAATAACGTTTGCATGACGCCGAGGACCGCACCTACAAAGATGATAAACACCCATTATTCCTCCTCACCGATCATTGTAGCCTGTAAGTCCGAACACATAAGACTCCAGTAAACCCTTCAGTTGATTGAATGACTCGGGTCTTGCGCTGTATTTATATTTTTCGTTTGGCATTTTGAAATGCATTCGCAAGAGCCCCGCGGTTTTGAGCAGGGACAGGTGATAGTGGAGATTGCTCTTGGAGAGCTTGGTCTTCTGCTGCAATTCGGTAAATGTGACCGGTCCGTTAGCCAAAATGTGCAGCAGCGTCAGCCTCTTCTCGTCAGCCAATCCCTTGGTCATGCGCAGCAGCTGATTGGTTGGTGTATCCTCGTCAATCTGCTCATCGTCTACGGCATAGCTAACGATGAGTTGATTGCTCACAAAGTCCAGCCGGTTCAGCGGCTTGATGTGATAGGTGGGGATGAGAAGCAGGCCGTTGTATTCGTCTGAGGAATCCAGCACAATGCCGCTCGTTGCTTCATCAATCAGATCGATGTATGAAAGTTGTGGCTTCAATTGTTCCATACGTGCGGCGGAGCGCCCCAGTAATTCATGAATCTCAGGCGGGATGGTATAGGCCTGTTGCCACTCTAACATGATCTCATGGCTAAGGTCACGGAACGTTTTAAGCCCCATGGGTATTCCATCCTCAAGATAAGGCGCCAAGAGCTCATACAACTGACCTTCGCCTAAGCTTTTGAACCAGCTGAGAAACCGCTCGACGTTGTCTTTTTCCGGGCTGTCGACAATGATCAGATGCAGATAAGCAATGGTTTCGTACAGGTTCAGCTCTTCCAGCTTCTTATTAAAAGATGCAGGCAGCTTCTTCTCAATTTCCTTCCTCCATTTATTGCCGAGATCGTGCAGTTGATTTTTATTGTCTGTATATGCGAACAAGCTGGTTACCAGCTCGTGAACAGGCGAATAGTCAATTCTGATTAAGGTCATGGTCATTCTCCTTCAAGGGCTCATCTATCCGTTTTTAGGATACCACAACCTGGGAAAAATAAATATTGAACTTATTATTGGTTTGTATATAATTGAACTAAATTAATTAGTTCAAAAAAATATGAACTTATGGGCAGGGAAAGGAGAGAGGTGGGGATGAACAATTGATTTGTTGTGGATTACCTCATACGGCAGCAGCAGATGGAGCGGGATCAGGAGGCTGGAGAGGCTTGGAAATACAGGCAAGTCCGGAGCTTGATCTCGATAACCCGACATGGGGTGCTTTATTCCTGACACTGCGGTCCACTTTCGTCCAGTCGGACACAGGTTCCATTATTCGCTGAAATCCACTCTATTTTCCTATCCACTCGGACACAGGTTCCGTTATTCGCTAAAAACCACTCTATTTTCCTGTCCACTCGGACACAGGTTCCGTTAATGTGCCAGAATCGAGGATTAATTATCGAAAATCCTGAAATAACGGATCTCTTGTCCTCATAATGTTACAAACCAACAGAAAACAGCAAAATAGCGGAACCACGGTCCTCAAAGACCGGCCAATCAACTCCTGAACTACGCCATGTAAGGCCATTTCGACCGATCAGTAAGTGGGCCTGAGTTCAACCTTAAAGGGGTGATAAGGAAGAATGGATCAACCTATGACGAAATGGAGCTGATATCGATGGACTTTCTTTCTAGGGATCGTTTAAGCGAATGCACCATGCAGACACCTCCGGAATTGGCTATTGGTAGTGAGGATCCAGGCGATGCTCTGCTGTCCGCTGTGCTTGCATTGCCTGAAACCTTGAGACAGCCGATGTATTTGTATTACTATGAGAAATTCAACACCTTGGAAATAGCGGAAGTCCTTCAGATTGAGCCTGTCAATGTACGGAATCGCATGAGCAGAGCCCGCAAGAAACTGAATATTATGCTGGGCAAGAAAGTGGGGGCGCTGCGGGACGGTAGACGAAAGTAAGAAAGGCCTCGCCTCCTTCCTCTTGACTTCTTGAGTTAGGATCGGGTATTATCTCCAATAACTTGAATAAATCAAGCAAAAGCAATGAAGAGAAAGAGTACCTTGGCGACGTCTTTGAACAGAGAGCCCCGGCTGGTGAAAAGGGGTAAGGAAAGAACCTTGGGAACATGGTCTCTGAGCTGTGCACCGAAACCCGTAAGCGGGTTGTAGGCTGTGCCGGAACCCGCATCCGTTAACATGCTAGGGTATACCCGCGATGATTCGCGCCGTACCCGAAGAGGTGAGTGCCGCGAGGCATGAATGAAATTGGGTGGTACCACGTGAGCGACAAGCTCTCGTCCCTTTGGGATGAGGGCTTTTTTTTGTTGTCCATAAAAAGGAGGATGAACGATATGACAAACATTTTTATCGGCGGTGCCTGGCCTTATGCCAACGGTTCCTTACATTTGGGGAGGCTCGCAAGCTTACTGCCCGGTGACGTGTTAGCGCGTTATTTCCGCGCAAAGGGAGAGCAGGTGTTGTATGTGTCCGGCAGCGATTGCCATGGTACGCCGGTGGCGGTGCAGGCGATTCAAGAGGGGGTAACGCCTCGGGATATTGCGGATCGGTATCATGGAGAGTTTGCGAAATGCTTCGAACAGCTGGGTTTTTCCTACGATTTGTATACGCGAACCGACCAGGAATTTCATCATGGCGTGGTTCAGGAGCTGTTTCTGAAGCTGCTGGATAACGGCTATCTGTATCGGAAAACGATCCAGCAGACGTATTGCGAGACCGATCGGCGGTTTCTGCCGGACCGTTATGTGGAAGGAGACTGTCCGGTATGCGGCAGCAGGGCTCGCGGTGACCAGTGCGACGTCTGTTCAACCCTACTGGATCCGTCGGATCTGAGTAACAGAGCCTGCAAAATCTGCGGCAACCCGCCAGTAGAACGGCCAACCGAGCATTATTATGTTTCGCTGTCGCATTTTCAAGCAGAGCTCACCGATGACCTGAATAACGCCAAGGGCTGGCGGGAGAATGCGATCCAGCTGACGCGAAGATATCTGGAGGAAGGGCTTGTGGACCGGGCGGCGACGAGGGATCTCACTTGGGGAGTGGATGTACCCGTCCCTGGCTTCGAGGATAAGAAAATCTATGTATGGATTGAGGCGGTGAGCGGCTATCTATCCGCCAGCAAGCAGTGGGCCGCGGAAACGGGCGGCGATTGGGAGTCCTTTTGGCTGAAAGAGAGGGAGGATATAACAGCTTATTATGTTCATGGGAAAGACAATATCCCGTTTCACACATTGATCTGGCCAGCGCTGCTTAAGGGTGCCGGAGGACTGCATGTGCCGGATCGGATCATTTCTTGTGAGTACATGACGCTGGAAGGGAAGAAGTTCTCGACCAGTCGGAACTGGGCGATCTGGGTACCGGATTTGCTAAGTCGCTATCAGCCGGATTCGATCCGCTACTTCCTCATTGCGAACGGTCCCGAGAAGCGGGATACCGATTTTTCCTGGCGGGAGTTCATTCATAGCCATAATGGCGAGCTGCTTGGAGCTTTTGGGAATCTCGTGAATCGAACTTTGGTGTTTGTGAACAAATCGTTTGACGGGAAGGTACCCGAAGGGCGCATAACTGAAGAGTGGCAGAGACGTATGGAGTCATTGTACCGGGAGGCCGGAACGCTCATCGAAGAGGGGCGATTGAAGGAGGCGCTGGAATTAATTTTTAGTACGGTACGTCATGCGAACAAATATTTTGATGAGCGCAAGCCATGGATTCAGGTCAAGGAGGATCGCGAAGCTTGCGGGGATACCCTCTTCACCTGTGTTCAGATCATCGCTAACCTGACGAATCTGCTGCAGCCGTTTATCCCGTTTTCCTGTGACAAAATAAGAGGCTTTCTCTCGTTGAAGCCAGCAGCGTGGAATTGGTGCAATGTTCCGGCTGGCGAGCGCCTTCATCACGTGGAGCTCTTGTTTGAACGTATCGATACAAGCCGGATTGAGGAGGAGACCCGCAGGCTGGAGGGGTTGTCCTTCTGAGGGGGCGGAAGGGTTCCGCCTCCTTAAATCTTGAAGGAAGGTTGAGGCAGATGGAGTTGGGAGAGCGGGTGCTGAATCCGTTGAGTGTGTGCTTCGTACGGAGAGTCCTAGGGATTATGTGCTTAGTATGATGACTTTAGGGTATTTTGTGTTCCGTGCGATGACTTGGGGGATTTATGTACTTTGTAACTTTGTAGGATGACCCTTGGGGGTTTGTACTCTGTATGATGACCTTAGGATTTATATACTCTGCAATGACCCTAGTGGTTAGATGTGCTCTGTACGATCGCCCTAAGAGCTAATGTGCTCTTTATGAGGACCTTAGGGTTTATCTGCTCTGTATGACTTAGGGTGTATGTGCTCTGTACAATGCCTTATGGGTTATGTACTTTCTACGAGACCCTAGGTGTTAATGCATCTTGCGCCAAGACCTTGGGGAAAAACAGGGCTTCATCAAGGGAGCACGGGTATCATTTACGATCAAGTATGGATTGGCCGTTTTTAGAGGACCGTGGTTCCGCTATTTAGTTGTTTTTTGCTGATTTGTAACGATATGAGGACAAGAGATCCGTTATTTCACAATTTTCGGGGTACTTATCCGTGATTTGAGCAAATAACGGAACCTGAGTCCGAGTGGACACGCAAATAGAGTGGTTTTGAGCAAATAACGGAACCTGTGTCCGAATGGACTCGCAAATAGAGTGGTTTTGAGCGAATAACGGCTCCTGTGTCCGAATGGACACGAAATAGCCTTGTTAACTTAACCTCAATCATCCACGGATTCAGCAGGCGAAGCGGTCCTAGCCTGAACAGCTACATACGATAATTAGTTGTTTTCCAGGAAATTCTCACGAATTTCTAATTACAGAGTTTCTACACCATAGATGGAACCTTATATGGGGACTTGACGGGGAACGCAGACAATGGATAATGATGAAGGATGTATTTTTAGAGTCCATATAGAGCAAAACGATAACAAACAAGGACAACATACGAGGAGTGCACGAATGACAGAGAGAATTTGGTGGAAAGAGGCCGTAGCGTATCAGATCTACCCTCGAAGTTTTATGGACAGCAATGGCGATGGCATCGGAGATTTGCAAGGTATTATATCGAAGCTGGATTACTTGAAGGAGCTCGGCATCGATGTCATCTGGATTTGCCCGATATACAAATCGCCGAACGACGATAACGGATACGACATTTCCGATTATCAGGACATCATGGAGGAGTTTGGAACAATTCAGGATTTTGATCAGCTGCTCCAAGAGGTTCATAATCGGGGCATGAAACTGATCATGGACCTGGTGATCAACCATACCTCCGATGAGCATCCATGGTTTGTCGAATCGCGTTCGAGCAAGAGCAATCCCAAGCGTGATTATTATATATGGACGGATGCCAAGAACGGCGAGGAGCCGAACAACTGGGAGAGCATCTTCGGTGGTTCCGTGTGGGAATATGATGAACCGACGGAACAGTACTACATGCACATTTTCTCCCGCAAACAGCCGGACCTGAATTGGGAAAATCCGAACGTGCGCCGGGAACTGTACGATATGATCAACTGGTGGCTGGATAAAGGTATCGATGGCTTCCGGATTGATGCGATTTCCCACATCAAGAAGGTACCGGGATTCCCCGATATGCCAAATAAATACAAGCTGAGATATGTGCCTTCCATGGACGGACATATGAACCGGGAAGGCATTCATATGTTCCTGAACGAGCTGAAGCAAGAAACGTTTGATCGGTATGACATTATGACGGTGGGCGAAGCGAACGGCGTCAGCGTTCAGGATGCGGATCTGTGGGTAGGAGAGTCCAGCGGCAAATTTAACATGATTTTTCAATTTGAGCACATGGGACTTTGGAGTAAGAGTGTTACCGGGGGCGTAGACATTTATGCGCTTAAGAAAACCCTGACCCGCTGGCAAAAGGGCCTTGAAGGCGTAGGCTGGAACGCTCTCTTCATGGAGAATCACGACCAGCCGCGGTCGGTATCTACATGGGGCAATGACGGTGCGTATTGGGATGCATCCGCCAAGTCGCTGGCTACGATGTATTTCTTCATGCAGGGGACTCCGTTTATCTATCAAGGCCAGGAAATCGGAATGACAAACGTGCAGTTTGAATCCATTGAGGACTACAATGATGTGGCAATCAAGAATCTGTACCGCATCGAATCCGAGAACGGCAAGAGTCATGACGAGATCATGAGGATCATCTGGAAGAATGGACGGGATAATTCCCGAACACCGATGCAGTGGAATGACGGGGAGCAGGCAGGATTCACGAGCGGCACCCCGTGGCTGAAGGTAAATCCGAATTACAAGGAGATCCATGTCGAGAAGGCACGGAAAGATCCGAATTCCATCTATCACTACTATAAAAAAATGATTGAAATTCGCAAGGCGCATCCTGCATTGGTATACGGCTCCTATGAGCTTCTGTTGAAGAATCATAAGCGGATTTATGCGTACACCCGAACGCTGGAAGACGAGCAATTGCTGATCATCACGAACCTGACGGCAGATGAAACGGTATTCCATCTGTCGAAGGATATCAAGTATCGTGAATTCGAGCTGTTGATTTCCAACATGGAGGTCGGCAAGGAGAAGAGCGTCCGCACGCTGCCGCTGAAGCCGTATGAAGCGAGGGTTTATCGGTTGAAACGCTAGTTACAGAAGAGGAGCCCCAGCGGGAATGCTGCGGGCTCCTCTTAGTTCATCCATCGGTATACGTTAGTTTACTTCACCGGATTAGCTGTCTGTTTCATGAATCCAAGCCGTCAATATGGCGTCAAAAAGCTCAGGCTCCTCGAACATCGGATTATGGCCGCTTTTTTCAAAAATGACCTTCTTCACGTTCTCTTGCGACCCGTCGGCAGTATCCCATAGCGATACGGGGCCGACCAGGTAGTCGTAACGCCCAAGACCGAGGAATACCGGCTTGGTGAAGCCTTTCAGTGATTCGATCAGATTGAGCTGCGCGAAAGCCTCTCCCCATAAGTGATCCATAACGGGCATGTTCGTGAAAACTCCATCCCACATCGATGCCGCATCAAAGGCATAGTTATAGAAGCTGTGGGCTCCCATCCGGATGCACATATGAACAAAGCGCCGCTCGGGCTCCCTCTGAATATCACCTTCCAGCAGGGCCATATCACCTTCAAACTGCCGCTTCCGGGCAGGACTTGCCGTCTCGTTGAAGCCATACAAACTCTGCTGCTGTCGTTCCAGGCTGTTGGTCGGCGCAGCATTCAGCAGAATGACCTTCCGGACAGACTCCGGATATTGGGCGGCATACTCCAAGGCCATGAAGGCGTGCCCCGAATGCCCTAATATGATAAAATCCTCCAGTCCCAGCGTTTGTCTTGCCGTTTCGATATCATCCAGAACCTGATCCAGTGTATAGTCTTCCGGTTCCAGTGCTCGAGGGGGCTTCACAAATCCTCTGTGATCCAGGAAAATCAATTGAAATTGGGTATAGTAGCAACTCCGAAAATAAGCGGGGATAGTAAATGCTGCTTCCCACCACCAATATGGGCATGCCCCTTCCATGAATGGAAACACTCAAAGCAAATCCGTCGCTCATGATCGTACGCTGTGTGTGCATGTGTATCGTCCTCTTTTCTTATTTTGTTTAATCGCAACATCCCCTTTCCTGTTCGGATTCCATTACATTCTCCATAGAACGTTCCAACATTCTATATCACCTCGATTAGCGTTCGTTCAAGTCAGTATATCACAGGCGCGTAAAGCCGGTTTGCGGGAGCTTACTACATTACTACAGACTGGGAAAAAGGGGGTGCGAAACCGATCTCCTGCGTTTCTTTTATTCAGCAATGTCACCGATCGTCAGGATGAGCTCAGGATAATCCGCGTCAATCGCCTTCTTCCGCTCCATGATGTGGTTCATTTCAAAGGCGGAGCCGAATAATTCGGGCTCGGGTTTGAAAGTCACACTGGTGCCAGTGTCTTGAGTCAAACCAACTGTCAAAAGTCCGGTTTGTGGAATGCCGTGGCGGTACTCTTGCCGATACACCTTGCCGTCGCGACGAATCTCTACGGCCAGCCGCTGAGAGAGGGCATTGACGACGGCGATACTGATGCCTTTTTCCGCGCCAGGGACGAGGAAGTGTGCGCTTGAATTCAAGCGGTGGACATCGGTCAGAATCGATTGGACGGCAGGAATGCTGGAATTCGGAAGGGCCTGCACGGGAATGCCTCTGCCATTATCGGTCACCGTTACGCTGCCATCCCCATGCAGGAAGATGCCAATCTGATTGCCGTACCCGTTCGTATGCTCCAATATCGAATTCTCCACCACCGCCCAGAGCAGCTGATGAATATCGAAATTCTGCGAGGTTCCGAAATACATCCCCGCATGATTGCGGGTTTCCGTCATTTCCAGATAATCGCTCGTATCAAGAAGATCGCCCGCCGCAGACAGCAGCAGCAGGAACGGCAGGCTCCGGTGCTTGGGCAGAGCGTAGCGTCCACCGTGCTCTTGCACGAGTAAATCCGCGCCGAGAAGCGCCTTGAGGTGATGATACAGCTGGCCGGTCGTCCCCATGTTCAAGCGTTCCACCAGCTCGGAGCCGGTCAAGGGCTCTGTCATGACGGCCTTTAAAATATCGAGGCGCTGCTTATTGCCCAGGGCTGCGAGGATTTTGGCTGCCTTCTCGGTGTTCATGTCCAGCAATTGCTCCATTCGGCGTTCCTGGGGCTCCCACCGGAGTCCATCGCCGTTCAGGTGCACCTGTCCGGAGTAAAAGACGGAGCCGGGTACATGGTTCGAGTCATGTATGTTGGGTGCTGAAGTGATTTCTTGGGGCTGCTGGTTTGATGCGGAAGCTGGTTTTCGTTCCACCAGAGCTTGGTATACAAGCTGCTGCAGCTCCGCCATTTGTTTCTGTAAGACATCCATTTCATGGAGCAGGTCGCGTGTCATAGGAGTCATCAACCTCACTTATCGTAAATTTATGTTATTACGTAATTATTATATTACGTAATAACATAAATGTAAATCCACTTTAAGGAAATTTCCATTCGTATGAGTGAAAGGAAAGATCGTTCGGGGTTTTGGGAAGGGCAAATGCTTCTGCTGGGGGGAACTGTAACCAGTAGTAAAGTCTGGATAGAATACGTTGTTCTGATTCCCATATACAAAACAAAGACCACGCTTGCCATATGGGGGCGTGGTCTTAAATTATATAGAAATTCTAGGTCGGCTCTGGGCCTCCTGTCACTTCGGGATTGGCCTCCAGAATCCCCTCCGTGATGTTCCAAAGCGTGGGTAGGAAGCGAATGACTTCGTCTGCCCGTCTTTTGCAGGTCTGCCGTGGAGGTAATGCCAAGATCCGCAAGTATGGCGTCAAAGGCCGGGGCGTATTCCCGTTGAAACTCAGGAGGTCCATCAGCTTCCAAAATGTTGTGGCAGCGTGCAAAGGTGGCGACCATCCAGAAAACAGCCTCTCGATGGCTGCCGTTCAGGATCAGCTCGCGGCTGCCTTCAATGGCAATCGGTCTTGCATCCGCGGTAATATCGCTGCTGAAGAAGAAAGGCGTCTTCGCAATCGCGGCAGCGGCGTCGAAGGTTCGGGACAATCCATTGAGATGATGCATCGCTTGCTCGGCCGTCATGTCCTTACAGCCCAGCAGTCTTAACAACTCTTCGTAGATTTCCTCTCGGCCGTATTCCTTAAGCACACCGCGGGCTGCCGCATAACGCAGTCTGACGGTTGGGTTCCGAAGAGCGGCAACCAGCAGCAAGTGGGTCGTAACGCCGGTAGGGAAGAGCCAGGAGGTAACCTGTCTATGCCAGGAGGCAGAAGGATCGATGGATCTGAGCCCGGTAATGATGCGTTCTCGCACATTCTCGCAGCGGCGGCTGACCCAGATCCGGTCCGCAAAATGCCGGGAAACCTCTGTCTGCAGCTTGCGGAGCTGACCGGTCGGATCGGACATCAGGGTGTCTACCCGAAAGCTGCCGGCCAGATGATAGGACGTTAATACCTGCTCGGGCGAGGACAGGTCCCGCCAGGAAAGATAGGTGGCCTCAATCAAGGCGTCCTGGTAGACAAACTTTCCGAGCTTGAGAGGGGGTTCTGCGTCTTCAGTGACAACGACAACGTCGATGTCAGAGGACGGGGCTATCTCAACATCATCCGGCTTCCCTACGGTGGAGCCGCTAAAATAGGCACCCATAAAGCCGGGCTCCCTGCTAGCATGCTGCAAGACCCAATCGGTGGCTGCTGCTCGTGCTGATCCCACGTTCATGTCCTACTTCCTCCTCTACCTGCATGAGTATCTAAGTAAAATAACAAAAATATCCTATTCTTCATTACATTATATGGGCTTTAAATCTAGAGTACAACCGCATGAGGCTTGATGGCTCTCGTTGTGCCGAGGGATTGGCGGCATTAGGGAAGAAGGGAACATGGTACGGGTGGAGGGATTCGAGAAGGTTAGCGCTCATAAGCAGCATCGGTATATCCAACGTGAAATGCCAAAACGGACATTCCCATCATCGCTGAAGCTTCGGCGATGGAGAATGTCCGTTTTGATGTTTATTCTATTCATCCGCAATCACTAGCGTTGTACTGGTTTTTTTGAATTTTGGAATGAGGCTTGCATTGACGTTGGCATCTGTCACGATGGTATCAATTTTGTCGAGTGATGCGATAGAGATGGTAACGTCTTTGCCAAACTTGGTGCTGTCCGCCATAACAAACACCTCTTTGGACAGCTCGATCATTTTTTTACGAGTAATGGCTTCTTCCAGATTATAGTCGGAAATGCCTTTTTCGATGGTAATGCCGCTGCAGCAGATGAAGGCCTTCAGCACATTCAGCTCATGGAAGTTGAAAATGTATTCATACGCTACGACGGACTGTTCCTCGCGCCGGATTTTACCGCCAATCATAATCAGCTCTACATCGCTGTCCATCAGCTCAATCGCAACCGGAAGCGAATTCGTAACCACCGTCAGCTTCTT
Source organism: Paenibacillus vortex V453 (assembly GCF_000193415.1). Classification (NCBI taxonomy): domain Bacteria; kingdom Bacillati; phylum Bacillota; class Bacilli; order Caryophanales; family Paenibacillaceae; genus Paenibacillus; species Paenibacillus vortex. The sequence goes on from NZ_ADHJ01000006.1 coordinate 112,140, forward strand.
CTTATGCTTCACGTATTTGGCGATCTGATACGTGGTCGAGCCGCTGTCGATGTAGATACAATCGCCGTCATGGATGAATTCACTGCTTTTGCGGGCGATCCTGTCCTTCTCTTCCAGCTGGCTGACCATACGCTCATCCATGGAGGATTCGCCGAACCGGGACTCTACGAGTTTAACCCCGCCGTAAATCTTCTCAATCCGGCCTTGCTTGGTCAAAGTGTTCAGATCCCGGCGCAGTGTATCCACAGAGATATTCAGCTCTTCGGTTAGTTCCGTGATCTTTAATACTTTTCTAATCGTAAGCAGCTCTAGTATTTTCTTGTGCCTCTCCAGTGGAAACATTCGCCCTCACCCATTCAATTTGCATTAGTAGTTGACGCTCGCTTTCAAGTCTAGTTTACTCATTCGTGCCTCCATATTCAATAGATTTACCCATATTATTCGTAAGTTAGGCATGTGATACAGTTAAATATAGTCAACAATTAGTATTAATTTATGAATGATATATGCATAATTTACTTACATTTAACAGTTTGCATGATTCTTGTTTACATATGGTTTTTATACTGAGGATGTGTTCAAGGAGGTGAGCCGATTGTTGAAGCTTCAGCATATAAGCAAACAATTCGACGATAAAGTGGTTTTGGATGACATCAGCGTAGAAATCGGTACAGGTGAGATTGTGTCACTGCTTGGTCCGAGCGGCAGCGGAAAGACCACATTACTGAATATCATTTTGGGACTCACCCGGATGGACCAGGGAAGCATCGTGTTCCATGATCAGGATCTGAGCAGCGTACCGATGAAGAAGCGGGGCTTTAATATTGTTTTTCAGGATTATGCCTTATTCCCGAATTTGAATGCCTACGACAATATTGTATACGGGCTGCGCAATAAGAAGGGAACTGTGAGTGAGCAGGAGGTACAGGAATACATCGACTTTCTGGAGCTGCAGCCCCACTTGAAGAAGAGGATCAGCGAGCTGTCAGGGGGTCAGAAGCAGAGGGTGGCCCTGGCAAGAACACTTGTCACCAAGCCGAAAATTCTGCTGCTCGACGAACCGCTCAGTGCGCTGGATGGCGTCATTAAGGAGTCGATCAAGCAGCGTATCCAGTCGATTGCCAGAGAATTCAAACTCACCACGATCATTGTGACGCATGATCCGGAGGAGGCGCTGACGCTGTCCGATAAAATCCTGATTATTAACCAAGGGAAAATCGCCCAGTTCGGTACGCCACAGGAGATTGTTCATCATCCCCAGGATGATTTTGTGAAGCAGTTCATCATCAAGCAGCTGCATATCAAAAGGCAGAATATTTACAATCTGTTCGGTGAGCATTATGCCTAATGTGAAGCCGGAAATGCGGGTAATCTTCACCGTCATTCTGATCTTGTTCGCTGCGTTTCTGTTCCTGCCGTTGCTTATATTGCTGGTTCGTTCCTTCGAGTCCGATCAGGGGTTTACCCTCGGTCACTATATGTCACTTGGCTCGAACCGGGAATTGATGACAGCGATCGGCAACAGTGTGAAGGTATCGGCGTTAACGGCGCTGATCACAACCATCCTGGGATTTATGCTGGCGTACTCCATTCATTGCACGAGGATATATCAGCCCCTCAAAGGGGTGTTAAAAACCGTCATCATCGTCCCGATGCTGCTTCCGACGATTACGTATGGGTTCGCCATTATGTATTCGTTTGGTAACCAGGGATTGATCACCCGGCTTGCCGGGCGCAATTTGTTCGAAATCTACGGATTGAACGGATTACTCATCGGCTATGTCGTATACACGCTGCCTCCCGTATTCCTGCTGATCCATAACGCTTTTCAATACATTGATAAAAAGTTCATCATCGTATCCAAGTTAATGGGGGACGGAACGATGAGAAGTTTCATGAACACCATTCTGCGCCCTCTCGCGGGTGCGCTGGGCGGAGCTTTTGTACTTTCCTTTATTTTAAGTTTTACGGATTTCGGGATACCGGCTTCCGTTGGCGGTACCTATCCCGTCGTGGCAACGCAGCTGTATCAGGTGATGCTGGGCTCCATTCCGGACTTCAACCAAGGCGCTGTTATTGCGGTTCTGATGCTGATACCGGCCGTGTTCGGCATCTGGCTGCTGAATTATCTGGAGAAATGGAATTTTCACTATGACAAGCTGTCGGATATCGAACTGCCGCGGCACCGAGTGCGGGATATCGCATTCGGAGTTATTTCATCGGTGATCGTGCTTGGGATGCTCTCTATTTTTGCCGTGATGTTCATTGCACCATGGCTGAGCAGTTATCCCTATGACCTGACGTTTACGTTCAAGCATGTACGGGACGTGTTTCAATCGAGCGATTTGACGGGGGTATATCGCAACTCGCTCTGGGTCGCCCTCCTGACGGCTCTGTTCGGAACCCTGATGGCATACGGATCGGCATTGCTCAATGTCCGCACCTCGTTAAAAGCCCGATCGGCGGTAGATATGGTATCGATGATTACCAATACGGTACCCGGCATGGTGCTGGGGATCTCCTACCTGCTCCTCTTTAATGGAAGCAGCCTGAAGGGCACGTTTGTCATTATTGTCTTATGCAATATCGTGCATTTCTTTACGACGCCGTACTTAATGGCCAAGAACTCTCTGTCCAAAATGAATCCATCCTGGGAGACTACCGGGGAGCTGCTGGGCGACAGCTGGTTCAAGACCGTATATCGGGTGATCCTGCCGAACTCGGCCTCAACCGTCATCGAGATGTTTGGCTACTATTTCATCAACGCTATGGTGACGGTCAGCGGGATTATCTTTCTCGTATCGGCCCAGACGTCGCTTGTTGCCAGCAAGATCAAAGAGCTGCAGCATTTCGCCAAGTTTAATGAAATCTTCGTGCTGTCGATGCTGATCTTCTTCACGAATCTGATCATCAAGCTGGTGTGCGACGCATGGCAGCGGAGGACTTCCGTTCGACGCTGAGCTATTGCTGCAAGGGATGCATGTCCGCTGCGACGCCGGATCGTACTTCCGATCGCTGTTGTCTTCAGATTTCTCTGATTGAATGAATCAACTGCAGAAATCCGAGGCGAACGCATACGCTTCTCCAGTACGATTCCGTCCTCTTTCGCTGGGTGACAGCACGAAGCACGAAGCAAGAAGTACCGTGCCCAGAAGCATCATCTGCAATTCAATCAAAGATATGCGCAAGCGAGTTAGACCCATCTTTTCACTTGATTTCTAAATATAACAACACAACAAGGAGTGGAGTTACTCATGATCAAAACGTTAAAAGGAATGCTGCTGTCATTAATCGCCATCAGCATGGTGTTTGCACTGGCTGCCTGCGGCAGCGGCAGCGCGGGGGAAGCGAAGAAGGTGGTCATCTACACGAACGGGGATGAAGAAGCCGTCGCCGCAATGGAAACCTCGTTGAAGAACGCGGGATATGACGGACAATATCTCGTGCAATCACTAGGCACTTCAGAGCTGGGAGGCAAGCTCATGGCCGAAGGGAACAAAATCGAGGCCGACTTGATCACAATGAGCTCGTACTTTATCGAAAGCTCACAGAGCGAGCATTCCATGTTCAAGAACCTGGCTTTTGATACAGGGGCCGTTGACTCCTATCCGGCCTATTACACGCCGATTCTGGCGAATACCGGGTCCATCTTCGTCAATACGGAAGTGTTGAAGGAAAAAGGCTTGCCGATGCCAACCTCCATCACCGACCTGACCAAACCGGAATTCAGCGGACTCGTATCGATTCCGAACATCATGGATTCCTCCACCGGCTGGCTGCTGGTTCAGGCGATTATCAGCCAATACGGTGAAGACGCAGGCCGGCAGGTGCTCCATGATCTGATTGCCAATGTTGGACCGCATCTGGAAAGCTCTGGCTCGGGTCCGATCAAGAAGGTGCAGGCCGGCGAAGTGGCAGCCGGGTTTGGACTCCGGCATCAGGCTGTAGCGGCCAAAGCAGCCGGTGCACCGATTGATTACGTGGATCCGGTTGAAGGCAACTTCTCCCTGACCGAGTCGGTTGCGGTGGTGGACAAGGAGAATGCCACAACAGATTTGGCGATGAAAATGGCGGAAACCCTGATCAAGGACGCCAGAAAAGACCTGATTGTGAACTATCCGGTAGCCCTGTATGAGGGGGAGACTGTGGATGAGGTCAATAAACCAGCGTACGCCATGAAGTTCGAGAAACCATTGACGGTTGAGCTGTTGGAAGAGCACCAGCAATTTTTCAACGGATCTAAAGAATAGGCACCTTAGGAGCGATACGATATGAATAAATATAAACTTTTGACACCCGGCCCTTTGACGACAACCAGCTCGGTGAAGGAGGAGATGCTCCTTGACCGCTGTACATGGGATGACGAATATAAATCCATTACGCAAAAAATCAGATCACAGCTCCTGGCATTAGCCGGGGCGGATGCGGCACAATACACAGCTGTTCTGATGCAGGGAAGCGGAACGTTTGCCGTCGAATCCGTGATGACGTCAACCATATCGAAGGAAGATAAGGTGCTGATCGTGACCAACGGCGCCTATGGCGAGCGACTCGTGAAGATGGCGGAGTACATCGGACTGCATTACGCGGAATACAAGTTGAATTACAATGAACAACCAAGTGAGGATGAGCTGCGCTCGAGACTTCAAAAGGATCTGCGAATTACGCATATTGCAATGGTGCATTGCGAGACAACAACGGGGATACTGAACCCGCTGGAGATGGTATCCAGGCTGTCCAAGGAGTATGGGAAAACCCTTATTATCGATGCCATGAGCAGCTTTGGCGGAATGGAGATTGACGTTCAGGGTCTTGGCATCGATTACCTGATCAGCAGTGCGAATAAATGCATTCAAGGCGTCCCGGGATTTGGATTCGTCATCGCCAAGCTGGAGAAGCTTGCGTTATGCGAGGGGATTGCACGCAGCCTGTCGCTGGATCTGTACGATCAGTGGAAGGGCATGGACAAGGATGGCAAATGGCGCTATACCTCACCGACGCATGTGGTGGCGGCATTCTCCAAAGCGCTGGATGAGCTGGATGCAGAAGGCGGCGTATCCGCCAGATTCAGACGCTACCGGAATAACAATCGCCTGCTGCGGGAGAAATTGGCCCGGATCGGCATTCATGCCTATATAACCGAAGACAAGCAATCACCAATTATCACAACGTTTCTGTTCCCTGGTGAAGGGTTTAGCTTTGGGCAATTTTACGCTTATATCAAAGAAAGAGGCTATGTCATATACCCGGGCAAACTGACCGACGTGGATACCTTCCGCATCGGGAATATCGGGGAAATCTATGAACAGGACATCGAGGAGTTATGCCGCATTATCGAAGAATATAGGGGAGTGATGGCACAATGAACAGAATCGAAGGCGTTATATTGGACTGGGCCGGAACGGCCGTTGATTTTGGATGTTTTGCACCTGTGAATGTGTTTGTCGATATTTTCAAGAATGCGGGTATTGAAGTGACGATGGACGAAGCGAGAGCACCGATGGGCATGCTGAAGATCGATCATATCCGTGCCATGCTGTCGATGCCGAGAGTATCGGCTCTATGGGAAGCGAAGTATGGAGAAGCTTATCAAGAGCAGGATGTGCAGCGGTTGTATGCGGAGTTTGAGCCGGCCTTAATGGCTTCCTTATCCGAGTATACGGACCCGATTCCGGGTGTCATCGAGACGGTGGAAGCGTTGAAGTCACAAGGGCTGAAGATTGGCTCCACAACAGGCTATACAAGCAATATGATGGAGGTTGTTGTCTCGAATGCCCGGCAGAAGGGTTACAGTCCGGATGTCTATTTCACCCCGGATGACACACACTCGAAGGGAAGACCATACCCTTACATGATCTATCGGAATATGGAGTTTCTCCAATTGTCGGCTTCATGGAAAGTCGTTAAGGTGGGCGACACCGTCTCGGATGTAAAAGAGGGCGTGAACGCAGGCGTATGGTCGGTTGGAGTCGTCATCGGCAGCTCGGAAATGGGCCTGAGCCTGGACGAATTCCAGGCCTTGTCGGAATCGGAGCGGGAAGCTGCGATCGCGAAGGCCGAGCAGACGTTTATCCGGAACGGGGCGGACTTTACGATTCATACGATGTCCGAGCTCCCACAGCTCATCGAGAACATAAATGGAATGTTGTCCGAGGGAAAAAGACCGGGGATGCAACCATAAAGGAATGATAATAAAAGGGCCGCGTTCTCACGCGGCTTTTTCTGCTGTGTGGCGGGTATAGGGTCTTCTACCGTGCTGTTACATCCCCCAACTGGGGCGGCGGTTCCCGAAACACGGTTCGCACCACAATCTCAGCCAGCAGAAACAGGGACAGAATGGCACTGTACACCCCGATGACATAACTCGTTTTATAGGCGAGTCCGAATCCGCTGTGGAACACAGCCGCAAACAGATGAATGAACAGGTTCGTGAAGCAGAAGGCATAACTTCTCGCCATCCATTGGCGATGTTGATGGATCTGTTTCTTTTTGATTTTTAGAATGGCGATGACCGTTATCGCGGGCCAGATGATGTTCAGCAGATTGAACGGGACACTCGTTAACTTGCCGCCGGTGGCGTAAGGAGCCATGTACCCGGAGGTCAGCACAACCACCATGACGGAAGCGACGTAGACATAACCATTCGCCCGGTGAAATCGCCGGTACTTTTGCAGCACCGTGTTCGAGAAGTTCATCGCGCCGCCAACCATGGCAATACATGCAAAAATTACATGTACATACATCACGTTCAGCCAGGCTGACACTGGCACTGTGCGCTTCGGGTTTTCCTTGTGGCTTAGAAATTCACCGGCCTGTGGGTCGTGGATGAAGTTGGCATACAGGACGTACAGGACAAATCCAGCCATCACCATCAGCATGGAACTGTAGAGACGCCGGGAAGTTTTTCTAGGATTCATGTTGTATAACCGCCTTGACCTTGATAGAGAGCCAGAGATTGCTAGGTTAGCGCCCAACTCTTCTTAATCTTAGCAGACGGGTAGTGTTCAGCTATAGTTAATTATTACCGGCTTATGCGGAGAGAAATCAAGTAAGATGGAATCAGATGTTTCTGAAAGGATGTGAAACCGTTGGTATAACGCGTTGTATCGTATGTTCATACTGTTTGATCATTTCATAACATACCCATGGGGGGATACAATGAGCGAGATACAGCGGATTGTAGAACACTTAGATCGAATACTGCCTCAGTTTATTCAAGATGAACCGCTGCCCGGCCTGGCCGTTGGCGTGGTATATGATCACCGAATGATCTATGCCAAAGGATTCGGGGTATCCGATATACAGAGCGGCGAAGCCGTGACGGAGCATACCTTGTTTCACATGGCCTCGGTTTCCAAAACATTGGTTGCCACCGGCATGATGCAGCTTGCAGAGGAGGGCGTCATCGACCTGGACGGGGTGGTGTCCGATTACTTGCCTTATTTTGAAATGGCGGATGACCGATCCCGGAATTTGACGATACGCCAGCTGTTAAGCCATACGTCGGGTTTGCCGGATGAGGATGACTTTGCGTGGGACCGCCCTGAATATGATGAGGGAAGCCTGGAGCGGTACGTAAGGAGCATGAAGGATTGCAAGCTGCAAAGAGAGCCGGGTCAGGCTTTTGCTTACAGCAATATCGGCTACGAAATATTAGGCGACGTGATAGCGAAGGTCACAGGCCTTTCGTTTGAACTTTATATGAAACAGAAGCTGCTGGAGCCAGCTTCCATGTTAAACAGTACGTTTCTGAAGGAAGAGGCAGCAGAAACAGATTACCCTCTGGCTGTACCCCATGTGCTTGGGCTTCAGGGAGGGTATGGAGCTGAACCCAGCAGCATATTCCCATACCATCGTGCCCATGCGCCAAGCTCCACTCTTTACGCAAATGCAGTGGATATGTGCCATTATGCATTGGCACATTTAAGTGGGAGCAGCACGCCCCGGGGAGACGGAAAACTCCTTCTTGAAGCTAACAGCTATAGTGAAATGTGGCGTAGAGCAGCTTCGACCGATTACGGCGATATTCTCGAGGACATGGGCCTCGGGTGGTTTATGGGTTTATACCGTGGACGCCGTGTCTTGTCCCATATGGGACGGGATACGGGGTTTCGCAGCGGCTTTATGCTGCTGCCGGATGAAGGAATGGGCGTCGTGTTCATGATGAATGCCGATTACGTCGGAGGCAAAATACTCGGTTCAGCCATTCTGGATGTGTTGCTGGGGGAGGATGTTCCCTATGTACAACAATCGCTTGCTCATCACTTATCGCAGCTTACGATCACTTCCGGGGTAGATGCGGCGTTTAGGGAGTACGAGGAGATTCAACAGTCGTGTCCGGAACGCTTCCTGGTGATTGAAGGCGAGTTCAATGCGGGTGCATATACGCTGATGGCGGGAGGATGGCTTCAAGAGGGAATCCGGCTGCTCGAACTGTCCGTACAGATTTTCCCGGAATCCTCGAACCTTCATGATAGTCTTGGCGAGATGTATCTGCTTGCGGGTGAACGCGCGCTGGCGCTAATGCATTATGAGAAATCGGTTGAGCTGGACCCCGAGCATGCTGAAGGAATTCGTATGGTGAATGAGCTGCTTCAGTCCAATTAAGTCACGTGTCCATACAGTTCATCTCAACACAGAAGAGCAGTCCGCATGGACTGCTCTTTCTTTATTGCACGTATGTGCCGATAAACTCCGTTACTTCCCGGTCATACCCCTCGGGATCGAATTGACGCGCCATGCCATGGCCTGCGTCAGGAACGACGAATAACCTCTTCTGCTCCGGACCATTCTCGTACAGTTCATATACCATCTCGGTAGGAACGAATAAATCCCCGCCGCCGTGAATAAACAGCATCGGCGTCTTGGACTTCTTAACCTGCTCCAGTGCCGAGGCTTCGCCGAATGAGTATTCGGCCCGAATCTTGGTCAGCAGGCTCGTGGACTGAACAAGCGGGAAAGAAGGCAGCTTATACATGCGCTTCAGCTGATAGGTCAGCTCATCCGTAACCGAGGTATATCCGCAGTCTTCCACAATGGCCTTTACCTGGGGAGGAAGCTCCTCGCCACTGGTCATCATCACCGTGGCACCGCCCATGGATACGCCATGAAGAACGATTTGCGTCTCCTTACCCGTACGCTCGATGACTAAATCGATCCATTTCAGATAGTCCTTGCGTTCGGGCCATCCGAATCCGATATAATCACCTTCGCTTTTTCCGTGTCCGCGGGCATCGGGCAGCAGCACGTTATAACCCAAGTCCTCATGGTACATTTGGGCGAACCCGCTCATCAGCTCTGAATGCCCGGAATATCCGTGTGCGATAATGACGGTTTTGTCCGTGGGTGCGGCGGCGGGCAAATAGTACGCATGCAGCTTGAGACCGTCGTCCGATGTGAGACTCCATTCCTGCAGGCTTTGCCTGGCCCACCAATCCTTGCTGTCCGCAAACGGATTGTCGATGTTGGAGTTGGCTTCCAGATCCGGGTTGCCGTCCAGGAAGGTTTTGTCGGTACGTGCAATGGCAACGTTATAGAAGTAGAAGCTTGCTGAGACAATAATGATGACTAAAAGTGCAATGATAGTTGCAGACATGATCATAATCCTTTTTTTCATAATGATGGATATCCTCCCCCTCGCAGCCGCTCGTATGCGTCATATGATGGTGGTTACGAAGGAAAATGGGCCGATGCGAAGTAGCAGTTCCTTCCACCTATAATATCGTACGTAATCTGATTAATCTATATGGCAGATCACGCTTCGGCCCTTGTGTTACATCAATTCTATCGGTTGGGGGAACCTAAAACCAAAGAGCTCCGGCAGGAGGTGATTGTAGAATCATGAACAAACGCTTCATGGCGCTGATCCTTGTTGTCGTTATGACTACTGGTTTACCGCTGACATCCCATGCAGAGAATACCTCTCCTTCACCGAAGAGGGACAGCACCGAGCTGCAATATCAAGATATGCTGATGATCATTCTTCTTCCTCATATTGAGGCTGCGGTTCGTGAGCATTACTCCAAATCGCTTAAAGAGCAGCTCATTGTCTACCCATATTATGTGGATGTGACCGAAGTGAAGAGGGTGAACGGCTTTCGCGGCTTTCATTTCATCCTTACACTCGAGGCCCACCCAACGGTCGGTCCACATATTACGGTCGGGAAGGACCGGCTTGTCTTCGAGGTAGCCCCGACGCTTCCCGACGGTATGGTCAAACTGGTGGAATTTCAGCATCTGGAGACGCATGAGGTGCCCCCCGCATTGGCAGGATATGGTGAAGTAGCATGGGTTTAGCTTGATAGTTGTAAAAAAACAAGCAAACGTGATTCGCGTTTGCTTGTTTGGCATTTCATGGTACCCATACCGGGTGTGCCCTCGTACATGGGATCAGCACGGTAGGTGCGAGACGTAGGCTACCTTCTCTCGTACACGGGCCGATCCGGTCCGGGCTCGGCCTGAGTCCAGCCGATGCCGAGCAGAACGATGATGGCGATGAAGGCAGCCGGTACGGCCCATTTCCAGGCTTGCGCGAGCATTCGTACGGCCGGTGACATCAAGGCAAGGATGAACCCAACCAGGACAACGCTGAACAGGTGAATCCCAGGCGGCAGCAAAAGGAACACAATATGAAAGATGGAGGCGAACAACAGGATAGGAACGAGCGTGGTGGTGAGTACCACAGCTGGATGATGCAAGGATTGCAGCGGATCCCGGGTAAATGCCGCCCACGCTAAAGCGATGAAATGGACCAGCAGCGGAATCGCAAACAGATAACTTGCTCCCGGCAGGAGCCAGGATGAGCCGACAAGCAGCAGCAGGAATAAGAATGCTCCCCCCAGCAGCATTTCCAGTTCATTCGCTTTCCGTAGGATCCATCGGGTAAGGGCAACATGAACGATGAGTGTTACCAGTATGAAGCTGACACTGTACAGAAGTGAGTCGTAGGTTGCGCCTGAGGGCTGCGTCATTTTACCGGCCCACAGCGCATCAATCAGCTTCCATAAGCCATAGCTTAGCGCGGTGGATAGAACAGCTGCCAGAATCGGGATCAGCAGGCCGATCAGGCTCCCCTTTATGCTGAGAGATGAGATGCGGGCAAACATGAACACCAAACCCAGCCATATCGCCGCGAGCACAAGGGTGATGGCAACCACCCATTTTGCAGGGTAGTGAAGCAGCAGTCCGAACAGATTGAAATAGACGCGGTCGCCTTCCGAAGACAGGTCAGACAAGTCGAGATTGCCGAAATGTTTAGCCATGGCGAGTGCGTTCTCGCCTTGATGCTGCATGGTCTCAAGGGAGACGTTGTCCGTGTTGTCCATAGGAGTATGATAAGCTACCCACCCATCACCATAGGCAAAGTTCAGCCCCGGAAGACCGTGCTCCAGCGCCACCGTCAGATCGGTATCATTCGGAAGCTGTTTGTACAGGGCCACCAAGAGGGAGTTGCTGACCGGGTTGGATACAGCCCGGGCATATTCTTCGATGATTCGCCCGTTGCCATCACTCGTCTGGAACATGAAGGACGAGCCCTTCGATCCCCGGGCTTCAAAATTCGCAATCATGCCGATCTCGCGGTGCTGAGGATCCCGGAAGAACACTTCAGCACCCAACAGCCCTTTCTCTTCCCCGTCTGTAAGCAGGATCCATATGTCGTTCTGTGGCGGGGGACCAGCTTGAGTCGCTCGTGCCGTTTCCAGCAATGAGGCAACGCTGACCGAAGCATCATTGGCCCCGGGTCCGGCCGGAACGGAGTCGTAGTGGGACATGAGCAGGAGCGGTTTACCGGATCCTGTGCCTTTAATGACACCCAAGATGTTCGTAAGCTGAACGCTCTGGTCGATGTATTTCGTTGTCAGGCGGCCATTAAATTCTTGTACGTCCGGGTTCAAGCCTAGCTGCTCCATCTGTTCCACCAAATAGGCCCTCACCTCTGCATGGGCGGAAGATCCCAGCGGATGGGGCTGCTGGGCGATTTGCTCGACATGGACCATTGCGCGTTCAGCAGAGAATTCGGTTGCGGGGGTATCGGTGCTTCTGGCTTGCGGCGGTTTCTCGAACCACAGCATGAGGGAGATCACGAGTATGACGGCGAGGATGGTCGTAAGCGGCAGCCAATAAGGCGGCTTGCGGTCCGGTGGTCTGCTCAATTGAATTTGCATGTTAATACTCACTTCCTTATGGGATCATTCAGGCCAATGCTGCAAAGCAAAAGCTCCCATTAGAATGGAAGCTCTTTTGATTTATATTCAATATTCATTTTTTCATACCACGTGTTAAGTCCGGTCCAGAGCCGTTCACACAGCTCATAGAGATGATCGATCTGGAGAAGCTGGCCGCGCATCACCAATTGCGCCAACTCATCATACCCCGAAGGTCTGGATTCCAGGGACAGCGATTCTTCCAGCGTTTTGGCTCTTGTATTATAAAATGTTCGGTTGGCGAGTCCAATCAGCTTGGCCGTCTGCCAGGTCAGATCCTTTGCGCCCAGTGGCAGGTAACAGAGGTTCCCGGCTTGGACATTGTTCCGTATTTTGCCCATCGTTTCGTAGGGCTCCCAGATCATGAACTCCCTCATCGTTTCTCTAATGGCTTCGTCTGAAACCTGAAGGGGCAATTCTCGGATTTCCTCCAACAGATTGGTTGGGTCGTAGAGTTCCTGTAAATGTACGTAAGCGCCGGCTGTAATAGCCCAGGAATCATCCACAGACGATGCTGCTTTGAATATTTCACCTTTTTGTACCATGCCGATTTCGATTTTGAAGGGATCGTATATGAATTCGTGGCCAGGCAGGGATACCCCGTCCTTCGTGACAACTCGAAGTTCAATATCCGAGTATGGGCCATCTATTCCCTGCGCGATCGAACCGTACAAGCCAATGGCCAGAATATCATCGCCATGCAGTTGAAGCAGTCGGTCTTTCATTTGATGAATGATGTTCATTTTCTCTTCTCTGGTCGTAGCGGCTGGATAAGGTAACATAGGACAATCTCCTTCGAAGAAAGTTAATTATCTACATTATAGTATAAATACGACCGCTGAACCCGTCGTGAAATTCAGGATTCTGTGAAATGATGAAATTGTTATTCGGATTTTCCATGTTATGGTAGTATATACTTGTGGGTAAACAGGAAACTGTAGCGTCCGCAGTCAAATCATATAGCTGAGGTGAGAAGAGATGAGCAGAGATGAGCAGAGTGCAGGCAAGACCAAGCAGGAACTGGATCGGGTTGTGTTCATTGGCCGCACGTTTGAAGAGTATAACAACATGTTTGATTTGCGCATGGAGGAGCTTGTCGGAAAAAGGATTCTGGATTGTCCCGGGGGAGCGTGTTCGTTCACCGCGCACGGTTCGAGGCTTGGACTCGATATTACCGCAAGCGATATAACCTATGATCACAAGCCTGATGATCTGGAGCGCAAGGGATTGCAGGATATCCGGCATGCCATGGAAACGATAGAACGGGCGAAGAGCAATTATGTCTGGGATTACTATGGAGATGTGGAGGGGCTTAGCCGACATCGCCACCAAGCACTCCAGGATTGCGTGCAGCATATGAGGGAGCTTCCGGGGCGCTACGTCGCTGCGGTTCTGCCGGAGCTGCCTTTTCATGACGAGCAGTTTGATCTGGTGCTGTCCGCCCATTTTCTGTTTATGTACAGCGACCGCTTGGATTATGACTTTCACAAGCAGACGATACAGGAGCTGCTGCGGGTCGCCTCGGAGGAGGTCCGCATCTTTCCGTTAACCGATTTAACGGGATCCCGTTACGACCATCTGGATCGCTTGATTCACGAGCTGGAGGCAGAAGGCCTGGTGGTGACAGAGAACAAGGTGCCTTACGAGTTTATGCGAAACGGCAGCACGCTGCTGAGCATCCGCAAGTTATAGATATGGGGGAGCCGGTTATGTACCGGCTTCCTCTTTTGGTTGGGGATGGTGGCTGTCGTCAGCACAACAGATTGTACCGTATTCACTGAACCCATCTATTGCTCCTGTCTTACAGGAGCACGAAGAATGGTTTTCATGGAGGAGGAGGCGGCTTTTCGGGGGTCGGATAAATAAATCTCATGGTGCAGTCCGTTCGGGACGTAAGCATGCTGTTTCATGAATGCATACATTTTCGCCAGCGTATCCGGCTCTGTGCTGTAGGGGCCGATATGCATGATTTCGACGCATAGCCCCTCATGTATTGTCTCCAATACCACTCGCTGAATGGGTTCCAGATGATTTTTCTTGGAGAAGGCTTTGTCCCGAGCGGAGTCCACGATCTCCGGGGTGACAAACGCCGGCATCCGAATGAGCAGCTTCCAATACCATTCCTCTTTCGGAACCTCCAAACCATACTGATCCGAGTCCACCCACCATTGTCCCTCAAGTTTAGGAACCGTAAAATCCTGAATTTCCGTCTTGCAATATCCCTTAACTCCATAAGCGACGGTATACAACGCCTCGGTAGCATCCTCGAACATGGAGCTTTCGGGTGCGCCTTGGCCTGCTAATGACAGATAGGGTAGGGGATCATATTGCACAAGCTCAGGCGTGTTTCCGGCTGTGTAATAGGTTTTATCGCTTTTGGTCAGATCGAGTTTAGGAAGCAGCATACGAATCTCTCCTTTTTGCTCATGAATTATGCCTATCATAAAATAACTTCACTGACTGCATGAGAGTCAGTGAAGTTGTTAAAAGATTATTCATCGTAATAATTCGCAAGATCCCTTGCCGTTTCGAAGAGAGCGCTGCGCAGCTCCTTCGGTTCAAGCACGTTGATTGATCTGCCAAAAGAAAGCAGGAGATACGGCATGTATTTCATCATCCGGTCAGGCTGTATATGGAACTCGGCTTCATACTCAGTTCTTCTGACGACAAGATAAGGCTGCAGAAACCACTGGTTGCATATCGCGTCCAGCGCTTCGGTATGACCCTGAAGGCGCACGGTCACAGACGGCGTATCCATGGTTACCTGATCCTGATGTTCATGAACATTGCTCAGGTAGTCTTGGACCGAGAAATGCTCCGGCATTTCAAATGTGCGACCTGTTAACGACAGGCTCTTCATCCGGTCCACTCGGAACACGCGGAGGGCTTCCCGTGTATGGCAGTAAGCAGTCAAATACCACTTGCCGAGACGGTAGATGAGACCATAGGGATCGATGTGGCGTTCTTGAGCGGAACTGCTGGATGACTTCGCATAGTGAAGGATTAGCGTTTCCCGTGTAGCGACAGCTTGCTCTAACTCACGCAATAGGGGCTGAAGCAGGGCACCCTGTGAAGGGGAAAGGACATTAATACTGCCGACATGACGCCTCAAGTCCTCCAATTGGGATTCCTGAAGCCGGTGCTCAATCTTGGAAAGTGCTTTTTCAAGCGCATCCGTAAAAGGGTAGTCCGCATGCCGGGCTAGGAGCGCACTGTGTTCCATGGCCTTAAGCTCGGTTAATTCGAAGAACAAAGGCACGCTCAAAAAAGTATCAGGCAACCTAAAGCCCCCCCCCATGCCCGGATTCGGATATAATGGGGACTCCGCTCACACCCAGTGTGTCGATATATCGATAGACCGTTCGGACACTTAACTCAAGTCTCTCGGTCAATTGTTCAGCTGTCATTTTTCCATGGGATCGAAGTAACCACAGAATGGAGAGCAGATAGTCCAGTTTAGCCATGGTCCACACTCGCTTTCTTAACGTTATTTTAGGTTGTGGCTTCCGGATGAATGATCATATTATACCAATCCATGCATGGCAGTGACCAAGAAGATGAAGAAGATCCATATGGATATCGAAGGCTTGTTTGTTATAATGTGTTCAGCAGAGAGAGGGGGCGTGAGAATGGGGTTGAGGGATGATGTCTATCATTCACCATCGCTCATTGAAATATATGTCACATGATCAGCCTTTAACGAAAGAAGCCATATTAGATGCGGCCGAACAGACGCTGCGGCGTTATGGTCCTGAGAAAACATCGGTTGTCGACGTTGCCAAAGCGCTTCAGGTCAGCCATGGCTCCCTGTATCGGCATTTTCCCAGCAAAGCGGCCCTCAGGGAAGCCGTTACCGAGCGCTGGCTGCAGCGGATTGCAGATCCGTTGCAAGAAATTGCAGACGGAACGGATGGCAGCGCCGCTGATCGATTGCGGTTATGGATGGATACTCTCATCCGGACCAAGCGGAATTACGTTCTGGAAGACCCCGAGATGTTTGCCATGTACACCACCGTGACGCTGGATGCCGTCATGATGATTGATACGCATGTGAAGTTATTGACCGGGCAGATTGCCCAGATCATCAAACAAGGAATGCGTGCCGGTGAATTTAAGTCGGGCGAGCCGGAGCCGGTGGCCAAGGCCTTGTTCATGGCAACGTCCCAGTTCCATCATCCGGCGCATGCCTATCAGTGGAGCTCCAGCGAGACTGAAGCAGATTTTGACTCGGTATGGGCGTTATTGCTGTCGGGAATCATGAAATCAACCGTTAACGGGTCTGAATAATGCGAAAAATGGAATAAGGCCTGTTCGACGGTCATCCTAAAGGTTCATGCTGCCCTTGGAGAAGCGTGGTAAGATCGTTCCCTATGTAAAAAGATGCTGATCCTGGCGATACTCGCATGGAAGAGCATCTTTTTTGTATGCATTTATCAAGCGAGTGAATGACAAATATATAAAATTGTCACTTGTTATTTGTTAGGACTCGGCATATAATCAATGGCGAATAAGATACCTATAGGTCCTTGATCCATCTGATGAGATATTCACGCACCAGCATTTACAGATATACAAATTCGCAAGCGGGAGGCTTTTATCATGAAAAACAGCTTGATTGGCAAAGTAGCCATCGTAACCGGCGCATCAAGAGGCATAGGACGCGAAATTGCAATAGTGCTTGCGGAGAACGGGGCCAAGGTCGTTATAAACTATGCGAACAGCCCGGCCAAAGCAGAGGAAGTTGTGAGCAGCATTAAGTTGCGCGGTGGCGAAGCAGTGGCGATTCAAGCCGATATCAGCCAAGTGGCGGAGATCGAGATGCTGTTCCGTCAAACGTTGGAGGTTTATGGTGGAATGGATATCCTGGTGAACAATGCGGGGATCATGACAACCAAGCCGATCGCGTCCATGACGGAGGAGGATTTCGATAAGCAGTTCGCGATTAACGTGAAGGGAACTTATTTTGCGATTCAGCAGGCCTTTCAGCATATGAATTCGGGCGGCCGCATTATCAATTTCTCGACGTCGGTGGCTGGACAGATGTTCCCGTCTTACAGCGTATATGCAGGCACGAAGGGCGCTGTGGAGCAGTTTACGCGTCAGTTGGCCAAAGAATTCGGTCCCAAAGGCATCACGATTAACGCGGTGGCTACCCGGGCCGATCCATACGGAACTGTTCATGGAAGGCAAGTCGGAGGAACAGATTGCGGGCATCGTGAACATGAATGCCTTCGGACGTCTGGGTGAACCGGATGATGTCGCAGGAGTGGTATTGTTTCTGGCTGGCGAGGAGTCAAAATGGATCACGGGTCAAACACTCCGCGTGAACGGGGGATTCGTGTAAAATCCGCGACGTTAATCAGGATGTGCGAGGATAAGAGAAAAGCACCGGGATTCCCGGTGCTTTTTGTGTACCCAATGACAGTGATGGCTGTTGTTGGATTTCCTTATGAGCCTGCGCATTCAAGGATGTATCCTGACCGAGGGAGTCCGGTGGTCATATCCGGCAAATGGTTTCTACTCAAGGTCTTTCCACTTCATGTCCAGCGTCGGTGGCGTGTAGCTGTCCATGAGTTCCAGCAGCTTGAGCGGGTCATTGGATATATTGATCAGGTTTAAGTGGGAGGCATTGGAGAAGCCCTCTGTGATGCTGTATTGAATCAGCTTCATGAACGGTTCGAAATAATCCCGGATGCTCAGCAGTCCGATCGGCTTCTGGTGAATCCCGATTTGGGACCAGCACAACACCTCGAACAATTCCTCATAGGTTCCAAAACCGCCCGGCATGGCAATAAAACCGTCGGACAGTCTCGACATCGTTGCTTTGCGTTCATGCATGTCAGCGACTTCAATGAGCTGGGTCAGCTCGGTATGTACAATCTCGCCTTTGAACAGCCCCCTGGGCATGACTCCGATGACCTCGCCGCCATTTTGCAATACGGCATCAGCCACTTCGCCCATCAATCCGATTCTGGAGCCGCCGTACACAAGCTTGTATTGGTTGTGGGCAATATGCCTGCCAAGCTCGGCAGCCTTCGCTTTATAATCGGGATGTTCACCCATGTTGGATCCTGCAAATACGCATATAGATTTCAATTCGCACACTCCTTAACCAGATGTTGATATTATAATGAAGTAATTATACTATATATAGTGATCTATGTCATGGAACGCAGGGATACATATCGCTTCAATGTTAGGTTTGCCTCTCTTAGCTTATGACATACGTGTTAACATGATCTTGAGTTTGATCTCGAATTATGTAAAAAATTAGGGGATGGGTTGGTTCATCCCAAGGAATCGCGGAGGTAGCACAAGCTATGGATATGAATGAAGCGCAGCAATGGATTAAAAAGTTTTACGGGGAGCGAGGCTGGTCCGGGTACGGCCCCTTTATTCGGGTCGGATTCTTGATGGAGGAGACAGGGGAAACGGCACGTGCCGTCCGCGCTTATGAGATTGGCAGGGATCGGCCCGATGAGGAGGCCCAGTCCAGGGAACGGCTCAAGCAGGATTTGGTGGAGGAAATCGGCGACGTGCTCGGTAACATTTCGCTGCTGGCCGATCTCTATGATATCACGCTGGAAGAAGCATTCACGGCCCATCAGCACAAGCTGCTGAAGCGGTTTGGCTCTTAATGGAGATATGGGATAGCGTCTGTTTCGCAAGCAGGTGGTAAGGAAGTCCCTGGAAAACTCTTAATTCCAAAGGCGTGCCTACCACAGAATGACGCAGCAAAGAAGGCTGCCCCCAAGGTCCCTTGGACGATGGGGTGCAGCCTATTGACGTTGTATGATCACATGAAGTCGTTATGACAAAATGTTATGACACCAGCACTTTGCGGAACTCCTGCGTCAGCAAGGGAACGATATCGAACAGGTCGCCGACGATGCCGTAATCCGCCACTTTGAAGATAGGAGCCTCGGGGTCTTTATTGATGGCAATAATGACCCGGGATTGGCTCATGCCCGCCAAATGCTGGATGGCTCCGCTAATGCCGCAGGCAATATAAATTTCGGGTGTGACCACTTTGCCCGTCTGCCCGATCTGGAGCGCGTAATCGCAGTAGCCGGCGATACGTCACGCTACCGGCGCGGATGCGCCGACGGCGCCGCCGAGCAGGTCCGCCAGCTCCTCCAGCGGCTGGAAGCCTTCCGCGCTCTTGACGCCGCGACCGCCGGAAATGACGATTTTAGCTTCCGAGAGGTCGATTTTTCCCGTGGTCTTGCGAACGACGTCCTTTACCACGGAGCGGAGGGAGGGGGCCGGGTAAGCGATGTCCTCAACGCTAGTGCTTGCACCTTCTACGGCTTCCGCGGCAGGAATATTGTTCGGACGCACCGTTACGACCCATGGCCCGTTCTGGAACACACGTTTCTCAAAAGCTTTGCCCGCATAGAGCGGGCGAGTGAACACCGCTTCTCCAGCTTCGTTCTCGATTGCCGTCACGTCGGAAATCTGTCCGGCATTCAGGGACGCGGCTACCAGCGGGGCCAAATCACGGCCGATGGCCGTATGCCCGAAGAGCACCGCATCCGGCCGCGCCTGATGAATAACGGCCTCAATGGCCGCCATATAAGCCTCAGGATTATAACTTTCCAGATCATCATGCTCGACAGTATAGATCGTATCAGCACCATATCCGTTCAGGGCCGATACGGCTTCCGTTATGTTGGCTCCTGCAACCAGAATGCGGATGCTGTCATCATCAGCTGCAATTAAACGGGCAGCGCCCAAGGTCTCAAGGGCAACCTGCCGCAGCCGTCCATCCCGGTTCTCGGCATATACTAATATCGTTTTGCTCATATCATAACCTCCTAAGTTCCAATTGAGATTGAAGTGAAAAGAGTTTTACGATTCCGACTTGTCTTAACAACCAAGCGAATGCGGATGATACTTCAAAAATCGCTGTTGGCCCAATTCACTAAAGCAACCAGGCGAAAAGCGTGCATGACGGACAGCCTGTAAACCATACAATCAGAATACATAAGGAATGAGGGCAGGGTGCACTGTTGATGTCATGTAACCGCATTCAGAAGTGAGATTCAAAGGGATTCATACGTTCATTCCCTAATACTCAGATCACCTTCGACTGGGTGCGCAGCAAGGATACCAGCTCATGTGCCACTTCGGCAGGCTCACCCTTGAGAATGACTCCGGCACTGCGCTCCGGCGGCAACGACAATTCGCTTTGCTTCGTTGCTGGCTGAATGTCGCCTTCCGATAATCCGAGATCATCCAGCGACAACGTCTGAAAAGGCTTCTTCTTGGCCTTCATGATACCTGGCAGCGATGGATAGCGAGGTTCATTCAACCCCTGCTGTGCCGTGAAGATAGCAGGCAGCTGAACCTCCAGCACTTCGAGATCGCCTTCGGCGTCCCGGTGTACTTCAGCCGTGGTACCGTTCAGCGTAAGTTTGGTGATGGAGCCGGTATGGGAAATACCGAGGAGACGGGCAAGGCGAATCGCCACTTGACCTGAACCGCGGTCCACCGAGAAATTGCCGCCGAGGATTAGGTCCGGGTTTTCCCTGGACAAATACGCATGCAGCACCTTCGACACCGCATACTCATCGTCTGGAATCCGCTCATCGGAGATCAGTACGGCATCATCAGCACCCATCGCGAGCGCGGTTCGAAGGGCCTCTGCGGTACGATCCGGTCCGACGGACAGGAGTGTTACGCTGCCGCCATGGTCATCCCGAAGCTTCACGGCTTCTTCCACAGCATATTCATCATACGGATTGATTACAAATTTCACCCCATCCTCGGCAATCGATCCGTTTTCAATCGTGATTTTTTCCTCTGTGTCAAAGGTCTGTTTAAGCAGTACTACAATCTTCATCGGTTAAACTCTCCCTTCAATATGAATATCAGCAGGACTTATTGTCCGCTGGAAACACCGTTCAGAAAAAAGCTGAGCGTCTCCTCCGCCTGATCGGACAGAGAATATTTGCGGCCGGAGATCAGCCAAGAGGTTACCGCTTCGTCCATGGCGCCAAATATCAGGTTGCGCACCAGCTTGATGTTCAGGTCGGAGCGGAATTTCTGTTCAATAATGCCCTGTTCCAGGATATTCTCGATCAGCACAATATATGGCTTAAGCGCGTTGCCAATTTCCTTCCGCAGCTCCAAATCGCTCTGCCGCAGCTCAATCTGTGTGACATAAGCGAATTCGGGATTGCTCTCCAGCTCGGAAAAATGAATGCTGCACACCGTACGCAGCGCTTCCACCGCGTCCGCGGTGCCTTCCACACTTTCGTGGAATTTGCCGACCAGCTCGCCGAGCTTCTCCTGGAACAGGCAAATGAGGATATCCTCTTTCCTCTTAAAATACAAATAGATGGTGCCGTCAGCTACGCCGGCAGCCTTGGCAATCTTGGATACCTGGGACCGGTGATAGCCGTTTTCGGCGAATACTTGCAGGGCGCCCTGGAGAATAAGGTAATATTTATCATTTTTTTTACTTGTCATATGCTCACCCCGATGTTAGAATACAGTTAAAATTATGAATGAATACTCATTCATTTCTTGTATCCATCATAAAATACGTTCATGTCGTTGTCAACGATGGGTTGCGAAGACCCCGGGAATTTGATGAAGCAGGCGTAGAAGGGCAGCAATTAAGGCGTTCATATCAGAGCAATCGACAGCAGTTCAACCGGAAGAAACGAAGCAGCTGGGTATCCGTTAGGCTAGTACAGATGAAGTGATGCAGCTAAGAATTCATGTTCGGTTTAGAGTGGTCGGCAAGGCACGATGTGGAGGTCTATTTTTGCAGCTCCAATGAAAGCGCTTCATATATTTGTCCCGACATGGACACCATGACGATCCGGATTGTGGAAGGAGTGAACGAGTCTTCGAAATTAAGACTGCACTATTAGAAGAACCAGGGCAGATGATTCTAACGCAAGGGGCTGAAGAGAGATGATTCTACAACTAATCAACGCGCTTCTCTTTGTCGGGATCACCGGCTGGGCAGTGTACATGTTCGCTACGGTGGTGTATCGACGGTACCTGTATATCCGTCTGGGCAAGCCAGCGAATTTGAAGAAGGATATGAAGGAACGCCTGAGCCAATTCGCCATTCAGGTGTTCGGACAGAGCAAGCTGTTCAAGGACCGCAAGAGCGGTATCATGCACTTTATCGTTTTTTATGGTTTTATCATTTTGCAGTTCGGTGCGCTCGACATTATATGGAAGGGGCTGTCAGGGCACAGCTTGCCGATTCCGGGGCATGGCGGCTTCATCCTCATGCAGGAGATAACGGTGACACTGATCCTGCTGGCAATCGGTTATGCAGCTTACCGGCGTTACGGCGAGAAGCTGAAGCGGCTGAAGCGAGGGTGGAAGCCCAGCATTGTCGTGTTTTTCATCACGGCGCTGATGGCCTCGGTACTGCTGACGATGGCTTTTGAACGGCTTCGGGAAGGACTGGCGTGGTCGGCGATGGCGCCCATCTCATCCAGCATTGCGGCTGTTTTCACCTGGATGCCGCCGGTGGCGGTCACGGTTGGTTATTTCGTGTTCTGGTGGCTCCATCTGCTTATTCTGCTGTCGTTCCTCCTCTATGTACCGCAATCGAAGCATTTTCACCTCATTACGGCACCGATCAACATCCTGGTACGCCGCACGGATCCTCCAGGCAAGCTCAGCAAGCTCGATCTGGAGGATGAAGAGGCCGAGGAATTCGGGGTGGGCAAGATTGAGGACTTTACGCAGAAGCAGATGCTCGATTTCTACGCCTGCGTGGAGTGCGGAAGATGCACTAACGTATGTCCGGCATCGAATACAGGCAAGCTGCTATCGCCGATGCACATGATTGTCAAGCTCAGGGATCATCTGACGGAAAAAGGAGCCGCACTCACCTCCAAATCGGCGTGGATGCCAGCGTCGGTGTTTGGATCGCCTGGTGTTCACTCCATGGCTGCTACGGATCTGGCTCTTGTCGGCTGGAAGGGCGAGGGGATTACTGATATCGGTCCGACGATGGACGTGCAGAAGAGCTCCTGGCATCAAGTCGAGGGGGTAGACCCGAAGGACGTTCAATTGATCGGCGGCGTCATGACGGAGGAAGAGATCTGGGCATGCACCACCTGCCGCAACTGTGAGGATCAATGTCCGGTAGCTAACGAGCATGTCGACAAAATCGTGGATCTCCGGCGCCATCTCGTTCTGATGGAGGGCAGCGTGCCGCAGGAAGGACAGCGCGCGATGCAGAACATCGAGCGTCAGGGCAACCCTTGGGGGATCAGCCGTGCGGATCGCAGCAAGTGGGTGAAGGAGGTTGATCCCGAAGGAACTCTGGAGCTGAAGATTCCTACCGTGAAGGAGAATCCGGATTTTGATGTGCTGTTCTTTGTCGGGTCTATGGGTTCGTATGACAACCGCAGCCGCAAGATTACCCGGGCCTTCGTCCGGCTGATGAACGAAGCAGGCGTCAACTTCGCCATTCTGGGCAACGAGGAGAAGAATTCGGGCGACACGCCGCGCCGCATGGGCAATGAATTTCTGTTCCAGCAGCTGTGCATGGAGAACATCGAGATGTTCCAGAAGTACGATGTGAAACGGATTGTCACAGCTTGTCCGCATACATTCAATATTTTCAAGAACGAATATCCGGAATTTGGTCTCACGGCCGAAGTGATTCACCATACGGAGCTGCTGGATCAGTCTGGTGAAGGAAGGACGTCTTAAGCCACAGTATCAGGTTCAGGAGAAAATCACGTATCATGACTCCTGCTACCTTGGGCGTTATAACGACGTATATGATCAGCCGCGCAATGTACTGCGCGCCATTCCGGGCGTCGAGCTGCTGGAGATGGAGCGCAGCCGGGAGAACGGGATGTGCTGCGGCGCCGGCGGCGGTCAGATGTGGATGGAAGAGGACGCTGGCAAGCGCGTGAATCTGGCGCGTACCGAGCAGGCGCTGTCCGTGTCGCCGACCATGATCAGTTCGGCTTGTCCGTTCTGCCTGACGATGCTGGAGGATGGCACGAAGCTGAAGGAAGTGGAAGAAAGCGTCAAAACGCGAGACATCGCGGAAATCTTGGAATTATCCGTATTTGGTCTATCTGAAATCCATGAACAGGAGGTCGTTGTGCAATGAGTAATACCATTACCAAAGAAGTCGTCAGCGGTTCCGGTGTCGCAGGTCGAAACATAACCAAAGCAGCCGTAATCGGCTCTGGTGTCATGGGGTCGGGTATTGCCGCCCATCTAGCCAATGCAGGAATTCCCTGTCTGCTGCTCGACATCGTTCCGAATTCCTTGACCGCCGAGGAGGAGAAAGCCGGCTTGACGCTGGATCATCCCAAGGTTCGAAGCAGGCTTGCAGCCAAGGCCGTTGCGGCACTGCCTAAATCCAGCACGGCCCCGCTGTACAGCGCCGACTTTGTGAGCCGGATCACGCCGGGGAACACGGAGGATCATCTAAGCCAGTTGAAGGATGCGGACTGGATCATTGAAGTGGTCACGGAGCGTCTGGAAATCAAGAAAAGCATCTTCAAGCAGATCGAAGGTGTGCGTAAAGAAGGGGCCATCGTCAGCACGAACACCTCCGGTATTTCCGTTAATGCCATGGTCGAGGATTGCAGCGAGGAATTCCGAAGTCATTTCCTGGGGACCCATTTCTTCAATCCGCCGCGTCATATGAAGCTTCTGGAGATTATCCCGGGCTTTGACACCGATCCGGATATTACGAAGTTCATGGTTGAATTCTGTACGAAGCGCCTTGGCAAAGGGGTTGTTCTGGCAAAGGATACGCCGAATTTCATCTCGAACCGGATTGGCACCTACGGACTCCTCGTTACGCTCCAGGAGATGGTGAAGAACAGCTACACGGTGGAGGAAGTGGATGCGGCCACGGGTCCGATTCTGGGACGCCCGAAGAGTGCAACCTTCCGTACGCTGGATCTTGTGGGCATCGATACGTTTGTCCATGTGGCGAGAAATGTTTACGACTCAGTGCCGGATGGCGCCGAGAAAGACGTGTTCACGGTACCTGATGTGATGAATGAGCTTGTCACCCGCGGCTGGATCGGAGAGAAGGGCGGCCAGGGTTTCTATAAAAAAGTGAAGGGCGATAAAGGCAGTCAGATCTTATCGCTCAACCTGTCAACGATGGAGTACCACCCGAGCGCCAAAATAAGCTCCGCTTCCATCGAAGCCGCGAAAGCGGTGAAGGGAGCCAAACGGAAGATCAAAGCATTCCTAAGTACGCAGGATCGCTACTCGGAGTTGGCCTGGAATGTATTGAAGCAGGTGCTTGTATATGCTGCCGATAAGCTTGGTGAGATCGCGGATTCCATTCAGGACATCGACAACGCGATGAAATGGGGCTTCAACTGGGAGCTCGGTCCATTCGAGACCTGGGATCTGATCGGACTGCCGGAATCGGTGCAGCGCATGGAAGCAGAAGGACTGACCGTCCCGGCTTGGGTGAAGGATTGGATTGCCGCCGGGAATAAGACCTTCTATCAACAGAAGGACGGCGAGGCGTTCCATTATTTCAAAGGCGAGTACAAAGGGATGGAGGTTCAGCCGGAGCTGATCTCGCTGCAGACTTTAAAGTCGCAAAACCGGATTATTCGCTCAAACACGGGCGCGAACCTGATTGATCTTGGGGATGGTGTAGCGTGTCTTGAATTCACCTCTCCGAATAATGCGATTGGTGCCGATATTCTGGTCATGATTCAGCAGAGCGTCGAAGAGATTCGGGCGAATTACCGCGGGCTCGTGGTCGCAAACGAAGGCCGCAACTTCTGACGTTGGCGCGAACCTGATGCTCATGCTGATGGAAGCGCAGAGCGGTGACTGGGATGAGGTGGATGACATCATCCGTCTGTTCCAGGGCAGCATGATGAAGCTGAAGGGGCTGGAGAAGCCGGTTGTGGCTGCGCCTCACCGGATGACACTCGGCGGCGGCGTGGAAGCGTGCCTGCCGGCCGACCGAATCATCTTCTCGGCGGAGACGTATTTCGGTCTCGTGGAGACAGGGGTGGGTCTCATTCCGGCAGGCGGCGGCTGCAAGGAACTGGCGCTCATGACCAGCAACCGGCATCCGGATGCTGACCATGATCTCCAGCCGGAGATCAACAGGATCTTCGAGATGGTGGCGATGGCGAAGGCATCGACCAGCGGACATGAAGCGATCCGCATGGGTTACGGACGCAGCGGAGATACGGTGGTCATGAATCAGGATTACCGGATCTATGAAGCGAAGCAGGCGGTCCTTGCGATGGACCGGGCAGGCTATGTGCCGCCACAGCCGGGCAAAGCCCGCGTTGTCGGCCGCGACGGCCGTGCCGTGCTTCAGCTGGGTGCCATCGATATGAAGCGAAGCGGCTACATCAGCGATCATGATCTGCTGATCGCGAAGAAGCTGGCTCATATTCTGACGGGCGGTGACGTTCCTGCTGGAACTGTAGTAAGCGAGCAGCACCTGCTCGACCTGGAACGCGAAGCGTTCCTCAGCCTGCTCGGCGAGGCCAAAACCCAGCAGCGCATGCAGCACATGCTGGCAAAGGGCAAGCCGCTGCGTAATTAGGAGTGATGAGAGCTGTTTTGGAGAGAGCTTCTTTACAGTTAAAGATTAGTTATCTTTCGTCAAACGCGATTCGATAAATCAACCGTGCATACAGTGCGTGGGTGGCAGTTATCCGTGCTGTTGAAGTTAGATCATGGCGGCTCTTGAATTAGCTCCACCCGTTACAAATTCATATCATGGCCGATTAGTGTCCAGCAATCATATCCGAATTGGATTCAACCATTTCAAGTTGATGAGGTGAATGGCATGAGAGAAGCAGTCATAGTATCCCTTGCCCGTACTCCGGTAGGGAAAGCAAAGAAAGGAAGTTTCGCCCAGACGCGCGTAGAGGATCTTGGCAAGGCGGTATTGGAAGCCGTCATTGAGCGTGCGCCGGGTCTAAAAAAAGAGGATGTCGAGGACATCATTCTCGGCTGTGCAATGCCGGAGGGTGAGCAGGGTCTCAACGTAGCGCGGATCATCTCGCTGTATGCAGGATATCCGGTGACGGTCCCTGCCCTGACCGTCAATCGCTTCTGCTCCTCGGGACTGCAAGCGATCGCCTTTGCGGCAGAGCGCATTATGCTTGGCCATGCGGAAGTCATCGTGGCAGGCGGCGTCGAGAGCATGAGCCATGTGCCGATGACCGGCTTCAAGCCAGCACCGCATCCGACAATTGTGGAGGAGATGTCTGAGGTATACATCGGCATGGGACACACCGCAGAGGAGGTGGCCCGCCGTTTTGGCATTACCCGCGAAGCGCAGGATGCCTTCGCGGCCAGCAGCCACGCTAAGGCAGCGGCTGCCATCGCTGAAGGGAAGTTCCGGGACGAGATCGTGCCCGTGAACGTATCGCTGGCTGCCGCGGATGAGCAGGGCAAGGTCCGCAGCAGCAACTTCGCCGTGGATACGGATGAAGGGGTGCGGCCGGATACCTCCCCGGAGGTATTGGCAAGGCTCAAGCCGGCCTTTGCCCTCGGCGGTTCCGTTACCGCAGGCAACGCGTCCCAGACTAGCGACGGTGCAGCAGCCGTAGCCGTCATGAGCCGCGAGAAAGCGGAGGAGCTGGGTCTCACGCCGCTGGCTACCTTCAGATCGTTCGCCCTGGCGGGCGTTGAGCCAGAGATAATGGGGGTAGGACCCGTCGAAGCGATCCCGAAAGCGCTGCGCATGGCAGGGATCGAGCTGGATCAAGTGGATGTGTTCGAGATTAACGAAGCGTTCGCTTCGCAATGTCTGCACATCATCCGTGCCTTGGGCATTGACGAGAGCAAGGTCAACGTCAATGGCGGTGCCATTGCGCTCGGTCACCCGCTCGGCTGCACCGGCGCCAAGCTGACCGTCAGCCTCGTCTCCGAGCTCGCCCGCCGCGGCGGCGGTTACGGCGTCGTGAGCATGTGCATCGGCGGCGGTATGGGCGCCGCCGGGGTGTTCGAGGTGCACGCCGCCGGAGCGTAAGGGGACTTGGAGCGTCTCAAACGGGGAGAATTCCCGATGCAAGTCCCAAAAAGGGACTTGGAGGCGCTCAACCGGGGCCAATCCCCGAAATAAGTCCACAAAAGGGACTTATACCTCCTGACCAAGGTGCTGAAGGCAGGGAGGGATAGCCACAGTCTAGTATCGGTGAGATCACCTGAAGAACGAATCAATACCTCAACAGTAGTTGATCCCTTAAAGTAAGTATTCCAGGTTTTCAATCTATCAATTTCTGTCACGTCACTTATCTGGTCATGGTGCCATTGCCCGCTCCGTACACGGACCGGGCATCGCACCACTTACTCCAAACCACAGGCGAATGCAATGATAGCCGCAAGTTGGGGGCTTCCGGCAGAGCGTCAGCCCAGCGGAGAGGGCGGAATTGTACTGGAGAAACGAAGTGGTCGCCTTTGATTTTGGATTTCTACTATTAATAGACCCATTCCGGAAATCCAAAATCAACAGCGATCGGAAGGACAATCCGCACGCGCAGCGACCGGTACTATCACCGGATGTACTTGATCGATCGAATGGTCACATACCAGTACAATCCGCACACGCAGCAACCAGTATTTTTTTCACAGCCATGCATTTAAATAGCATCCCAGCACCACCAAGGCAATCCTTGTTTTTCGCCTAATTCCACATTCCGAAAGGGGAAACCAATCATGAGCGATAACCAAACCAAAGAACCGAAAATCAAAGGCGGCAGCTTTGTCATCGACAATCCCGATGTGCAGCGCATTCTGACACCGGAGGATTTCACGGAGGAGCACCGCATGATCGGTGAGACGGTACGTGACTTTATCGAGGGCGAAGTGGTACCGCATGATGAAGAGCTGGAGAAGCTGAATTATGAAATGACGGTAGACCTGCTTCGCAAAGCCGGTGAGCTGGGTCTGCTGGGGGCGGATGTGCCGGAGCCGTTCGGCGGCATCGGGTTGGATAAGGTCAGCTCCACGATTATTAACGAGAACCTGGACCAAAGGCTCGTCCTTTGCCCTTTCATTCGGTGCTCATGTCGGAATCGGCACGCTGCCGATCGTGTTCTTCGGCACGACCGAGCAGAAACAGAAGTACCTGCCGGATCTCTCAACCGGTACCAAAATCGCAGCTTACTGTTTAACGGAGCCGACCTCCGGCTCAGATGCGCTGGGTGCCAAAACCACGGCACGCCTGTCCGATGACGGAGAGTATTATATTTTGAACGGATCGAAGCTATATATAACTAACGCCGGATTTGCGGATATCTTTATCGTATACGCCAAGATTGACGGAGAGCACTTCACCGCGTTCATTGTCGAGAAGGAGATGGAAGGCTTCACGCTGGGGCCGGAAGAGAAGAAAATGGGCATCAAGGGCTCCTCGACGCGTCCGCTCTTTTTTGAAGACGTGAAGGTACCGAAGGAGAATCTGCTGGGCGAGATTGGAAAAGGACACCGGATTGCCTTTAACATCCTGAACATCGGACGGTACAAATTGGCAGCCGGAACCGTTGGTGCAGCAAAGGAATCCATTGAGCTGAGCGCGAAATATGCTAATACACGCAAACAGTTCGATACGCCAATCTCGCAGTTCCCGCTCATGCGCAAAAAGCTGGCCGAGATGAACATCACCGCCTTTGTGATGGAGAGCATGGTGTACCGTACCGCAGGACTGCTTGACGAAGCGATGCAGGACATCGATTACAACGGAGAGGATGCGGGAATCCACTCGGCTGCAGCGATCTCCGATTATGCGATTGAATGCTCGATCAACAAGGTGTTCTGTTCGGAAGGACTCGATTTTGTGGCAGATGAAGGGGTTCAGATTCACGGGGGCTACGGGTATATACAAGAATATAAAGTGGAACGCATCTATCGCGACTCCCGCATCAACCGCATCTTCGAAGGCACGAACGAGATTAACCGGCTCCTGATTCCGGGCACACTTGTGAAGAAGGCCATGAAAGGCGAAATCGCGCTTCTGCAGAAAGCGCAGAGCCTCCAAGGCGAGCTGCTGCAACTGGTGCCAGGTCAAACCTTTGAGGGCACACTGGAGCAGGAAACGCATTTCCTGGACATGAGCAAGAAGATTTTCCTCCTCGCTGGCGGTTTGGCGGTTCAGAAGTTTGGAACGAAGCTGGAGAAAGAACAGGAGGCCTTGTCCAATCTGGCGGATATGATGATTGATATTTATGCCCTCGAGAGTGCACTGCTCCGTACCCGCAAGCAGATTGCCCGCACGTCGGAGGAAAAAGCAGCCAGCATGATCGAGATGACGCAGGTGTACGCATATGAGGCGTTCCAGCGCATGGAAGCACTCGCAAAAGAGACGCTTGCCTCGGTTGAAACCGGCGATATGCTGCGCATGCAGCTGTCGGTGCTCAAGAAACTGACACGCAGCAATCCGGTTGATACGGTGGCGCTCAAGCGCAGCATCGCAGCACGCGTAGTCAAGAACGAACGGTACACGGTATAAACCGCTACCTCAACAGAGAGAGATTTTTCTTGGAGTAGGAAAGAAGGAGCATTCCTTAGGAAAGGGTTGGTTTTGTATGGATGCAAAGCCTTGGCTGCCGTTTTATCCACCGGAAGTAGCCCCCGCTTTTGATTATCCGAAACAGAATTTGGCTTCATTTCTCGTGACGTCGGCGCAAAAGTTTCCGGATCGACCGGCGATGTATTTTATGGGCAAAACGATCAATTACAAAAGTCTGCTGGAGTCGTCCTACCGTATGGCGAACGCGCTCCGCAGCAAAGGGATCAAGAAGGGTGACCGGGTAGCGATTATGCTGCCCAACTGCCCGCAGGTGGTCATTTCGTATTATGGCGTGCTCCTTGCCGGAGGCGTGGCCGTGATGACCAACCCGCTCTACATGGAGCGGGAAATCGCGCATCAGATGAAGGATTCCGGTACCAAAATCATCATCACCATGGATATGTTTGTGTCCCGGGTCGAGAACGTGATTGAGGAGACGGAGCTGCAGCATCTCATCGTCACATCCGTGGCGGACTATCTGCCGTTCCCCAAGAACCTCCTGTATCCGATCAAGGCCAAGAAGGATGGCCCTCTTCCTGTTGTTCATTACAGCGACCGTGTTCATGCCTTCAAAAAGCTGCTAGCCGCCTCTTCGAATGAACCGATCTGCGAATCCGTGAACGCCGAGAAGGATTTGGCCCTGCTGCAGTACACCGGCGGCACGACCGGTGTCCCGAAAGGCGTGATGCTGACGCATATGAATCTGATCGCCAATACCGTACAGTCGGCGAACTGGTGCTTCCAGGTCGAGGACGGGAAAGAGCGGTATCTGGCGGCACTCCCCTGTTTTCACGTGTTCGGGCTGACGGTGCTGCTGAATCAAGCGATCTACCGGGCAGGCTTGCTGATTCTGGTGCCAAAATTTGAAGTGACCATGATCCTGGACCTCATTAAAAAAATGAAGCCGACACTCTTCCCGGGCGCGCCGACCATGTACATTGCCCTGATCAATCATCCGCGGATCAAGGAATATGATCTGTCTTCGATCAATGCCTGCGTCAGCGGCTCTGCCGGGCTTCCGGTTGAGGTGCAGGATAAATTCGAGGAGCTGACGAAGGGCCGGCTGATCGAAGGGTACGGCCTGACCGAGGCTTCGCCGGTGACCCATGTGAATCCGATCTGGGGAAGACGAAAAATCGGCTCGATCGGCGTTCCGGTTCCGGATACCGATGCCAAGGTGGTCGACCCGGATACGGGCGATGAAATGCCGATCGGCGAACCCGGCGAGCTGATCGTGAAAGGGCCGCAGGTGATGATGGGTTATTGGAATCGGCCCGATGAGACCTTTGAGACGCTTCGCAACGGCTGGCTGTTCACGGGCGATATGGCAACGATGGACGAAGAGGGGTATTTTACGATCATCGACCGCAAGAAGGATATGATTATTGCAAGCGGTTTCAATATTTATCCTCGGGAAATCGAGGAGGTGCTGTATGAGCACCCTTCCGTGAAGGAAGCGGTAGTCGTTGGAACCAAGGACGAATATCGCGGAGAAACGGTAAAAGCGTATATCGTTCTGAAGGACGGGGCTTCCCCGGACCCTTCGGGCCTTGAGAAGTTTTGCCGCAGTCAACTGGCTGCGTACAAGGTGCCGCGTCAGTATGTGTTCCGCGACTCGCTGCCGAAGACGATGGTAGGCAAGGTGCTGCGCCGCAAGCTCCTGGAGGAGGAAGAGGAAGGCAGACCGACAGGCTGATGCATGGAATGGGTCATGTTGGATGCTGTCGAGACGGGCGGATTTAATGGAGAAATCGGTCGGAATTATCCCGGACGCAGACCGTTTGCCGTGCAAGCCTCGATCGGGATGGGAGCGATCGGAATTTCACATCATTACTCCATAAATGGTATGCGGCAGGAATGGAGACCGTATGTAATAATGTCATAAGAAAAAAAGGAGGCGGCCTGATGAATCATACCAATACCAACCCGGACACGAAGGCCGGACAGCCGGAATTCGACCGTGAGGCATACATGGAGGCCATGACCAAAGCGGCAGAGCCCACCTTCTGGGGATATCTCGGCTGCAAGCTTGCGTCTGCCAATTCGGAGGCGGTTGTTGTAACCCTGGATGCACAGCCTCATCATATGAATATGATGGGGATTGTGCATGGAGGCGTGCTCTCCTCATTGATGGATAATGCCATGGGCATTGCGGTCATGCTGGAGCGTCCCGGCGAGTCCACGGTAACTAGCAATCTTAACGTGCATTTTGTCATGCCCGCCAGGGCAGGAATGCTAACCGTAACGGCAAGCATTGTGCACCAGACCCACCGTTCGGTGACAACGGACTGCAAGATTACGAATGAGAAGGGCGATCTTGTCGCGATCAGCACGGGGTCGTTCCGGGTGAAATAAAGCAGCGCAGCTGCTATGGAACCGATGGTCTGTCATCCTTATCCTTTGAAGGAGAAGGAGGCAGGCCGTTTTTTAAGCGGATTATTTTTTAGGGACATGCATTGAAGCATGATAGACGTTTAAATCTCACTAGGAAGCTCTGATAGGGGAAGAAACCGGTCAAGCAGGGAACAGAATGTTCCGGTCCTTGTTAATCCCTGTTATTCTTGTCAAGTCGATAAAGCTGTGGTACAATGAAAATGCTGTTTTTCATGTAGAATCTAGAATGTCTCGTTAAGATAATAAATTCAGATGTTTACATACGTAGGAGGTGGAAGTCATGGTTATATTTTTTGAAGTGTTGCTTGTTATTTTCTCCATCGGGTTGATTACTGTCGTTCTTCTCCAAAAAGGGAAAAGCGCAGGTCTTGCCGGTGCCATCTCCGGCGGTGCGGAACATCTTTTTGGTAAAACGAAGGCTCGCGGTATGGATCTCGTACTGCAGCGCACAACGGTAGGTCTTGCAGCTGGATTTATGATTTTGGCCATCGTTGTTGCTATGTTGAAATAACAAGAATGTTACCCTCGCTTTTTCACTCTTGGAAGAGCGGGGGTTTTTTATTTGCCTAAAAAATGGAAAATTATATCTTTCGTATGGTCCGAAGGATACCGCAGATTAATTTCGTGTATACTAGGGTATGTGTATATGAAGGTAAAGAATGGATAGAGGAACGATGAAATTGCAGGTTCCCCGAGGTGATAATCATGATAACTGAACAAATTTTACTGGACTTTATGCGGGAAACTGCATACAAACCGATGACGTATCAGGAATTGGAACAACATTTCGCGATTGAGGACGCCCATGAATTCAGGGAGTTTCTGAAGCTGCTGAATGAGCTTGAGCAATCCGGAAAAATCATCCTGACGAGCACCCAGCGCTATGGCGTGCCGGAACGGATGTCTTTGCTGCGCGGACGACTGCAGGCCCATGCGAAGGGCTTTGCTTTTCTGATTCCAGACGACCGGGAGCACCCGGATGTGTACATTCATGCCAATGATCTCAAGAGTGCCATGAACGGAGATATCGTCTTAATCAAGATTAGTTCCAAACATAACGACGGCGGCAAAATGGAAGGCGAAGTTGTCCGTATCTTGACGCGCGCTGTGACGCAAGTGGTCGGCGTGTTCCAGAACCATGAAGCTTATGGCTTCGTGCTGCCGGATGACAAACGGATCAACCGGGATATTTTTATTCCGAAGCATGCCATAAACGGTGCTGTTGATGGCGTGAAGGTTGTGGTGAAGCTGGTCAGCTATCCGGAAGGAAGAGCTGCGGCCGAGGGCGAAGTTGTGGAGATTCTGGGTCACAAGGATGATCCGGGTATCGATATTCTGTCCATTATCCGCAAGCACCAGCTGCCGGAAGGCTTTCCGGAGGAAGTGCTGGCCGAGGCGGATGCAGCGCCGGATTCCATTACGGAAGATGAGATTGTACAGCAGGGCCGCCGCGATCTGCGCGGGCTGAACATTGTGACGATTGACGGCGAAGATGCCAAGGATCTCGATGACGCAGTGAATGTAGAACGTTTGCCGAACGGGAACTTCCGTCTGGGCGTTCATATTGCCGATGTCAGCTATTACGTGCGTGAGCGCTCTGAGCTGGATAAGGAAGCCTATAACCGTGGCTGCAGCGTCTATCTGGTGGATCGGGTGATTCCGATGCTTCCACACCGTCTATCCAACGGGATTTGCAGTTTGAATCCGCAGGTGGACCGTCTGACAATGTCCTGCGAAATGGAATTTAACGAGCAGATGAAGGTCGTGAAGCACGACATCTTCACCAGTGTTATTCGCACGAAGGAACGGATGACGTACAATAATGTGCGCAAAATTCTGGTGGATGAGGATCCCGAGCTGATCGAGCGCTACAGTGACCTCGTCGAGGATTTCCGCTTGATGCGCGAGCTGGCGCTGAAGCTACGGAATCGCCGGATGCGCCGTGGCGCGGTGGATTTCGATTTTGTGGAATCCAAGGTTATCGTGGATGAGAACGGCAAAGCCGTGGATATCGTCAAAAGAGAACGCTCCATCGCGGAGCAGATCATTGAAGAATTCATGCTGGCCGCCAACGAAACCGTGGCTGAGCATTTCCACTGGCTCAAGGTGCCGTTCATCTACCGGATCCATGAGGACCCGGATCAGGAGAAGCTGCAGAACTTTATGGCGTTCGCGGCCAATTTCGGGCATCAGGTGAAGGGACGGGGCAACTCGATCCATCCGCGCGCCCTGCAAAACCTGCTGGAGGATATTCAAGGCACGAAGGAGCAGACCGTGCTCAGCACGATGATGCTCCGTTCGATGAAGCAGGCGAAATACGATGCGGAGAGCACGGGCCACTTCGGCCTTGCGGCAGAGTATTATTCCCACTTTACGTCTCCGATCCGGCGTTATCCCGATCTGGTCATTCATCGGGTCATCCGGGAAGTGCTGGAGAGCGGCGGTGCGCTCAATGAGAAGCGCCACGAGCATCTGTCCGGCCGGATGGCTGACATTGCGCAGCAATCCTCGGAACGGGAACGTGTGGCCGTGGATGCCGAGCGGGATACGGAAGCTCTCAAGAAAGCGGAGTTCATGCTGGATAAGGTCGGCGAGGAATTCGAAGGCATTATCAGCAGCGTGACCAGCTTCGGCATGTTCATTGAGCTGGAGAATACGGTTGAAGGCTTGATTCGTCTCAGCGCGATGACTGACGATTATTATCATTTTGATGAGGGCCATATGGCGCTCATCGGGGAGCGGACCTCGAAGGTATACCGTATCGGTGATGATGTGAAGGTTCGTGTGGCGAAGGTGAACATGGACGACCACACCATCGATTTTGAGATGGTGGATATGAAGCCGCGCCGTCAAGGGCGCGGCGAAGGCGACCGCGGCGGCAACGGCGGCCGCGGGTTTGGTGCCCGCGATGGCGCAGCCCGCGGGGGTAAGGGCCGCGGTGGTAAGCGCGGCCCGGGTGAAGGCGGCGCGCCAGGCGGGCGCCGCAATGACAGTGCCGGCGGCCAGGGTGGCCGCGGCGATGGCGCATCCGCCGGGCGCAGCAAGCGCGGCGGCGGTGAAGCTGCTGCCGAGACGGGCGAGCAACAGTCGCAGGCGTCGAACTTCGCCTTTGGCTCTGGCAAAGGCGGTTACACCTCCGCGGGCGGCGGCGCCCTCGGCTTTGACCGCAATGCCCGCAGCTCAGGCGGCGCCGGTGGCAAGAACCGGCGCAAGAAGACGTCGGGCAGCGGCATCTTCATCGGAGCCGGAGCAACACCGGGCGGTGTCAGTGGTGGAGGTAACTCCGGCGGCAATGGCTCTGCTGGAGGCGGCGGTGGCCGCAAGCGGAAGAACAAGGGCGGGAACAGTACAGCCGCTTTTGTCCGCAAGAAGAAAAAGTAAGGTTCCACTTCCCATCTATTGCTGGAGAAGCTTGCCCCGCCTTGCTTTTGGAGGCAGACGTTTGATACAATGGACTTCTGGTGAGATTGCATATTGGCGGTCTGCCGGAAGTCCTTTTTTCATAAACATTGTTGACGACAAGGGGTGAGACCATGGGTAAGAAAAGTGACGGGAAGGTTCTGGCCCAGAACAAAAAAGCTTCCCATGATTACTTCATCGAGGATACCTATGAAGCCGGGATGGTGCTGACCGGAACGGAGATCAAGTCCATACGGAATGGTCGTGTCAATATTGGCGATGCATTCGCCACCATTCGGAATGGCGAGATTCATATCCATAACATGCATATCAGCCCGTTCGAGCAGGGGAACCGTAACAATCCATTGGACCCTACGCGTACACGGAAGCTGCTGCTGCATAAGGAGCAGATCCGCAAGCTGCTGGGATTGTCCAAGCAGGATGGCTACGCGATTGTACCGCTGAAGATCTACATCCGCAACGGTTATGCGAAGTTATTGCTGGGCCTCGGTAAAGGTAAGCGTCAGTATGACAAGCGTGCCGATGCCGCCAAGAAAGATGCACAACGCGATATCCAGCGTGCACTGCGCGAGAAGCAGAAGATTGCAAGGTAACGGAGCAACTTGCCGGATGGCAGCTTTTAGCTGTGTTACCTGCAATGTATATATCATTTTGATGTCAAATGTGATATACTAAGTGATGTAAGAGAGATCAATAAGATCTTTGACAATCAGCATACAGTTGGCGCATTCTTCTTTCTTGGAGGGAAAGAGTCTGCGGCATAGATCGACTGCTATGGCTGAATATTCTTTAATTTAATCCGATAGCCCTTTTTGGCAGGAACGCCAAGGTGCAAAGCACCGGCATTTCTCCAACTTAAGGGGGCGTTTTTGGATTCGACGGGGATAGTTCGGGCATGAGTAGCGGGTAGTGGGGACGCGTCCACTTCATCAACGCTAAAGCCAATTAAACGGCAAACAACAAAACAACTACGCTTTCGCAGCTTAATAACCTGTGAGCGTGCTCTCGCTCTGTATCGCCCATGTACCGGGATGAGGGCTCAACTTTAGTGGGATACGCTGTCTAGTCTCCGCCTGGGGCTAGCTGAAGAAGACAATCAGGCTGACCTGAAGGGAATCCGGT
This sequence comes from Paenibacillus vortex V453, assembly GCF_000193415.1. NCBI lineage: Bacteria > Bacillati > Bacillota > Bacilli > Caryophanales > Paenibacillaceae > Paenibacillus > Paenibacillus vortex. The sequence continues at coordinate 149,802 of NZ_ADHJ01000006.1, forward strand.
GACAGGGAGTTCCTAGGGTGACATCAAATCTGTCACTACACCCGTAGAAGCTTGTGTTGTCGTTATCTTCGGACAGGGGTTCGACTCCCCTCGCCTCCATACATAAAACCCGCTCATTGAGCGGGTTTTCTTCATTTTATTGATGAAAAGGTAGACAAATGTTAGACAAACAACATAAAGAAACGATTATTAGCCCTCCGAAGTAGACATTTTGTCTAACGGGGGGCTATTGATATGTCTTCTGATTCTGTGTTAACTTACATTCGGGTCAAGGACTCCTCTACGATATAAAACTTGGTTCGACACGTTTGATATTTACGAACATACTTTCTTGTATTAGATTATTGATATCTCATTAGGTACAAAAAGGGGGGAGGGTCAATATGATGAAAGGCATTAGAACAACAAAGAACGGGAAGTACCAAGTTACTTTCGACCATGGGATCGTTAACGGACAGAGACATAAACCTACGAAAGTATTCGATACACTGGATGAAGCAGAAAAAGTTCTCACAGAGTTTAAATACAATAAGCAACGTAACCTGTTAGTGACATCGAGCAAGATGAGTGTGGTTGAACTGTTGGACTATTGGATGAAGAGGTATGTCAAATACAACTGTGAGGAGACGACCAGATACGGGTAAAATAACATTATTTCCAAGCATATTGCTCCCTACTTTAATGACTTGGAATTAAGCAAGCTTCAGCCCATGCATGTTCAGAACTATTATGATTATTTGATGGACAAAAAAGGCTTGTCGCCAAATACAGTTCATAAACATCATGCTTGTATTCGAAAAGCCCTTGATTTTGGGCTGAAACAACAATGGGTATATCGCAATGTTGCTGATGCGGTCGAACTACCTAAAAAGGAACGGTTCGAAGGAAAGTCTTATACCAAAGAACAGTTAAATGAATTGCTACAAAAAGTAAAAGGAACTAAACTCGAAGTACCCGTTTATCTGGCGAGTTATCTTGGACTTCGAAGAGAAGAAATCAGTAGGTTGAAATGGAAATATGTTAATTTAGAACAACGCAATATAAACATCGTTGAAGTCAGAACCTCTGCGGGGAGAAACGTAATTATTAAGGGACCTAAAACAAAGGAGAGCAGACGTACTCTCTATATCACAGATGAACTATTGGAGGTGTTGCTCAGACATCGGGCTAAGCAAGAACACCTTAAAAACATATTAAAGAATGAGTATGAGGATTCCGACTATGTGTATACCAGGGACAACGGTAAGCCATATCGTGTGAATTCGGTGACGGAACAATTCAATAAATTTCTTGAAGACAATAAATTACCGAAAATTAGGCTGCATGATCTAAGACATTCTTTCGCCTCCATTCTATATGCAGAAGGTGTTGATTTAAAAGCGATCTCTGAAATTCTTGGACACTCGGATCTATCAACCACCAATAAGATCTACACTCACCGATTTGATATTGTACATGAGAAAACAGCCATGGCAATGAGCAAAGCTCTGAACGCAAAAAACTCCTGTGTGGTTTAAAGACCACACAGGAGTTTTTCTTATGATGCAATGGTTTGTTCCTTGATCCAGGTATAAAGTGATTCTCTCGGAATACGAATCTGTTTGCCGATTTTAATGTGCGGTATGCCTTCCTTAATCAAATTGTACATGGCATTTCTGCCAATCCGCAGAATTTCTCTTGCCTCGTCAATTGTTAGAAGATCGTGATTTTTCCCCATGGTAGTTCGCCCCTATTCGTTCTAATTGAGATTAGATTGTTTTATGTAATCATTATAAGAAAAGGCAGGGGGGCCTTGGGGAAATTAATGGTTCTATAGTGTTTTAGGTTTCGCGCTTTAAAGCGAGAAGGATATAAGCTAAGGGAGAATCATGGAAGAATCTTGATAAGTATGTATATAGATGTGAGGCAAGAAAGGCGTTGTTTAAACAGCCGCCCAACTATCTTGTCCCACTGGAAAAGCTTATCGCAAGAGTAAAGTAATGAGGGGACGTTTATGGTGAAAACATACCTTTTCGGAATATTTTAAGTTCTTTATACCCAAAGGTGCAGGACAATATTACCATTTGTCGAAATAATAATAAAAATAGGTTTTTGTATTCCGTTGCATTTCGGGTGAATTATAAGCAAGGTCCTCTCCCAGGAACTCAAACAAACCTTCCTAAGTAAGCAGGTAGGATTTTTATGCAGGCAGATGATGCTTCTTAAGATAGAAATGCTTTCGTTCGAACATACGCTGAAATGTTCTACGATTTCCGATATTCAGAGTGAATAAACAAGTGAATAAACACTTGATAGTCCATTGAGCTGATTCAAGAAGTGCAGAAAAGATCTTTTGTGAAAGAAGAAGTTATTTATTGGCATTATGTGAAATCCTATACTAAGTTTACGAGGTGTGATTGATACGGTGTATTTACTAACAAGAAACGCAACCATTGTGATGTGGATTTTTGATCATCTTGGACTTATCTTATGGATTTTGCTCGGAATACTTGTTTTAATTGGGGTTTTGATGAGTATTTTCTCAAACTCATCTCCCCATAATCGGCCACTTACCTTGGAAGAGCAGGAAAGCCTGAAAAGAAATTTAGAAAAGGTAGGGGAATCGAACGACCAGCAGAAAAACAAACACGTTCCAGCTCCAGTAGTAATATTGGATAAGGGGCAACAGGGTGAAGCGATTGTGCTTGAGGCTGTTCAAAAAAGCCATCCCGACGTTAAACATCTTTCATCTCTCTATGTACCAACGGGCGATGAACATTATACTGAAGTGGACTTAATCGCCATTCATAGTACAGGTATCTATGTAATCGAGTCTAAAAACTATCGGGGAGTAATTGTTGGAAATGAAGATGAGCGTATATGGAATCGGGCATTTATTGATGAACGGAATGAATTTTACAATCCGATCATGCAGAATACGGGACATATTCGCGCCATTCGAAGGTTTTTAGGAGAAAGATATAAAGGTATTCCTTTCCACTCTATTCTTGTGTTTAATAACGATTCAAATCTCGATATGATCAAAGTAAAATCAAAAGGCATCATTATTACGAAACATAAAGACCTTACAAGTCAATTACAGGGATTATTTCATATACTGCCAGATGTTTTGAATACTGAAATAACGATAGAGATTTATGAAATTCTACGTCCTCAAACCGAAGTGTCAGAGGACATAAAAATGAAGCACTTGGAATATGTTCAGCATCGCAAAGACGCTGAGTGAATAATGTGGGATATTAATTAGTCGATACAGCGAGTAAAACTACAAAGAATCCATTTGGGAAAGATTAATTGAAGGGGAACAGATTAAAAGAGGTGTCTTACATGACAAGCATTAGTCGTAGAAGAAATGATGGAGATGAGACTTGGAACAGGCTTTTGGAATGGACTAAAGGACAGAAATCAGCAGAAAGATTAGCATAAAATCAGAAGGTATGCTTCATTGATCCATCCATCGTTTGTAATAAAAAAATAATAATTGTGTATCTCATTTTTCACTTGAAAAATATTCTGTTGCATAATTAACCTATAATTAGACTTGTAGAGTTATGCAGACAACTAACATTACTGTTGAGTCGAGTGAGAAATAAGGTTTTCCTAATTCTTGCTCGACTTTTTCTCGCTTTTTTCCTGCAGATTAGATAGTTTACTCATCTGAAGACCACGTTTTGCCTTCCCTCAGGCGATTCCCGTGCCTTTACACAGGCTTTGTTACCCGTTTTGATACGACTTTAAATTGCATTTCCCAAGCTCCTCCTAAGCCTCAATCCCTGTCTTCCCCCCTGTTTTCCCGATACGACTTTAATTTACTCAAGTTGTCGGACAATTGAAGGGGAAGGACGAGAAAAACCAGTCTGGACAGGGCTTGATCGGACTGGAATGGATGCCGCGATACGACTTTATTTTCAGGACATATAGTAGGGATTAGAAATGACTCGTTCAGATCCATTCGATTTATGGAGCAAATGGCGAGTGGGAAGGGGGAGTTCAGTCATGCAATTGATAAGAAGGATAACCGATAGTGATATTCTTGGTGGTGCTCCTGAATATATGGATACCGTATCACGTTATGGTTCAAGAGGTGTTTTAGTTGATGACATACTTAATGTTGCTATGATGTATATGTCAAAAATTAACCTTTATAAGTTGCCTGGTGGGGGGATAAATGTGGGCGAAAATATTAGGGATGCTTTTTTACGTGAAATTAAAGAAGAGACAGGTTATGTAGCCGAGATCATCCATGAATTAGGGTGTATCGAGGAGCATAAGAACAAAAATAATTTCATGCAGTATTCCTATTGTTTCATTGCGAAAGCACACAAAAGTTACGGTAATACGATGATGCTTACCGATAGCGAGTCGCAACTTGGTATGACGGTTGAATGGATGGCGTTCGAAAAAGCGTTAAAGGTGATGGATTGCTCGGCGTCAAATTGTAATGATTATTCAACTAAATTTATGATTTTACGTGATAAGATTATTCTTGAAAAAGCGGTTAATATATTATCTGTGATAATTAGTGAAGAGTAGCTCACTCAACACTAAAATTAGAAAGTAGAACTATTACTCAAGACGTAAGAGGCCCCAACATAAATATTCAAGCATGATCCAGATGTAATTGCAGGGTTATTGTTAGAGCAATGGAGCGTGTGAAAAGTGCCTAAATCCAGCCCCATTTATAATATCTTATCGTTTATACAGGAGTGAACGATATCGGGACTAACTTTGGCTCAAACAATAAGCGACGTGTCGAATTTGTTATTAATTAGGATGCATCATACAATCTAACTCAAGGGGGCAATATGCTATGAATGAAAATCAATTTATGAAAAGGATGAAAAACATTACGTATGAGGCAATAAAGAGGTTTGATGAATCTTTTGAAAAGAATACATATGAATATGTGCTTCAGTATGGATTTAATGATGAAGGGAAGTATATATTATTTAACGGAATTGGTGGGAATGATTTTTGCCCATGTGGATCGGGACAAAAATATAAGGTGTGCTGTAGCAATATTGTTGAGAAATTAATTAACTCTCTTGAAAGATGTACATACGTTGGTAGCTACGAAACGACCAAAGATAGAAAAAAGTTACCTCTTAGTTTTAACTTATCTCCTATATTTGAGTTAGACATAGAACTAAATGGTAAGGACAAAATGTTAGTGAGAGATATTATTCATACACATCCTACTGTTGTAAATTACCTGTACATAATAAGTGCAAAAGAGCTTGCTAAGGCATATGCAGAAAGTGAATATGCAAGGTACATGTTAAATATGATTTATGATCTTGAGGAAGATGCTGATGCAAATTGGGAAGATTTTAAAAAAGATAATAGACCATTAAACGAAAAAGAAAAATTATATTTAATTGAAAACAAGACAGCGGTACCTACGGCAACCGAGTCCATGAGAAGGGGCATTGTAGAATGGTTATCATCCTCACAGTTCATTTTGCAGAGATAAACTAAACAGACTAAGAAGGTTCATTATATAAAAGTAGTGAAATCGTCCAAAGGAAGATGGTTATCATTAAAAGCAATGGACATTAGAGCAAATCAAAGCATTCATGACCAGTATGCTTAACTGGGGAAATTATACAATTCAACGTAGTGGTTCGAAATTCCCAACTCTTAAAATAAACTTTCAAGCACACCGATGTGTGCAAATTCACAATGGTATTCAATTTCACGTGAATTGCGGATACATTGATATCGATTTCGATGAATATATAAATAATAAGGAAATTACATATCGAATATATCAACTTGAGTTTTACTTGACTATGAGTCTCGTGGTTATCGCGTTTATTTTGCAGTTTTTAAACTCCGATAAATTTTTTTGAGATAAATGAAGAAATCAGGGATAGGGGGATTTAATTGTACATATCCAAATTAAGAATAGAAAATTTCAGATGTTTTCGCGATTCTACTATTGAGTTCAATGAAGGACTTAACGTATTAATTGGTAGTAACAATGCAGGAAAAACTACAGTAATCAAAGCCTTAGAACTCATCTTTAAAAGAAATAGTACAAGAACTCCTACTATAAATGATTTCAATAAAAGCCTCGATATATCGATACCACCCGAAATAACAATAACCGCAACGTTATGTTCCTCTGAAACAGATACCTTAGACGATAAGGCTATTGTAGCAAGCTGGTTGACTAAGCTCGAAAAGCCATGGGAAGCCGAGTTGACATTCAAGTATTTTCTACCTGAGCAAGATCACCAAAAATACACTGAAGAATATGCGGGATTGCAGACAGAGAAAGAACGCTGGTTTTTATTAGAAAGAAATCTTAAACGATACGTAGCCAGAATTTATGGTGGGAGCATGATAAACAAGAACCGTGCTGAATCCGAATACTTGGATAAAATCCATTGTGAGACATTAGATGCCCTTAGGGATGTAGAGAGCAACATGTTTACTGGAAAAAATTCTTTACTGAAACAGCTGCTTATGCATTTCAAAGATAAAGCCAAACATGACAAAAAACAAGATGAAGTTAATGATCACGATCAGGTTTCGGAAGGACCTAAATTCGAAGCGCTTGCTCGCACATTAGTAGATGATGTAGTCGGACGGGTGAATCAAGAAGAATTTTTAGATTTTGCACGGAAGACGGGAGCTTCTGTAGGTGGTCATCCTGCTTTAGATGGAGAGTTACAAGAGAGCGATGTACTGTCTACCTTGCGGCTTATTGTTAGAGACCAAACAGGAATAGAAATCCCCATCATTAATAATGGTATGGGTTACAATAATTTAATCTATATATCTTTAATATTATCAAAATTCAAAATGATAACTTCTTCTGATTACGGAGAAAATGCAAAGACATTTCCTATATTGCTGATTGAAGAGCCAGAGGCTCATCTTCATCCAGCACTTCAGTATAACTTTTTGAAATTTTTGAAAGATGAGATTGACAGTCAAAGCTTTAGCAGGCAAATTTTCATCACCACACACTCTACCCAAATCACCTCTGCGGTAGGTTTAAAACCAATCATTTGTTTGGAGAGGGAAGATGGAAGAAACATATATGCTAAGTATCCGAATAGAGTTTTTTCGGATAACAAAGAAGACCAAGAGTCGAGGAAGTACGTCGAAAGATTTTTGGATGCAACTAAATCTGCTATGCTATTTGCTAAGTCGGTAGTTTTAGTTGAAGGTATGGCTGAGTTGGTCATGCTTCCAATATTAGCTCAGAGAGTAAACTGTGATATGGACTATCATCATGTAGCTCTTGTTAGAGTAGATGCATTAACTTTTAAACATTTTATTAAATTGTATGGCGCAGGCAATGAGTCTGATAAAAAGGAATTTGCTCTGTACAAGAGGGTTAGTTGTATTATTGATTCCGATCCATCAAGAATAACCAGAGATAGGAAACAAGGAGAGCGGAGGAGTTGGAAAAAATGTTGGCCTTTCGAGTTGGATAGGGAACCAGAAGTTTTTGAGTTATAAAAGCATATCAGGTGCAGTACAGAACCTTAGAGAACAAACGAAAGATAGTGCTAACGTTCGGGTATTCTTTAAACCAGAGAAAGGAAGAACATTTGAATACGATTTAGCATGGGAGAACAAAGGCAATCCGCTTTTATTTACGGATGATGTTGAAGTTACAGAGATCGAAGCACTGGTAAATAGTTTATGGGAGAGTGAAGATAAAGACCGCGCTAAATTTGCCTCAAGTTTTTTGATATATGCTGAAGGTAGAAAAGGTGAATTGGCATTCGAATTGGTAAGCGGATTACAAGAGAATAAAAATGCTGAAATTAATGTACCACAACACATCAAAGAAGCACTTCAGTGGGCGTGTCATAAAGAAATATTGGAGGAGGCAAATGAATAAAATCAAGGTTATTGCGTCTGATGAAGAGATCCCAGAACTAAAAAACCACTTTAAAGTTATTGCTGGACCAGGGGCTGGAAAAACACATTGGCTCATTACGCATATTCAGAATGTTCTCAAAAATGCGAATAATCTTACGTCTACTTCGAAGATTGCTTGCATTACATATACAACTGTGGCTGGAGAAGAAATTCAGAAGCGTTTAGGCAGCGACCAGAGTAAAGTAGAAGTATCCACAATCCACAGCTTCCTGTATGCCAATATTGTAAAGCCCTATGTGCATCTATTGAAAGATGAAGATAATAATGTATTAGTTAATGTTGAAAGATTAGATGGTCATGATGAGAACATAGCTACAAGTGGCAAAATATATTCATGGCAGCAAGCGGCAGGGAACAGCTATATAAAGGATAAGCAGAAAATTAAAGAGTGCTTAGAGAAGTTGGATTGGAAGATTGAAGAGGACGGCATCTGTCTGAAACCAAGAAAGCCATATTTAAGCAAAGTCGGGCGATATAGCATTCGAATCGATGATCTAATCCTGTATAAACAACTGTTTTGGAAAGAGGGAATAATCCATCACGAAGACGTGCTTTACTTTGCGTACAAGCTTCTGGAAGAATATCCTATGCTGCTTGATCACTTGAGTTCAAAGTATCCTTATATATTTTTAGATGAGTTCCAGGATACAAGTCCAATTCAAACAGAAATTATTAAAAAAATGAGTGTTACGGGAACTGTTATTGGAGTGATTGGAGATCCAGCTCAGTCTATTTACAAGTTCCAAGGTGCTTCACACCAAGAATTTATTTCATTTTCTCTTCCGAATCATATTACGTATTCAATCGAAAAGAACAGAAGATGTGGCAGTAAAATCATTGAATTCCTGAATCATATTAGAAGTGGCGATGAATTGAGACAAAAACCTATAGCAGGAGCCGCAGAAACAGAAGTTCATTTTTACGAATACAACAATAATACATACGATCACATAATCACATTTCATGAACTTCGGAGTAGACTTGGACTCGTCAATGATTACTGTATTTTGGCTCGAAATAACGATACAGTAAGACAGTTGCGAAACGCTGAATCAATGGATATCTGGTCAGCATTCGACGAAGTAGATTCCGATAGGGAGAAATTTATCAAGAGAATATTGAGTGCGTGTAAATTAGTCAGAGATGGTAGACAAGAGTTAGCAGTTAAGGAGATTATAAAGGCATTAAAGACCGAAAATGGAGGGCTTTTAAAACCCCCCTTTCAGGATAAACAGTATATTAGTCTTATGTTTAAAAGGAGTTTGGCTGTAGATTTGATTGAGCAAATAGGAAGTTGGAAAGAGAACTTTTTTGATAATTCTTTATGTGATTTGTATGAGACGCTGTATGATTCTCTAAAACAAAAGAATTATTTGCTTAAGAAGATTTCGAGAGGGAGAATCAAAGAGTTCGCTGACTCAACTTCTATAAAGTTGCTTTTGGATAATCTTATCTTGCCAGAAGAGAAGTTGTCAGAGATCCGAACAATCCATAAGGCAAAAGGGATGGAATTTGAATCTGTCTTATTGTATCTTTCGAGTATTGAAGACGTTGAGAAGCTGATTAGTCCCGATATTGATTCAGAGGAAGATGACACTCGTATTTTGTATGTTGCATTGAGTAGGGCAAAGACTCTATTATGCATCGCGTGCCCGTCATTAGATGCTAACATTAGAGCCGAACTTAGTTCTATAAAGTTGATTCCAGTAATAAATATGGGCGACCACTGAAGTTGTTCTATAAAAGTGTATTCGTATTAGATACTGTTACTTGATAATAAGAAAACCGTCCTCACAAAGGAAGGACGGTTTTTTTCGTGGCTTTAATTTATCGTTCCTCTTTAATAAGTTTTTTGATGAGAACTGTAAGATCCCAGAGCATAAGGTTAATTTTCATTGCTTGAAAACACTTATCGGCAAATTCAATTAAATACATTCTTCTTGTAGGCTGACTATTACGGTTTGAACGGAAAGTGATTAATTGAGTATTTGGATCATACGAATAACTATTATGACCAATCGGATTTCTTAAATCATTGCTAAGTGGACCAGCAAAAACATGGGAAATGACATTGTCGTTATCTGATAAGTAATTTAGCTTTTGACCCCCTTGGTTAAAGATATATAATCTTGTAAATTTCCTGCTGCATTCCTTCCCCGAATTATAGAAGGGTTCATACTATTGATTGACCCTCTTACTATTAAGTTATCCAACATGATGGAAATGGTGGAATTACCCAATAAGGTTTCGTACATATTTTGATACAACCGATCTAAGCGATCAAAGGATACAGTGTTTAAACCTTCGTGATTTTCTAATTCTGAAAGGTGTCTCCCCATTCCTTCCAAATACACTACAGGGGATAAATATTGATAATGGTTAGTGAATTCATTAAAAACTGAAAACAATTCTTTTTGTATATATAACAAATCTTCTATAGAAAAAACTTGAATAAGTTCTTCATATGAATTCAAATTGGTTTGTTTAATGACTGATAATCGCTGATCTAAGTCAGTGATAGTGATGTTTTGTAAAGGATTGTTTGAAGACATCGATCTAAAGATTGTAGTAACCAGTTTGCTAACGCTTGAATCTTTTTCATAGGGACTCATATCAATTCTTGGGCTTTTTCTTAGCTTTTCAATTTCACTTTCTAAATAGGTTTCTTTATCATTAAAATATAGGTTGGCAATTCTTTCAATCTTTTTCCACTCATCGTCGATAAAGGAAGGTAATAAGTGGACCAAAACATCATAAGCGTGTTTTGCTTGACCGCTATGAGGCGAGTATCGAATGAACGGAGAAAAACTGGTTATCATAAGGGTTTCCTTTGTAAATGGAAGCATTTTGAAAGAAGGGAATTCGCCTGAAAGGACTAAAATATATTCCCCATCCATTCCACCTTCACATGTAGCATTATGCAATTGAAAATCCAGTCTATTTTCCTTGCGAATTATCAAGATATTTCCGTATATATTTGTGGAGCAGGAGGGACAAGAATAATATACAGGATATTGATCTAATTATTCCCACTTGGAATTTTATCAAAACTTTAGTTTCACACACATCACATTTGACTACTACGTTATTAACAGCCATATTATCACCTCTAATATATTTGCATCTTCAATGTACTTGATGTTTTAGGCATTTTTTCAGCCTTCAGGTACTTTTCTAATCTTTAATAAGTTTTTTGTATTCATCTATAATCAATTTGATTAGTTCAGTAACTTTATCTCTCGCTTCCTCATTATTCATTAACATCCCACTATTAATGGCAACAATCATCTTAAATTCGTTCATATAAGAAAATATTGGGGATTTTCGATTTATAATAAACCCATCTGCTTGCCACTTGTTCCTTATTTCATCTAAATGCTCAAGAAAATCAAAATCGTAATAAACGGAACTCTCACTCAAGGTCGTAATTGCGTAACGAAAATCGTTGCTTAGTTCTTCTTTCTTTGTCTTATAATCTGAAAAGTAGCGATCAAACAATCCGTTTTTTTTCAACTTCGTTGTCAGCTGGCTTGCATCCCACAATTTAATTTTAAAATTATGATTTTCTTCCATATCTTTTTTCCATTTGGCCCACCATTCATGCTCTTTTTTATTGAAGTCTTTGGCAACACATAAGTGCCATTTCATAATGCTATCGCCTTTTTCTGAAACGACCTTGTTAAAGGAGGCGATAATTTGATTTTTCTGGGTTGAATCAATTTTATCAATGAAATACTTGCATTGGTATACATCTAAATCACCTTCATAATCCCCTACAAATATATCGATGCCACCATCCCCTCCAGCACTTTCTACCGTATGGGAGTCATCCTCATGTATAATTTGAATTAACTCAACACAAATTGCTTCGAATTTCTCCCTTGCCCCTGTAAGCCCATACTTATACTTTAGAGATTCAAAAGGAAGTTCCATTTGATTGCCCCACCTTTTCATAATTAGCTTTTTGTCATTATCATACCAAATGTTTCCTTCCAAAAAAATTCCTCTGCTACCTTTTCAAACAACAATAATTCCTGTCCACTACCCTAAATAAGTGTCCAGAAATAAAAGTTAGCTTTCCAACAAGATTAAAGACTGGAAAATGCACGGGCTATTCCCCAAGCCTTTCTCCAGTCTTTTTCATCCGCCTCATCGAGCATAAGCAGGGATTTCTCTAATGAATCACGAATATTTAAATCAAACAGGAACCCAGGCTCTTCAAGCGTTTTGGAGATGTAAGGAAGCCTTTCTCAAGCTTTTCCCCAACCCTGGTTTTAGAGAACCTTATCCCAGCTTTTCCCTGTCATTTAACCTGCCCTTTTGGACACGAATTTTTATCTCGTTTCCTTCGCAATTGAACCAGTCCTTTTCCAGTTTTTCGGCCTTGAAACCTGACATGACAGAGACAGGAATTTTTATCCCAGAATTGCTGGAGAGGCATTGTGGGGCAAGGGATTGAGGCATGTTGGGAAAGGGTAATTTTTGGGACGGTAATTTTTTGTGGATTACAAAGTAACAGGGATTTGGTATGAGGGGATAGGGAACGTTAAGAAGATTTCTGTCGGCACGGTACCGATATATATAAAAAACCAGGGATTCAATATCCCTGGCTTATTGTTAAGCAAATAGCTCATTTATTGCATTTGCAATATTTCTCAACGCTTCATTGTTGTGTCCAAATATATATTGTTCGTTAGGGTGGAAAGACATATTTCTAATTCGTAAAGTATGGTAGTAATCTTTTCTATTTCGATCTATCACTCGCCGTTTAACTAAGTTATTAATTTTTTTAGACAATCCAACATCTCTTCCACTGGAATCCACATTTGTACCTATTACTTCTTCATGTTTATACGATATAGCTGCTTCAAAGGCTTTAATCGCTTGTTCATTTGCTAATGTGAAAAAGGCCCAGTACAAATATCCATAGGCATACAATGCTAATGCTGGTTCAAATAATGATTTAATTCTTTCTGGAACTTTTTCATTAAGGTATATGTCCTGTATAGATTCTATATAGTGTTTCTCTGTGATTGGTTCAAACTTTCCCGTTACGGTGTCCAATTTCCTGAAAAATTGAGTGGTTTCATCAGCAGAGTAATAGTTTTCAAGGGTTATCTTTTTCATAAAATTCTCTCCTTCTATTGTTTATTGTAACTGAGAGTTGTTGAAAAGTCCTTTACCAGCAAATAAACACGTACTGAACAATAATAGTATCTGAATCGAGCAAATCCAGGATCATTTCCTGACATTTACTTGATTTTTTGTTCTTCAGAATGATGTGTGTATTGGACTTTTTCGAGAAAATGTCCCGATAACTTTATTTTTTTGTAACAAATTTCTCCTATACTTGACAAAACAAGATAAAAGGTAAATAATGATAATAGCAATAGGAGAGCGGAGGGTTGTCGATGAACGCGTATGTTGAAAAGTGCATGCTCTTGGACGAACAAAGAAGCCTGATTGTAAGAGGCATTCAAGAGGGCAAAAAAGAGTATGAGACTTTAATATCGTTAATTCCAGAATTCACCACGAATACGTATGCTCCACGGCTTCAGTATGATGCAGTTAATACGCATGTAGAGAAGATGATTCTGAGCAATCCACATACGCAAATGAAAGTTTTCAAGAAGAAGGCTGGATTTCACCCATACATCGTACTCCATGATACGTTAAGAAACATATTTATCTTGGTATCTAAACTACCGAAAAGCAAGTACATATATAATCAGAGCGGATATCGTGGAGATTTCGCGTCATCAAATTTTGATCGACTCCTCGAAATGGGGGCACCCAAGGAAGAGTTACTGGGAGATACGGTTTACCAACAATCATTAACACTTGGTTTCGAAAACCAGCCATTTGGAATCATCGTGAGTTACGACAGGGATAGTGATGTGATTTATGAAGGTGCATTAAGACCTGATCAAGAAGATTGGATTTATAAGGAGGATATAACAGAGTCCATTATCCTTAATACAAAAGATATTGTACCATTAAACAACTACAAAGCTTCTGATATCGAGCCTCGTCTTAAACCACAAAGAGAAGAAAGCGATATTCTAATCAAAATAAAGAACACAACAACATAGAGAGACTAACGTAGATTAGGAGTTTTTGAGATGAATGTTAAACAGGAGCCGCAGTTTAACCCGAAAAGATTACGGGAGGCACGCTTGGTAAGGGGGTTAACCATCAGCGATCTGGCTGAGAGAATTAGTGTTTCGAAACAAGCGATATCTCAATTTGAGCTGGGCGAACATGCACCAAGACCCGAAACGGTTATGTTATTAATTAATACGCTTCATTTTCCAAAGAGCTTTTTTTATAGGGAATTCAATGAGCAGTACGTTGGCAATACATTCTTTCGGGCCAATGCTACCGCAACAAAGAAAAGTAAAGAAATCCAGTATAACAAGACTTTGTTAGCTGGATATATTTATGAATATGTATCGGAGTATATTGAGTTTCCTGAGTTGAATTTGCCTGATATGTCTCAGTATCAAAGTTCAAAATGGGATAATAACACGATTGAACAGTTAGCCCAAGAAGTCCGTAACCATTGGGAAATTGGTGATAAGCCGATTACTAATATAGTCCATTTACTGGAGAGAAACGGAATAATGGTGTTCTCAGTGGATACGGATAGTGAAAAGGTTGATGCTTTTTGCCAGCATCGAAAAGGAAGACCATATATTTTTCTTGGGAATGATAAGCAGTCGGCATTCAGAAGGCAATTCGATGGTGCTCACGAATTAGGACACATTCTGATGCATAAGGAAATCGATAATCAAGATGTGCTCAGCCGAGTGGAGTTTAAAGAAATGGAGAACCAGGCAAATCGTTTTGCTTCAGCATTTCTCTTGCCAGCAGAAGCGTTTGCAAAGACAGTTACTTCAATGTCTTTACTACACTTTGTAGAGTTGAAGAAATACTGGAATGTTTCAATTGCCGCCATGCTGTACAGATGTTTAGACTTGAACCTGATTGACGAAAGCAAGTACACATCTCTTGTAAAGCAAATGTCTATGAAAAAGATGAGAACAAAAGAGCCACTTGATGATGTTTTCCCCTTACAAGAGCCTGTGGTGTTGAGAAAGAGTATCCTATTGTTATTAGACAACAAAATAAAAAATGAAATGCAGTTAATTCAAGAGATTTCTGTACCGCAGGAGTACATTGAGATGCTTTGCAATCTTGACAAAGGTACTTTAAACTATAATGAACCTGAGCCTACTATAAGGTTGATTAAGAGATGAATAAGAACCGATGAGCAGCTCCAGTTCTAAGCTGAATGGAGCTTTTTACATATTATCATTTCTAATTCACTTGTATTTGATTTCATGGAAGAGGTGATGACTCTGAAGCTAACTGGACTAAGAGAACTATATGCTGATATGAGGACAAAGGGTATCAAGAGATATAAGTTTGGTTTTACATATAACAGTGTCAGTTTCGATATATTTTTTTTTGCTGATGAAACCCCCTTTAAACTGATGTTTGGGGTGAAAGCTCATAACTTTTACTTTGAGGTAAGTGTGGACAAAGGGTTTGTCATCGACACCAATTTAGGAGATAAATATACTCAGTTACGCAAGATTCTTGGATTACAATATGACCCCGATAATCCTTTCAAAACATTTTATTTCTTTTCGGAGTTCAATAATAGGATTCCGAAGCATGCCGATGATAAAAATAAACCTGAGCCATCAGACATTGCATATTATAGGAGAGATATAGAAGAATCTGAAAAAATATATTTTATGGGATGGAGAGACAACGAGAAACTAAAAGAAAAGGTCAGTCCCGAAAATCTATATAAAACAAGAATGCTTTTAGACTACGGGGCATATTTGATATGTAAGAGGAAGAATATAAGTAGCCGCTGGACACCTGATAAAAGTTTAGCTCAAAGCTTTTATTTGCCAGATTAATGCCCCGTAATAGGTTTAGTTTAGATAGATTGAAATTGCTGCCATTGGACTGGATGCCATAGGAAGGGAGATATATATGGAGAGCTTTTCTCTTACTTACGAGATTGAAATTCTCATTTCTTCGAAGAGAAGGCGATTATTGGGATTTTAAAGAAAAGCATCATTTCAATAAAGCGAACTTGTTGCACGATATCATATGTATGGCCAATAACCGAGCTGATAGAGATGCATATATAATCTTTGGGGTGAGCGACAATTATGAAATAAAGGGAGTGGAAGAACAAGAGAATCGAAAAACACAGCAAAATTTGATCGACTTTCTAAAGACTAAAAAGTTCAGTGGAGGTATTAGACCATCTGTCGAGTTAAAAACGTTGTTCTTGCAAGATATACAGATCGACGTTTTGATCGCAAAAAATAGTACAGACACGCCATTTTACTTAACTGAAGATTACTCTGATCAAGGGCGTATTGTTCGTGCTAATTACATATACACGCGTGTAGGCGATTCTAACACTGATATCAATAAAAGTGCTGATATTAATCATGTAGAGTATTTATGGAAAAAGAGATTCTTAATAAATAGACCACCTCTAGAACGGATCAAAAACAAATTACGCATCAAGCGAGAGTGGAAAAGAGAAGAAGGATTTTTTTATAACATCTTCAATCCCGAATATACAGTTACCTTGGAAAACGACGAAGATAGCACTCATCCTGAGTTTTATTCCTATGTGATGACAAATCACAGTACGTCATATGGAATAGTTGATATAAAATGTTTCGGGACAAAGATGTTTGGTCAACAGTATGCTGTCTTGGATAGTGGGAGGTATGTAACAACTATACCTGAGTGGGGATTTATTTCTTTTGAGGGGTTCAACGATGAGGAGACATACTCTTATAAATATTTTATAAAAGATGGTCTAAATCATATCCTTCATGAATTTTTAGCGGATGATGACCATGAAGCGATTTGGGCAAGAAACAGATTCTATAAAGTAGTTGTTACTTACAATAGTGAAATTGAGAGGGAACTTTTTGAAGAATACCTTATAAAAAATAAACAACTATTTAATGATGAATTGTCAAAGAATGAGGATTCATACGATTGGATTTATTCTGAGAATGAAGGAGAAAGAAGGCACATACGAAGAGGTATTAAAACGGGGATTGCATTAAATTGTTTTATTGAGAAGTATAGAGATTCTCAAGTGTTACAAATCTCTTATAGAGAAGGCTGAGGGCGTTGATTTAATTAATTGGGGAGTGACGTTATGAAGAGATTGAGTGAGATAGAACCTTTTAAGAATGCTAAGTTTTTTGTGAAATTTACTAAATCTGAATATGTAGATGATCTGTTAAATGGGGAATTGTTTATGAATCCTCTTAGTATCTTTATCAAACAAGAGATTGAATCTAAACAACGAGGACAGGGTGATAAATATGAAGGTGCTCATGTATTTCGAGTGACTAATATAAAAATTATTGATCCTGAAACCGAGCAAGTAATAGCAACAGCTAAACAAGGCATTGTTCAGGAAAATTATGGTGGAGCAGAAGATACACCAATCTTTTGCTTTACGGTTTTTTCTGCCAAAGATTTTGAAGTTATTGACCAGGATGATGATTCTATATCGATTAAGTTAAATATTGAGGAAGAAGATAAGAAAAATTTTTTGGATAACTTTGGGGACAAAGCTGTTATACTTCCCTTCAATTTTGTAGAGCTATTAAGTGAGGATGCAAATAATAATGGTCATACTTATGTTATCAAACAGGTTAAGTATGATGACTATGAGAAGGGTATAAATTCCGAACACAAGAAATTATTTGATGAAGGCTCGTTCGATATTGTTTTTTGGAAAGATTCTTTCTTTGAATTTCAAAGAGAGGCTCGGTTTGCAATTTTTGATTTGCCAACTAAGCAATCTTCAAAATTTAAAATGAGAAATCTTCGGAGCTATTGTGGTGTATTAGATGCGAAGAAGTTTTTTGATGATTATTATGTCAAAATTGGTTTTAAAAAAATGCATTAGAAAGGAAAGATATGCCCTTGAATTATATCCAGATAATCTGAAGGGTATAAATATGGACTTTATGAAAGAATCCTAATCTGCAATTCTCATAGAAGAGTAAGAACCACGTTACTTTACGGTATACGTGGTTCTTTTAATACTTTATCCTCTAGTCATCTGAAAGAATGAGTTCCTCAAAGATCTTTCATTGCCCCAATCGATTCTACAATTTGCTTGGAGCTAGGATTCTACAGTAATTTGTGATTTTATATTGCTGTAACTTAAACCCCTGTCGGCTTTCTAGAGTATCCCTCCATACGTTTCCTCCCATAGTCAAATTAGGTACGCTCATAGACTTAATCTCCTTTTTTGATTTAATAGATTCTATTAAATAATTTTATAGGAATTAGACGAATTAAACATTGACATAGTGAGGTTGTTAAAAATGTGGTTTGGCTTAAGCTACCTCCCCAAATATCCGAATCATCATGTAGTGGCGAATTGTGGATTTGCACAGCCACAGTTCCCCTCTATACATAAAACCCACTCAATGAGCGGTTTTTTGCCTTTTATAAAGCTTATTCAACTTACCTCCTAAAACCATTCAACATATTGGAGACGATGATTTTGGTGTCCGCCAATGCTTGTTCATAATCTGGCATTTGTGCAATCCAGAGCGCTGATTCATTCAAGGCTCCAGATAGACAATGAGTCATGGATTCAATCGACCCCGATTTGAGGCATCCTTGCTCCTCCATAATTTGCAGTTACCCATGCAGTAAGCGCATGGAGTTATGTTCGTCCATACTCCGCCAAGTCTCCCATCCCAATACAGCGGGTCCGTCCACGAGCATAATGCGTTTGTTCTGGGGTTCAACTGCGGCAGCTACAAAGGCAATGCACCCAAGAAGCAACTGTTCCCATACATCCTCACTCGTTGCTGCTTCCGTCTCAATTCGTTCTGCAACGTCTTTCTGAGTGGGTTTTGCCTTCCAAAGTGATTACAATTGTTTTGTAGTCTAACACTCTACAATCATCCTGATATTAAATGTAACGATACATAAATGGAGTTAAAATTATCATGTTATATGAGCACCCTACTGCTCATCCACCAACTCAATAATCTCCCGAATATCGCTTATATTCAAAGCCTCAGCGATTCTTTCAATATGGCTAAAGCTGATACTTTCCCGTTTTCCATTGGCAAGTTCACTTAATGCAGCGTGCCGTACATCGGATATTCGGGATAATTCCCGCAAAGAAATATTATGTGCCTTGGTCAATTCCGAGATTTTAACGACAACTTTTTTCCTCATTATAATCACCTCTCAAAAATCGATTTCAACTTGACTATACGCATAAGCGTACCGTATAATGATTTCAATACTGGTACTCATATGCGTAACGTTAATGCATTTGTCAGACAAGTATTATCGATCCGCGAATCATTTGATAAAAAAGGAGAATCCCATGCCAAGCTTTCTGGAATCCCTATATTACGGGCAGTTAAATCCTGCAGAAAAGGCTGTTTCCACCGATCCTCAGTATCGGCAATTGAGTCGGCAAATATCCGAGTCCATGGATGGCTGGAAGAAGAGGCTTTCAGAAGATGAGTTTCGAGAGCTTGAGGAGTTATTAGATTTGTATCGACAAGTCCAAGGGCTGGAAATGGCGGCTTCTTTTACTGATGGTTTTAGACTGGGAGCGGCGATGATCATCGAGGTGTACTCTAAGATCGTGTGATTAGTAAGAACACTTATAAAACTGCGTAAAGACACGAATCGTGTCTTTTTTAATACCGTAAAATATCGACTATTAGCACCTACTTTGGAGGCAGCTATAGACCAAGAGAGATCTATGATCATCATTAAAGGTGATGATAAGACACAGGATGTATCCTCATATGAAATGGATCCTCCGATAGTAAGGATTATATATAAAGTTTATTCCAAGACTTATCCTTATCATCTCAATGATATATTGCTTGCATGTAACTTCATGGATTGATTGATGTAGTGAGATGCGTCCACCTCCATCAACGCTAAGGGTCAATTAAACAGGATCTAGTCTCCGCCTGGGGCTAGCTGAAGAAGACAATCAGGCTGACCTGAAGGGAATCCGGTGACAGGGAGTTCGAGTATCGCTTACGATGCTAGCATTGCTTCGCAATGCTTTCAGGTGACATCAAATCTGTCACCACACCCATAGAAGCTTGTGCTGTCGTTATCTTCGGACAGGGGTTCGACTCCCCTCGCCTCCACCATGATGAACACCATCCGTATGAGGATGGTGTTTTTGTTTTATATTAATACTATAGGCTAGAACATGTCTTACAGGTGGAGTGAAATCGATGAATCATAGTCATGATGGAGAGGAACCACTGATAACGGTACTCAATATGGATGGTCAACAACTAACACCATGTTTGCCCCATAGGGCTTGGCGGGAAGTTGAGCGATCGCGAGCTGTCTGGATTGATGAGCAGACGATCCAACTGCTTTATAATCCGTTCTTATTTCGGGACTATCGAAAAGCCGCACTGAAACGAGATCATCACAATTGTTTGTGGTGCGGACGATACGCCACGACAGTGGACCATATTATCCCTGCAAGCAAAGGCGGCTCGGATCTTCCGCATAACCTGATCGCTTCATGCAGCGAATGCAATACAAAAAGAGGAAACCGTTCAGCATTATCCTATCTCAAAGAAAACGCGAACTTTGTTCCAAATCTTATGAAGCTCTACTGGCGTATCTTTATAGCTAAATACAGACATCGTCTAATGAAAAAGGGACACGTAAGTAAAGCTTAGATTTATCATTCGGGAATCGTGATCTAATGAGCTTCAATGATTGCAGCCGTTTTTGACGATCGAATTGATGATTAACCATATCTACAGTAAAATCTTCGGCTTTTTTCGTATCCATTCTAAGGTGCAGGCCATTATAACGAACAAATATTAACCAGTGCTAGAGTAAGCATTTTCGCCAATGGCGGAAGATTGAGGTGGTGGATAGCAGATTCGGGAAATCTGCTTCCATCTCACGTTCTAACCATGTAAAACCACAACCACATAGGTTGTGGATTGCTGTTCAATCAAAATTGTAGAATCCTTAGCTATAAGTTCGCAAAGCAAGGCACCTCAATTAAAGAGTGTCATATGCACGTTATGCTAAAGGAGGGCCTAGAAGGTCCTTCTTTTTTTCTGACATTTGTCATAACCGGCTTGTGACAACCCACACTAATTGAATCTCGCGATTTTTCAATATAATGAGGACATCAAGTAACGAAAGAAGAAATTAGCGGAGGTTAGTACAAAATGAAAAAGGCGATTGAATGTATAAATCTAGTGAAGAAATTCGGCGACTACTGTGCCGTTGATCATATGAATCTATCATTTGAGAAAGGTCAAATAACAGCATTGCTCGGACCGAACGGTGCAGGCAAGACAACAACCATTTCCATGATCCTCGGAATGATCAAGCCAACATCAGGAGAAGTCAGGGTCTTGGGGATGCCGTCTGGAACAAAAGAATTACGGCAACGCGTCGGAGCGCTTTTGCAGGATGTTAAAGCAGCAGATGGACTTACGGTCAGAGAAGTGCTTCAATTGTTCCGCAGTTATTACCGTAATCCGATGTCGCTAGAGCGATTGTTAGACATTTCGGGTCTCCACGCGGATCAGAAACGGCGCGCAGCCTCCCTGTCTGGAGGACAACGCCGTAGATTAGCCTTTGCCCAGAGTTTGGCGGGAAATCCAGAGCTTCTCCTGCTTGATGAACCAACAGTCGGAATGGATATCGAGGCTCGTGGTCGCTTTTGGGACACCATTCAAGCGCTGGCAAGTGACGGACGTACGGTGCTTTTGACTACACATCATTTAGATGAAGCTGATGCTGTCGCAGATCACATCGCAGTAGTCGCTAGAGGACAGGTTGTTGCGGAAGGGACTCCGGAACGTTTAAAGGCTCAAACAGCACTTAGAACCGTTTCATTTCGAGCGGCGAACGCGCCAGCTGAGCAGGAATGGCTCACATTACCTGGTGTAGAAAAGGCAGAATGCAACGGCGAGCGAATTCGTCTGTATGCTCAAGAGACTGATGTATTGTTATCTACACTGATGCAGTCTGAATGGGGAATTTCCGATATTGATATACAATCTGCCAGCTTAGAAGATACATTCCTAAGTCTTACAGGTACACATAAATCAACGATTATACGATAAAAAAACATTTTTAGGAGGAAAATAGCCATGTTACATATGTTTGTTGCCCAGACCAAAGCAGAAAGTATACGAATTATCCGCAGTCCATTTTTCTTACTTTTCTCCATTGCGATGCCGCTTGCTTTCTACTTTTTATTTGCGAGTATGAATGGGGTTGATAAATCGATTCAATCAACAACTTGGGGTGTCTTTTCATTGATGTCGATGACGGCATTCAGTTTGATTGGTACAGCCGTATCTCAATTCGGTATCCGTCTATCGTTAAAGCATCAAGACGGGTGGGTACGCTTATTGAAGCTAACTCCACTATCTCCTACAGTCTGGATTGGTAGCAAAATTGTATCGCAAATGGCTGTTCACTTGATCGTCATTGTTGTTATATTTTTATCTGCTGGCCTTGTTCATGATATACAATTGACAGCCGGGCAATGGATTTTATGCGGATTATGGTTATGGATCGGGAGCATATCGTTTCTGGCGCTTGGTGCCTTGTTAGGAACGCTTAAAAATGCGAATACCTCCGTTGCAATCGGAAATGTATTACAGATGGGACTTGCCATTGTGGGGGGGCTATGGATGCCGCTTAGTACTTTGCCAAGTTGGATGGGCTCGGTCGGGGAATGGCTTCCATCTCACCGTTATGCCAATGGGGCATGGAATATGATCGCTGGACAAAATCCAGCAGGTATTGATTTCATAATTTTGACAGGATGCGGTCTCCTCTTTATGCTACTATCAATCTATATATATAATCGACGGGAAGCGGTCTAATTGAATAGAGAAAAGAGGCGTCTCTTTCCAAAATCGGAAGGAGTCGCCCCTTATTTTTTGTTAACAAATTTAATGATACCCATGTACTTTTTACTTTATGAGCCATCAAGTATACAGTGGCTTGGCTTGGTTCTGTTAGGCATATTCGTTCCATCGTTTCGACAATCTTACTTTTATGCAAAGTGGGCCTCGCCAATATTGGTGGTTCAGGTGGGTATACTTTTAATTTTAGCAGCTGTATTTCACCCTATGTATACGTTTATAGGTTTTATGATAGCTGCTCCGCTGAGCAAACAAAAGCTGCCAATATTACTCTCTATAACGATCGTTTTTACTGTAGCTATGGGAATTATCGCTGTTCCTTACTTGGATCGGATGGGCAGCCTATTATGGGTAGGGCTGGTGCCTATGTTTGGCATCTGTATTCTGCCGTATATTATTCGAACTTCGACTCGATTTCAACAAAAGTCTGCACGGCTGCGGGCAGAAACTGCTGAACGAATGGCACAGCAGGAGGAGCGCCAGCGGATCGCACGTGAATTACATGATACATTGGGACATACGCTGTCATTAATCGCACTAAAAGGGGAGGTCGTTGAGAAATTGGTCAATCGTCATCCCGAGAGAGCGATAGAAGAGGCTCGCGAAATACGAGAAACGGCACGCGCAGCCTTGAAACAAATGCGTGAATTGGTTACGGAGATGAAAGTTACATATTTCGCTGACGAATATAAGCATGCTGTATCGTTATGTTCAGCTGCAGGCATACCGCTATTATTTCAATATCAATCGATTTCAGATCCTGGACCTTCTAATGTAGGGATGGAAGACGCTTTAGTGAACAATCCGCTTCCGTTAACACCCTTGCAGGAGACGATTTTGGCGATGTGTTTTCGCGAGACGATTACAAATGTGGTTCGACATAGCCGGGCAACAAAGTGTAACGTTCATCTAGACATTCAGGAAGGGGAAGTTCGTGTATCTGTACGTGATGACGGTATTGGAGCAGATACGGAACAATTCTATACTAGCAGTAATGGCCTCGCCGGATTGCGGCAACGGTTGGTTATGATCGACGGACGTATGTCGCTGTCTTCGGCCTCAGGCAAGGGGACGGAAGTCACCTTACATATACCTAGGGTAATACGAAATGAAAAGGTAGGTAGAGCTTAGATGATTCGTATTGTTTTGGCAGAAGATCAAAAGTTATTAAGGGGAGCACTGGCAACTTTACTCTCGTTAGAAGATGATATTGAAGTAGTCGGTCAAGCTGAAAATGGGGAAGAAGTGATGTCCATGATTCAGCAATATGAACCCGATGTCGCTGTTCTGGATATTGAGATGCCACTGAAAACGGGGTTAGATATTGCGGAATCGGTTCAAAAAAATAAGTCGGCTTGTCGTGTCATCATCTTGACGACATTCGCGCGTCCCGGATATTTCCAGCGGGCTATGCAGGCAGGAGTTTATGGATATCTTCTTAAAGATACGGGCAGCGAGGAACTGGCTGATGCGATTCGTCGGGTCTATGATGGGAAACGTGTCATCAATTCAGAATTGTCGCTCGCGGTATGGGATGATCCATGTCCATTATCACCCAGGGAGCGTGAAGTCATGAAGTTGGCTGCCCAAGGTTTAGTTCTTCAAGATATTGGAGCACAGCTGTTTCTATCCTATGGAACGGTACGGAACTATATGTCAGAAGCGATTGGGAAGCTTGGGGCGAATACACGGATTGAGGCGATAGATATCGCACGTAGCAAGGGATGGTTGGATTAAGGAGAGCTCCGAGGTAATGGAGGTAAGCAATCAAATGAGGAAGAGCGCAGATTCGTCAGAAATCGTTCTTCTGTTGATTTTGTGATTATCATAAACTGGACAGATCGCTGGCGCTGGCGATCGAAGTCGATGGATTTGCCTTTCACGAGAACAATCCTGAACAACTAAAAAGTGATGAGAAAAAAGAAGATTTTTTTATAAAAATTGGAAAAAATTAGAAAAATTTCGCACCAACGAGAGCGGAGAAGAATAGAGGATTAGGGAGCTGCTAAGTTCTGTGTTGTATAAGGTAGGAATGATTAGGAGGTGTTTATAATTGAATGGTCTATTAAAACTCTGGATTTTTCTTACTTCATTCGTATCAACTTATCGGTATAATTGTCTTCTGGACCGAGATATGTCGATAACGAGTTCCCTTTGTTTACAGATATATTTATGGTTTTCATATTTTTACCGAGTTTCTTTATTCTTTTCTCAATATTATCGTTTCTTATTAATCGATTCTTCATTAGAAAGATTTCATTTAAAATTTTGCTTAGTGTAATATTATATTGTTTATCATTTATTGCGTCATATTCTCTTTTCAACGATATTTGGAGCGTCAATGTAAGATTATTATTGATCTCTTTGACGTCATTAGTTGGTCTAATTCATTACTTAATTTCATATGGTTTATCTCTCGTAAATTCAGCAATACGAAAAAAATTAGATGAAAACATAGGGTGAAGATAATTTTAATAGGTCTACTTTTACTTCAACAAGTTCATCTAAGCCAGCCCAGTCCCTAGTCTAAAGTCTAGGTTCAGATACCCCCTAAGACGGTTATGTCGGGCAAATAAGGCAGATATAATGGATGTATATCTGAGAGCGTGACTTATGAAGCCAAGGAGTGTTTGAATATGAAGGCAATGGAAACGACCGCAAAGGCGCGGGCAGGTAAGGTGAACTGGGTGCTTTTTAATCCAAAAACCTATGCAACGATCCTCTACTTAATGCTATCCCTCCCATTAGGGATTATCTATTTTACAGTGGCCATCACGGGAATTGTACTATCCATTGGATTAACTCCAATATTTATCGGAATACCGCTGTTTTTTGGAGTAGCCAAGCTGTTGAATGGGATTGTGATTTTTGAACAGAGCTTGATTAGACAAATTTTAGGTTTACCTAATCCTCCTGTAGCGTATAGCAACCATCAACAGTCTGAAGTGGGGCAGAACTGGTTGAAACGAATGGTGAGAGGTTTTGACGGTGGATTATTTATTCGAAATCTGCTGCTCGTTTTACTAAGATTTGTAACGGGTATCGTATTCTTTGTTGTTATGGTAACGGTGATTTCACTAGCACTGGGATTGATTGCTCTGCCAATCGTGCATATCATTTTGATGAATGAAATGCAGCTTGATATTTTAGAGAATAGTTTGTTTAGTTATTTTCATATCGATTGGACCTATAATCAGCAATATCTGCTGTACGCAGGCGTTGGACTTGTTCTTTTTTGGATCGCGCTTCGCGTCGTAAATGGGCTGATGCAAATTCAGCGCAGAATCATGTATGTGGATGAGCCATATCCGCAACCGTCAGTACCAGTAGAAGTACCTGTTCAATCGCAATATTATGAGTACGATGAGGATCAGCCTTCTCAAGGGATGATGCAGACGGCGTATAGAGAGCTTTAGAAGCTCTCTTTTTTTAATTCCACTACTTGAAGCGTGATTTATTTGGACAACTGAAGATTATTTAGTCCATTTGGCACAAGGTACTTTACTTTTGACTGAACGATATGGGTTTGAATTTGTAATTGGCTCTGTCCTCCGACTATGGGGAAAAGGAAAATGGTCCCAAGGTCCTAACGATTTTTTACTATTCTGTTACTTGTTCCTTTTGTGAAGATGGATGACCTTTACTACAATAATTACATTAATCTGTATATTGTTGAGGTGAGTGCCATGGGTAAAATATTAGTTCCTCCGGAAAGACTTATGGAGATATCCCAACAATTTGCACAGGCCAGGGAGATCGGGGTGCAAATTTGCAGCCACCTTACCCAGCAGATTCAAATTCTTGAAAGTGGATGGGAAGGTACGACAAGGCAACAATTCTATCAAAATTTCCAGCTGGCCCGTCAGCAAATGGATAATTTCACCGCAGCGGTGGGTTCAGTCAGCACGGAATTACATACGATTGTCAACCGTTTTAAAGAGACCGATTCCACTCAAGTTTCTTTACAGGCAAGGACGGTCGCCGATCCGATTGATCAAACCCAGAACGTGTTAGACAGCTCGCTTGAAGCAAGAGATAATCTGGAAAAGTGGGGAACTCTCCTTTACAGCTCTGTGGGTGCTTCCTTAGTCTTAACCAAGACGGTACAACTCAGAGTAGATCCTAGAAATCCGTCCCGAGCCAAAATTCATAATGCTCCATGGGTTAAAGGCAAAGGTAACAATACGTTCTTGAAGAACCTGGCAAGAGGCATAAATCGCCAGATTGTGAACCCAGGCTTCATGATGAAAGGAATCAAAGGCTTTGATAGAGTGGCAAGCAAATTCGGTCTCAATTTTGGGTTAGGCTTTAGTCAAGCTAAGAATTTTCCTCAATGGACTAGACAGGTCATTGCCGGTGTGGAAAAAGGTAGATATGGGATCGCTACCAAGAAAATCCCAGGCATGATCGCCAAAAAGATATTCCCGATTAACGCAACCTTTAATGTGATCGGTGAGGCTTCCGGCCTTGTCAGTAAGTATCGTGAAGGCAAGCTTAACGGGGAAGAAGTAGCTGTAGCCGCATCCAACGTTGTTGTAAAAACAGCCGCAACCTATGGCGGAGCTGTAGCAGGCGGAGCCGTCGGAGCGATGATTGGCGGTCCGGTTGGTGCGGCCATCGGTTCCTATGTAGGCGGTACGGTTGGAGCCTTTGTCGGTGATGGCGCAGCTAAAGTGGTCGAAAAAGGAGTTCGCTGGATTAGCGGACTGTTCAAATAATTTCAGGAAGGCGCTAAATCATGAACGCAATATCATATCGGAAATCCGTGGCATGGGGCAAATCACTTGGCAGTTTACTGTTTGTGCTGGCCTGCCTGTTTCTGCTGTACGCAGCTTTTTTTTATGGACACTTCCTTTATTCGCAAGTTTTTTTGTATCACATCAGCCATCATAGGAATTCCCTTTTTTGGAGGATATTTGGTTGTCAGCTTGCCAAAGGCGCTGAAATCAGACACGCAGCTTCTCACCTACGATCAAAATTCCATTTCAGATGGTACGCGGACCGTAGCCTGGGCGGAGATTACAAGCATCAGCTACAGCGGCCCTTCCATTCGGAAGTGGCTGCTTCCGAAATTTCCTGTGCTGATTTTTCATTTGAAAAACAGAGAGACCTGGACCGTGAATACGTATTATTTGTTGACCGATACCGAAATTCAACCTGCCATGAAGCGCCTGCGGGGGCTGATCAGCCGTAACGGAAAGGAATCGAAATAGATTTGTATTGGAGGATTTGCTTACATGAGCGAGCATACCTATATATTTTCATTAGAAGAGCTGGGTTACGCCTTGGCCGTTCATCAAGGGGAGGAAATGGCTGCAGGACTTATGAAGGCATATTATGGAGATCTGTCTGAAGACAGATGGGAGCTTTTGTTTCAGGCCGCTACACATAGCTTGATGTCCAAAGGTTTTATAGAATCGATTGATGAAGAGAACGGAGAGGTTCGTTTTCCTTCCGAAATTACGCAAATGATTCAGCATTTGCTGTACAGCAATTATATGCTCAGAGGCATTACGGATCGGAATTCTAACAAAGTACTGACGATCCACGAGCTGCAGCAGCGGTATTTGTATCACTTGTCTGACAATCATACGCTTCATTTTCTAACCTGGACAGCGCCGGCGGATTGGGAAGAGGAGCTTGTACGTTTCTATGGAGTGGAGCCTTCGAAAGCCGAAGGGCCGACTTTATCCGAATCCAAGGTTGTGATCACTGAAGAATTGTGGAACCGGCTGACATCTGGTGAATTCCCTGCCTCCTCTCTTCATGATGAGCTTTCATCAGACCAGCAGCAGCTGATTGCAAAATGGCAGCAGGATTTTCAAAACAATGCTCGTACCATGGACAATCTAAGCACGATAAGAATTGGCAGCGGAAATCAGACGGCCATCGAGGATATTTTGTTTGTGCTTCCTGCTAATGAAGGGGTCTGGATTGTACGTAATCGGGAAGCGGACAGAAATGAGGAACCACAGATTTGCATTGAGCTGCAATCCTTCTCTGCATGCAGAAAGACGCTGGGCTCTTTTGCTGCAACTTTGGCTTAGGTAAAACGGTAAGTTAGTACGGCTCATCTTGAGAGGTCTTCTATGTGATCTACGCTTTCTGTAATGATACCGCCTGGGGAGTGTATGAATCGATTCAAGCGGATATCTTGCTATCGTCCATCTCAAAGAAAGCCCGGAATATTCGCGAGGATATTGAGATCGGATTTGAAAAATGCAAAAACCACATCCGCATGCGAATGTGGTTTTTGCTTATCGTGCGGATTCGAAAGCGTAGGCCCACAGATATCCTTTCGATTCCAGCAGAAGGGCATCCGGCCCTTCCTTCGGTTTCACAACGATGCTGTTGTTTGTATTCATGATGTAACCTTCATTCATTCGCTCGATGACGATGGGAATATCCAGTTCCATCAACAGCTGACGCATCCGATAAATCGTATTATACAAATTGGACAGCGCTCGCTTCTCCTCTACGTTCGTCCAGAGATCATCGATGATTCTCCATTTATGGCATAACTTATTTTCATGAAGCAGCAAATAGTAAAACAGCTCCTCCGTTAAGCGGGTAGGCCATTTTACAAGTTGGTCTCCTCTCATAACGGATGCTTCTCCGTATAACTGGACATCGAGTGTATTCTTAGGGATCGGCTTTGGTCTCTGGCCATAATACTTCTGAAGGCGTTCATCCAGCTGCTTCACCATATTCATGGTCATCGGTTTCAAGAGATAATCCAGGGCTTGCACGCGAAAGGCCTGCACGGCATATTGCTGGTGAGCGGTCGTGAAGATCACAGGCACGTCGATCCCGTTCTCCACCAAGTTCTGGGCCAGCTGAAGTCCCGTCATTCTCGGCATTTCAATGTCGAGCACGAGTGCGTCCAGATCCAGCTTGGGTATTTCCTGCAGCGCATCAAATGGCGATTCGAAGCAGCCTACAATTTGAAACGGGCCATACGTTTCAAGCAATCGGGCATGCAGGCCCAGAATCGGTTTCTCATCCTCCACGATGATGATCTTCCACATTACCCTTGTCCCTCCTTCACGGGAATCATGATTTGAATGGTTGTTCCATTACCCGGCGAGGAGTCAATCTCCAGGCTCCCTTGGGATAGGTCATGCACGCGCCGACGTACATTCGTAAATCCGATTCCGGCATGGGCAGCCGTTCCCCCCATTAATTGAGCGCATTGCAAGGCCGACATACCTACCCCGTCATCGGCGACGCGGATATTCAAGCAGGAACCCTGCAAGGAAACCGTGACCTGAACATGACCCGGACCTTCCTTGTCGAACAGGCCGTGGCGAATCGCGTTCTCGACTAAAGGCTGCAGGAGCAGACTCGGAATCAGAACATGCTCCGCGGCAATGGACGGTTCGATGTCATAAGCGAAGGTTAACCGTTCGCCAAATCTGGCTTTTTCCACCTCTACATAGGCGTCGATAATCTCCAGCTCCTTCTGCAGGGTAGAGAATTGTCCGTCCCGGCTCGTCTCAAATATATAACGCAGGAAAGAGCTGAGCATCGTTAGAAGATAGGCTGCACGCTCCCCGTCCGTATAACAAAAGGCAATGATGTTGCTGAGCGCATTATAGAGAAAATGCGGTTTGATTTGGGTCTGCAGAAAGGCCATTTCATATTCAATCGCCTTCTGCATAGACTGCTTCGTTTGTTCTGCGGCATTCAAGCGGGCCATCAAGGTCTCTTTGGAAAAAGGCTTCAGTAAATAATCATTAGCGCCAGCAGCGAAAATCATTTCGATATGTCTGGGATACTCGGAAGAAATCATCATTAAGACCGGCAGGTCCATTACGGATGCCTGATTACGGATTTGTTGAAGCAGCTCCAGACTATTCATGTCGCCAGGAATGATATCATCCATGATCATCATCGCGATTTTTGGATGATTCCTATAATAATCAAGCGCTTCTTGAGCCGTATACGCGATTCGTACCCGGTAGGCATCCCCCAGCATGTCCCTCATGACCTCCGCATGCATCGCATCGTCATCGACAATCAAGAGCGTTCCCAGATCCCGATCTTCTGCGTGTGCCGCAGACTCCAGGTTGTATTCATATTCGGCTGCGGTAACCGGCTCTTTACATTCGCTGAAAGCCAGTGTGACCGTAAAGCGAATTCTGCCTTGCAAACGTTCATATGCGATGCTTCCATTCATCTGTTGGACAAGTTCTTCTGTCATCATGAGTCCCGAAGAATGCGGGCGATCCCGATTCACTGCTGTTGATTCGCCGGTTGACGTCAATTTAAGCAGGGTATCCGTGCCCACCTGCATAGCTTCAATCGTCAGTTGATCTTCTGCGATATCGTGAGAGATCTCTGTCATGATCCGGATGAATACCTGCGTTAAGCGCTGCTCATCCGCCCATACGTAAAGCAGCTTCGGAATCTGTTCATGGATTGCGATTTTTTTATTCGTGAAGGTAAACTGCATCAGCTGAATGACATGAAGCATGACCATCCGAAGATTGGTGGACTTAAGCTGGATCGCATAATCATCAAATCGAAGACGGGTAAAATCATGCAGATCCCTCAATAAATAAACCATGTTCCCCATTAGCTGCTCAGCCAAGTACAATTGCTGGCCTTGCTTCTCGCGATCGGGCTCCCGATTCATGGCTCCCACGAGATGGATGGCATCGTGCAATGGCCTCTGCAAGTCCTGGGTCGTGACTTTCAGGAAGGCATCCTTCGCATCGTTTGCCTTTTGCAGCCTCGTGCTCAGCTGTTCCGATTCCTCAGCCCGGTTCATTAGACGTATACCGAGAAAAACATTCATCGTCATGACAAACCCGACCAACCCGATACGGTTCATATAATTTCGCCCAGTAAAGAATAAATTGTCCGATGAAGCGCTTATCGCAAATACGGCAAGAAACAGCAGCATGGACATTAGGATGATTGCTTCATTTCGGCGTATGTTGATTCGCTTTTTAAGCGTCAAATAGAAGATGCGAATAATAATGCCCAGAATTAATCCATCGTTGTAATAAAAGAGCGGGTACTGCGTAACCGACAGGGTTCTGGCCGGGAGAACCGCATTGAAGAATGCATAGGCCAGGATCGGCAGAAACAGCAGATACATCGTCTTTCGACTCATGATGGAAGGAATCATTTTGACGATAAAGACAATCAGCAGGATGGAGGCCAGGAAGGTAAAGGTATCCTGCAGCCGAAAATAGAGCTCAAAGGGAAACGACGGGAACTCCCGAATGAATAGCCGTTCCCCTCGCAGCACGATGACCAGGGCTAATAGCAGAAAGTGCAGCCCGCTGTACAGGAAGGCCTCATCCTTCGTTCGCAGCAGGTAGATTGTCATATGGAACATGCTGAACAGCAGCAAACATAAGGTAGCCGTCCACTCCAGGGACAGATCCCGCTGCACGTCTTCCTTCATCAGTTCGGCGTCGCCGAAATCAATCGGCAGGACGATGCCGCCTCTCGTATTGTAGAAGTTGGAAGCGTGAATGGTGATAAGGAGCTGCCGGCTGTCCGGTTTAAAGTACGCTTCATAGGATGGATTGTCCGGTGTTGTCGCTTGTTTGGTTGCTGCCACGGCTCCTATTTTCGAGAGGGCTACGCCATCCACATAGATGGTGTGAGCGGACCAGATATTGCGAACGCGGAGACCGATCTCTCCCGACCAGTGGTCCGGCAGATATACCATTAATTGATAGGAGCCCCACTCGACCTCCGATGCCCAGGGACCGGGTACCGGCAGATGTTCGGCTTCACTGGAAAAGTCTGTCGGGGCAACAAAAGCTTCGCCGGTGAATTTCCAATCGCCTGCTAACGAGACAAACGATGTCTCCTTGAGCTCTCGCAGGTCAAGCACGCCATTTACGGCTTTGATCTTGACGGCACCTGTATCCTGATCGCTAAAGATCATATAGAGAATGGCGATTAGGGCACATATGGCACCCAGACAACCAATCCATTTCTTCATGTATAGTCACACCCCTATGGACTCTATCATATGGCAAAGATCTCTCAAAAATCTACCTGTCGATCGAAGTCGAATTTGAGAGATTTTTGAGAGATGCTTCTGATATGTTGGAATTACATTTTTTACAATCTGATCTGCTGGAGGGTGTTATCCGCACAATTTTATTCAAAAATGGGGATAAGGGGTCACATGTCGGTGTAGAATGTCAGACGGTTACTAAACTTACAGGATGGGTGAAACAGTTGAAGAAAAAAATCATATCCATGATAGTGGCAGCACTGTTAATTGTTACGAATATGCCGATGGCATATGCGCTCTCGCCGGTAGCAGAGGTCTACTATAATGCTGGGACGAGCATCTATGATTCTAGTGATTTTGAGAGCCAATTAAATGATGCGATTAAAGCCAGGCTGATAGCGGAAGGCGTAAATCCCAAATATGTGTCGATCATGGACGCGAGTGCAGACCGGGCAACGGTAACGGATACGACGTATGTCCATAACGGTTATGACAGCTGGTATATAGGCGGACCTTATGCCACTCGCCCGGCGGTTGAAACCGCCGATTACAATCATGTTCAAATTTCCAACAATGGCGGCACGTTAACCTTCTATGGTTATACCTCGCCTGCTTATAAGGATTACATGCTGACGCAGGGAAGCCCTTCGGGCAAAAAGATCATTACCTTCGACATGGACGAATCCAAAGTGGATTACCACAGCATGGAAGGCGGCGGTTTTCTATTTAATACGCAGATCGATGGCAACGGAAAGTTGAGCGGTTATTCGATTTTATATGTTCAAGGCGCCGTCAAGGTATATAAAATCAATGGTGTGGATGCATCCGCGCTGCATCATGAGACAGGAAGAGATTTGAGTTCGATGACAGGCGTTACCTCGATCGGAAGTTTTCCGAAAGGGGCATCCACTCATCACAGCATCAAAATCGTAGCAACGGACACCACGCTGAGCATGTGGGATAATGGCGACCAGATCATTCGGAATTTAACCCTTCCGGATGTTTACGGGAATGAATTTGGGCCCATTGTTAGTCATATCGGCCATGGCTGCGAGATCATCTCGATTTTTTCATTTGATAATATGAAGTTGTATTCAACGTCGAGCAAGACACTGGATGTGGCTGCGGATAATATCCTTTGGGGAACGTCGCCACTGCGCTATGTCGTGAACATTAACGATGACCCTCGCGGGGATTTGGACGGGGGCTCGAATCAATCCAATCTGACAAACTCGTTCAATAACACCGGTGCACAATATGTTGGTGTAACCAGCGCCACGTATGCGGACATCGACCAAACGTTTATCGACGGCATTACAGGCGGCGGACTACATATCCATTCCGACAAATCCAGCGCCGATATCATTCAAGAGATTGCCGATCGTATCGCAGATCAACTGATTACAGATTATAAGGCGGCTATTCTGGACATCGAAGAGGCAGAGAGCAATACCGATATCCGGTTTCAGCCCGGCGACACCAAAAACTCGGTAAAAAACAATCTTACCCTGCAGCAGGACGATGACGTAACTACCGTCTGGTCCTCTGACCAGCCGTCGATCATCGCGCCCGACGGAACCGTAACCAGACCGGTTATCACCCAGTCGGGAACTTACGTGACCTTGACGGCAACCATCACCAAGGACGGGCTTACAAGCGAGAAGACATTCACCGTGTATGTGAATGCGGCTGATCCGGCTCCTTTAGGCACGTTGACCGCCGCTTCTGGCAATGGGGAAGTGACATTGAAATTCCCTGCTCTAACGGGGGCATCGAACATCGTTGTTGAACGATCTATTGATGGAACCACCTTTACGCCGGTTAGCCCTTTGGAGACGTTGGATGCGACTTCTACAAGCGCAACAGTAACCGGGTTAGCGAACGGTGAAACCTACCATTTCCGGCTAAACGTTGAATCGGGGCTATATGACGGCATATCCAATGTGGTCCAGGCTTCGCCTTCGAAATCGTTAACCACGTTGTCGGCCGTTGCAGGCAGCGGGCAGGTGACGTTGAATTTCCCTGCTCTAACAGGGGCATCAAGCATTGTTGTTGAACAATCTACCGATGGAACCACCTTTACACCGGTTAGCCCATCAGAGCCGCTGGATGCGGCTTCAACGAGTGCAACCTTAACCGGATTAACGAACGGCGAAACCTATTATTTCCGATTGAACGTCGGATCAGGTCCGTATGCAGGCGTATCCAATGTGGTCGAAGCGTCGCCTTCGGAACCGATCACCACGTTGTCGGCCGTTGCAGGCATCGGACAAGTGACATTGAATTTCCCTGCTCTAACGGGGGCATCAAGCATTGTAATTGAACGATCTACAGACGGCACTATCTTTACACCGGTTAGCCCATTAGAGACGCTGAATAGCGACTCCACAAGTGCAACCATAGCCGGTTTATCCAGCCGTGAAACTTACTATTTCCGATTAATCGTCCAATCGGGTCCACATGCAGGCGTGTCCAATGTGGTCAGCGTCAAACCTCACGCGCCTGCGGTACCGGAAGAAACTCCACCTGCAGGGAACACGGGCGTTGTACAACAACAACCTGCAGCCACAATGAAAGCGGAAGTGGTTGTTTCCGACCAAGCGAACGGGGGCAAAGTCGTTCAGGAGAAAATTACGAAGCTTGTCGGCGACAACTTAAAAGTATCCGGGAAAATAAAGTCGGCAACCGGGCAAGAGCTGAATCTGCCGAGTATCGTAATGAACCAGGACGGCAGCTTTACGCTTCCGAAAGTTGCTGCCGGCGAGTATACATTGTCGCTGAATGTAATCGCACCTAACGGAGAGAAGCTGGCGGGCCCTGCCGGCAAGTTAAGCGTTG
The DNA here is from genome assembly GCF_000193415.1 of Paenibacillus vortex V453. Lineage (NCBI taxonomy): Bacteria > Bacillati > Bacillota > Bacilli > Caryophanales > Paenibacillaceae > Paenibacillus > Paenibacillus vortex. The sequence continues at coordinate 185,520 of NZ_ADHJ01000006.1, forward strand.
ACAGCAATGGTAATGCAAAGCTATCGGTTGATCTGGTCGATCCATATGGCACGATTCTCGATAAGGTGACAAGTCAGCCGGTTGCAGGAGTGAATATGCAGTTGTATTGGGCAGATACGGAGCTGAATCGTTCCAAAGGCAGAGTGCCGGGAACGGTTGTTCAACTGCCGGAGCTTCCGGATTTTTCGCCGAACAAAAACCACAACCCGCAGAGCAGCTCTGACAGCGGCCAATACGGCTGGATGGTTTACGCAGATGGCGATTACTATTTCCTAGGCGAGAAGAATGGTTACATCGTGTTTGACAGCCGTAATGACAAGCGTGAAGAGCGCTTCGGGAATGACAGCTACATTAAGGACGGAGTCATCCACGTCGGTGATACCATCGTGAAATTCAGTTTCTCTGCACAGCCGAAAGTGAAGGCTTCAGGCGATCATCGTGCTTACATGGTCGGATATCCAGACGGCACGTTCCAAGCGGACCGCGGAATTATCCGTTCGGAGATGGCTGCGATTCTGTCCCGTTTGTATACAGCTGAAGCGGGAGCCAACAAAGTATCGTATTCGGATGTAACTGCAAAACATTGGGCAATGAACGCCATCACGACGGCAACCCATAATAAATGGATGGTCGGTTTTAGCGACAACACGTTCAAACCGAAGAAACAGATCACGCGGGCGGAATTTGCGCAGATTCTTATGAATGTGTACCAATGGGATGCCGTACAGGAAAGCACATATACGGACGTAACGGGACACTGGGCTGAAAAAGCCATCGCAACGGCCCAGGAACAGGGACTGCTGTTCGATTTCACGGAGAAGTCCTTCAATCCGAACCAATCCATTACAAGGGTAGAGGTCATTCGGATCCTTAACCAGCTGCTGGATCGTAAGCCTTGGGATATCAAGGTTGAACCGAAATGGACCGATGTTCCGGAAGGACATGACTACTATTCCGACATCATGGAAGCTTCGATTCCGCATTCGTTCGATCAGCTCGAAACCGGAATTGAAAATTGGAAGGAATAGAAAGCAGTGGCGGCGATTTGTATGAGCATGTAACTACAAAAGAATAAGCGTTTAAGCCAAATAAAAAAGCGTCCCTAACGGGTCGCTTTTTTGACGTGTAATATGAAGGGGGAGTTGGCATGATAGAAGCCCATATGGTCACAACGCGGTTAATGATAGTTCTTGGATTCATTCTCCTTGTATTTGCCGTTGCTGTCATGCTGGGCTTGCTTCCGGCGATCATTGCGGGCCTGCTGCTGCTGCTGGGCCTCCAGGCTGTTCACGGGTGTCGCTTCGAGGTCTTTCACCGTGTTGATCAGGTTCTTGTCCGGTTGATGGTCGCTCAATGGAAAGGTCCTCCTTGTACTGGAATCGATTGTGATGTTTAGTATGTGCTGGCTGGTATTCGGTTATTCGTGGTTACCGCATTGGCCTGAATTGAGGGCAAGCGGCAGAAACCGTTATTGTGTGCAGCAAAAAAAACAGCAAAAAAAGACCCGGCAGAGGCCGGGTCTTCCACATGTGACATCTTCAAATCGTCACTCGACTAAATCCAATCCTTCGGAGCCAGCTCAATGGCCGAGCGAATCGCGGCGAGCATGCTCTTGTCGTCGGCGATATTCTTCCCGGCAATATCGAAGGCGGTGCCATGGTCGACCGAGGTGCGGATGATGCCGCCCTTCAGTCCGACCGTGATGTTCACGCCTTCTTCGATGCCCATGACCTTGATGGGGGCATGTCCCTGGTCATGGTAGCAAGCAACCACGATATCGAAATCGCCTCTGCCTGCTCTGAAGAATAAGGTGTCCGCAGGCAGGGGGCCCACAACGTTAATGCCTTCCTGCTGGGCGCGCTCGATGCCCGGCTGCAGTTGTTTCTCTTCTTCTCCGTTGCCGAAGAGCCCGTTCTCGCCCGCATGCGGGTTGATTCCGCAGACGGCCACTCTTGGATTGTCGAAACCGGCTTTTTTCAGAGTATCGTGAGCCAGCTTGACGACGGTATACGTTCTTTCCGGGGTGATGCTCTGAATGGCTTCGATCAACCCCATATGTGTAGTCAGGTGAATCACCCGTAAGTTCGGCGTTGTCAGCATCATCGAGAAATCTGTTGTATCGGTGAGGTCCGCCAGGATCTCGGTGTGACCGGGATACAGATGCCCGCCTTGATGTAAAGCTTCCTTGTTCAGTGGAGCTGTGCAGATGGAGTGGATCTTGTGCTGTTTCGCCAGCTCGATCGCTCTAGCCAGGAATTGAAAGGCTGCATCTCCCGCAATAGCGGATACTTCGCCGAATTTAAGGTCGGCCGGAACGAGATCCAGATCGATAACATCCACGGTGCCAAATTCATATTTGGCCTCGGATGGATCCTGAATGGCGCGTACCTGTAAGTCTGAACCGATAATGGGCAGTACCCGCTCTAAAATTTTTGCATCTCCAATAACAAGTGGATTGCAGTTATCGTACATCTCCTGATGGGAGAGTGCCTTCATAATAATCTCGGGTCCGATGCCTGCGGCATCGCCCATCGTAATTCCAACGGTCGGTTTCATGCGGTATGACCTCCTTTTAACTTATGAATCGCGTGGATAAATACGTCCGGTTTGCCGAATCCGCCTGCCTTGGTGATGACATACAGGTCGTCAACGCTTAAAAATTTCGAGATCGGCACGCCAATCTCAAGCTCGTCCAACAATTCAAAGCCGCTAATCTTCCATTTCATGCAGATCTGCTTGGCGGTATCTCCGCCAGTCATGGATACACCCTGGAAATACCCGTTCTCCAGCAGCTTGGCGCAGATTTCACCAATGGCGCGCACAATCTCATTGCTGACCTCGGTGTGATTAAGTCCTCTAGTCTCACCAACTGCTCGTGCTTGGTCAACATCAGACTGCTCTGCGGTTGAGTAGATGACGATGTCCTTGCCTTGCAGTGCCTGGGTCTTCACTTCTTCATACACGCGCTGGATTTCCTCATCGCGCTCTGTTTGCGCGGATACAGCCTTGTAGGAGCTGAATGGTACCGGATAAACATCGGTTTGTTCAAGCAGCAGTTTAAGCTGTGCGCGGGAATTCTTGTTCACGCTGCCCACGACGGTAAGGATTGGCCCCTGATTTTGCTTGATGGTGAGCTCGACAGGACGGCTCGAAATATCGTAATGAGAAGGAAGATAGTTGGCAATGCCTGCAGATCCAGCCCATGCGAAGTCATAGTCCAGTTGTTTGGTTATTCGCAGGATCTGCTCTAAATGCGCTTCTTCCGTGGAGTCCACCAGCACATACGGGATATCCTGTTCTATCCATTCCTTTAACTTATTCTTAATATGGTCCCTGCCAGCGTTCAGATCGCGGACTGAAATCACGCCGACGGCATGTTTGGTCTGCAATTGAAGCAGGTCCGGCAGATAGGAATGGGTGACCGGTGTCTTGGGATCGTTGGCAATCTCCGTCTCTGCCAGCGGCACGCCATTCAGATAATGAGTGCCATCTAGAATGGTGCGATTGTTTTTGGGATAACCCGGGACGATCATCATGAAGTCAGGCTTCACTATGTCGTACAGGGCATCGATCTCGATCCCGATATTGCCGCGCATGGTGGAGTCCATTTTTTTGAAAATCGTGTCAAACCCGGCATCCGTTAAAAATTGGGCGGCTCGGCTTACTCGCCGATATGCCTCCTCTGATGTAATGGAACGACTGTCCGTATCGAAGACAACAGCATCATAGTGATGAATATTATCTTCGTCCATATCGAATAACACACTTGTTTTCAAGCCATGACGGGCGAGTTGGACCCCGCTGTCATTGGCACCTGTCAAATCATCTGCGATAATAGCTAATTTCATGCTGCTGCCTCCTACTTAAAAAGCTGATGGATAGAGGGGTTACTTAAAAAAACCTCTATGATGTTGGATTATTGTATTTGGCTACGCCGCCTGATTTCTCCAATCTCTTGGACAGGAATCCGATAAAGATCGGCAGTAGGATGGCCGTGGTCACGACACTCGCGGCGATTTGTACAGTTGCAAGTTCAGCGATGGGAGCGAATGAGGCGTTGGCAGCCAAAATTGCAGCCGGCGTTCCAACTGCGTTACCGGCTGTGGAGCCTTCCGAAGCACCGACAATCGGGTTCCAGCCGATGGCTCTGAAGAGAAGGAATCCAATGCCGCCCGTAATCAATACGGTCATCACCCCAAGCAGGATGCCGCTCAGTCCACCCTGAATGATGGACGAGAAATTGATGCCCATACCCAGCGAGAAAGCGAAGAAAGGAACCAGCTTGTCACTGCCTTTATGCAGCCAATCGGCCATATCGCGGTCCAGGTTCCCGATCACGACACCGACGAGCAGGGGAAGCAGTACCGCAACAAAAGACATCGGCGAGAACATGCCGTTGGCAAAACCCATAGCGCCGAAGATCGAGAGGGCCACCATCGTCAAGAACGGTCCGTCGCTTAAAGCAAGGAAAGGATAAGCAGCCTTGTCATCCTCTTTTCCATATTGTCCGGCTAGCGCTATATACAGTCCGCCGTTGGAATTTGTCATCGCGGCGATAATGGCAAGAGGGGCAAGACCCAGGAATAATCCATTGGAATCGGCAAACATAATGGCGATCAATCCTAATAGTGCACCGATAGCCCATTTAAACACCAGCAGTGTGACACCCTTACCAACAGAGGACCCTGCTGTTTTAAACGTGATTTGCGTTCCGGCAATCAGCAGGAACAGGGCAATGAGTGTACTCGAGCTGTTCACGAATAAAGCCTCCGTGAAACCGCCGATGCGCAAAGCATTAGGTGCGAATGTATTGAAGCACGCTCCGACGAGGAGGGGAACAACCATCATACCGCCAGGGATACGATCTAATGTCGCTTTGATTTTCATAGTATTAGCTCCTTAATGTAATCGTTTTATTGAAGCGCTTGCAGTCATTATACTAGTCCATATTGCTTATTTTAGCAACATATAATTTATGTAAATAATAAAATTTTATCTAACTGTTTAAAATTGCAACATATATAACGAAAAAAAGACGCAAACTTAAATTCATTCTTTAAGTTTGCGCCAAAGCGTGGCCCGATTAATCCCTAATCGTTCTGCCGCCTTTGATTGATTATTATTCTCCTCACGGAGTACATGTTGAATGATTTCTTTCTCGATCTCTTTTAGGGTTCCTTCAAGCTGGATAGGGTTTGAGGCAGAATACCCATCCAGCAGGCGAGATAAGGTTTCGGCTGAAATCACGTAATCCGTCTCGTTCAGGGCCGCTTGCTTGATGAGCTGTTTTAATTGGCCGATTGTCATAAACGAAGCGGACTGCCGTATCAGCTGCAATGCGTCATCCTTTATTTTTACTGCATTGGTTCCGTATTTTTGATGGTATCGGCTTAGAAAATGCTGAATGAGCGAAGGGAGGTCATCCAATCGGTCAGACAGGGGCGGCATGATGACTGTATTGAGCTGTATATGTCCGGTTCCGGCTTGGTCAAGCTGCTGTTCACTGAGCATGAATACGCCGATCTGCCTAGGAAGGCAGGCCTGAACGAATGCAGCAAAACGAGGATCAGGTACGCTTTGTTCGATATGGATGAATTCCACATTGCGAACGTTGGACAACGGAATTTTCTCTAACTGATCCGGGGAGATTTGGGCCATATCGATCTGAAGCAGCAAGCCGCCGTCCGAGTACAACTGATGAAAATATTGAACAAGGAAGGACTTCCCCGTATCCTTCTCCCCAAGCAGATGAATGGGCTCATGGTGCTGATAGAGCGCTTGGATATGGTCCAATGCCCTGCGCATAGCGGGGGATTCCGCGACAACAGGTTCGGCTAGTGCTTCTTGATATGCCTTTACGCCTGTCTGCGCAAACGCATAAGGCTGTTCTTTTTCCAGCGTGTATACTTTATAACTTATATGATTCAAGGTTGTTTCATAAGCTGTGACCGCCAACTGGAAATCATCGACCATGAACATATTCTGAATTTTGGATTTGTGGAATTCCAGGCTGGTATTAGTCAGAAAAATATGATGGTCCGTCAAAGGGCTGTGGTCAAAATCCGTCAATCGCTCAAATATGACCTCATTCCGATCGTTCAGAATAACGAGATTGGGATGCTCCAGTGTAACGAGATCGTTCAGTATCATGGAAACGACGTTGCTTTTGCTGAGATAGCGATAGATAAGCTGGGCATCCTCCAGAGCTCTTATGATCGATTCTTTGCCTGAATGGATTAACAAGCCCTTTAAGCCGTATGCCTGGGCTGTATTCACGGTGATGACATCGCCGACAATCTGGCGGTAGCCGTCAGACTTCAGCTCCAGCAGTAATCTGGCAACGTCTTCGGAGCTATGGATGGTGTATACCTTTAATGGCAAATCCATCAGCTCAATAATCGATTGTGCGCCGGAAGTAATATTGGAAAAGCCCACGATGGCTGTTTTTCCGTTAAACTGACTCGCCAGCGTGAGAGAACGGATCATGTCGTATCCCGACAGGTGGATGTCAATGACGGGAATCGTGACGGCGTCCTTGATGCGCTGCGCCGTTCCGCCGCGGCTGATAATGACTTCGGCTCCGTTTTTCTCAGCATGGGCTGCCAGCTCAGCCCCTTTCATCAAATCGCCGACCGCATACTGAATGTCTAGTTCGGGAAAATGGGGAATACACTCTTGTATTACGGGAATCATCGCTTCATATGGAGCAATCATATGGACATGTATACTCATATTTATCCTGCCTTTTTGTATAAATCAATTGGCCGTGTACCTCGTTCTTGCGAGATGCAGGCGCGTACCTCCATTATAGCCAACTTATATCGGAATCGCACCCTGCAAGCATGGCGAATCTCCGCTGCTGGATATTGAACCTGTATGTTCATTACCCACATGAGGTCGCGGATGGGAATTTTTGTTCTTTTGCTTCGTGCTGGAATCTATTCTATAATAATAGGCTAATATAAACAGCGGTAGGAGGAACCAATGGATTTTATCAAAAATCAACTAGACGGATATGGCATGAGTGAACAGACCATTGTGTATCTTTCGAGTATGATCATGGTCTTATTTATCGCATTGATCTCAATTCTGGCAAATATCATAACTAAAAAAATCGTACTGAAGACGATTATACATATCGTCAACAGCAATCGCTACACATGGGACAACATCATTGTGGAGAAAAAGGTGTTCCACAAGCTGTCGCATTTGGTGCCGGCCATCATCATCTATTTCTCGGCATCCATCTTTCCCTCGTACCAGGTTCTGATTGAAAAAGCGGCCATGACGTATATGATTATCGTAACCATCATGGTATTTAATGCGCTGCTCAACGCCTTTGACGCGATTTATCGTTCGTTTGAAATCTCCAAGATCAGACCGATCAAGGGATACATTCAGGTGGCGAACATCATTCTGTTCATCATCGGCGGCATTGTGGTGATCTCGAACCTGATCGGTCAGAATCCGTTGATCATTCTCAGTGGGCTGGGTGCCTTATCGGCTGTTCTGATGCTGGTCTTCAAGGATTCCATACTAGGTCTGGTAGCAGGCATTCAGCTATCATCGAATGATATGGTACGCGTAGGCGACTGGATTGAAATGCCCAAATATAATGCGGACGGTGACGTCATCGACATTACCTTGAACACCGTAAAGGTGATGAATTTCGATAAAACGATCACGATGATTCCGAGCTATGCCCTCATCTCGGACTCGTTCAAGAATTGGAGAGGCATGCAGGTATCCGGCGGCAGAAGGATTAAGCGCAGCTTCTACATTGATACGAGCAGCATAAGCTTCTGTACTCAGGACATGATTGAGGAATTTCAGAAGATTCACTACCTTAGCGATTATGTCACGACCAGATTAAATGAAATTAACGCTTATAACATGGAGCATCAGATTAATACGGATAGCAAAGTGAACGGCAGACAGCTTACGAATGTAGGTGTGTTCAGAGAATATATCCATCAATATCTAAGAAATCATCCGAAAATTCATAAGGATATGACGCTGATTGTCAGACAGCTGGCGCCGGGAGATAATGGACTGCCACTGGAAATCTACACTTTCACCAATGATATCAACTGGGCAGTGTATGAATCGATTCAGGCCGATATTTTTGATCATATTTTTGCCGTCGCCCCGACATTCGGGCTTCGTGCCTTCCAGAATCCGACGGGCCATGATATAGTCCAACTGAAAGAAAGTCCAGAGTATTCGCGAGGATATTGAGATACCAAAACCAAGATCGCAGATCGTCAAAGAGACATGTAAGCTTTAGGATAACGGTTTGCATTGTGTGCTGAAAATACAGCAGACGCCAGTCATCGACTGGCGTCTGCTTCTGTTTATGAAGGTTCTATCGCTGCATTACAGGTTCCAAATCCGGTGCAAAATCACCGCCGCTTCCGCGCGGGTGAGCGAGTCATGCGGAGCGATCTTGCCGTTCTTGCCGTTTACGATTCCGGACTTCACTAAGGCCGCAACGCTGTCCATGGCATAGCCAGAGATGCTTGCTGCATCCAGATACCCGTCCAAGCTTCCGCTGCCCTCGGCTTTCTTGCCGGCTGCAGACAATGCCCGTGCTGCCATCGACATCATATCTTGCCGGGAAATGGGGCTGTTTGGTCTGAAGGTCTGGTCCTTGAATCCATTCACGAGGCCAAGGGAAAGCGCAGTGTCTATGGCGTCTCTGTAATAAGCGCTTGGCTCGATATCGTTAAAGGCAGCCGCAGGGTTTCCGCTGCTCTGCAATTCCAGAGCCCGAACCAACAGCGCTGCAAAGTCAACTCTCGTGATAAAGGTCTCCGGGGAGAAGCTGCTCGCAGTTGTACCCTTGATGACATCGCGTGCCGCCATGTGCATAATGGCATCCTTCGCCCAAGGGACGCTTGCCAGATCTCCGAACGCGTGGGACACATAGGCTACCGCGAAGGTGCTAAAATGGGTTGTATGGAAAATAGCCCTGCCAGATCCCGCATCATATCGGCTATTTGGAATAGGATGAACCTTGCCATTGCCATCGATATACCACACCACGATGTGATCGGAATGAATCCGTTCCGTCACAGCCGGCGCGTAAGGAATTTCTACTGTTACGGGTGCCTTGGGATTGTTCCAGTCGATGACATGGCCGCCTGCCAGCAGTTCCAGCTGGATCACCGGACGGGTGCCAACCCGTTCTCTGTCCGCTGCGCTCATTGGGGCTGTAGAGGCTGTGCCGATGCGAACGGACACGGGCTCAGCGAGATCCGCTGTACTCGAAAGCAAGTTGCTTGGAATATGAAGGACCGCGTGTTCGGTATTCAGCAATAGCTCAAAGGCTTCCTGACCCTTCAAGCTTTGGCTAGGCAGCTGTATGTCGTATGAATCGACATCGTTCTGTTGGGTCACCTCAACAATAATCTGTTTCTTGCCGTTGACCATTTGAGCAGCTTGCTCAAGTGCTTTCTTCAGGAGGTCACTGGAAATGACAGCCACTGCGCGTCCGTCTATGACCTTCACTTCCGCCTTGATGGTTACTACGCCATTTTCGCTCACAGAGATGCCGGATGGGCTGCCGGCACCATTGCTGCTATGACTGCTGCTGCCGCCACTGTTATTCTGACCACCGCTGCCGCCGTCCCCGCTGCCGGGGCCATTCCCGCCTGGACTTCCGGGTTTGCCGGTAAGGGTCAGCACGCCGAATATGGATGGATCCTGATAACCGTTGCCGGTTGTATCATTCCAGGCAGCTACACTTTGGCGAGCGCCGCTCTTGGCGTCGTTGATTTGCGAGTCGAAGCCGATTTTGACTCCGTTTGCCGGAGTGATCGATTTGAGCGGAATCTTCGCTTCCACGGTATAGTTGGTGCCTGATACCTGCGTTGCCGATACGAAGCCTTCGGCGATTTTCAGCGGGCTGAATGAAGTTTCGTTGTCGAAGTTGATTCGGTACTGCCCGTCGTCATCTTGGTAAAATGTCGTTTTTGCATTGTTTTGGTCCACGAAGATTTCGACGGAGTCCTGCTCCCAGACGTTGGTGCTGGATTTATCCAGCTGCGCGTCGCTAACCTGAATCAGTACGTACAGATTGTGTTCATCCCAGAGCGCCTTTGCCACGCCGGTCGCACCTTGCCAAGCCATCTGATACCGATTGATCGGCATGGCGGGAGCCTGATTCCACAGGGCATCGATGGTCCCGTCGATGGTAGGTGTACCATACGCCGCACTGGATTGGTTGACATTCTCGGAGCCGGGCTGATGCTCTTCGATAAAGGTGTCAGGATCAATGACGCCGTAGTAGGCAGGCTTGGCCTTAAGGTTCTTATCAAATAACAATGGATTGGATGAAGCCCGCCAGCTTGTGCTGTCGTCCATCCCCCAGAAGGTCACGCGGCTGATGCTGTCCGCATGGTCCCGGAAGATCTTCATCAATTGGGCGTATAAATAGCCCTGTTTATTCGCAAGCGGCTCGGGAAGCTGGTAGTCGCTTCCTGCGGTGATGTCCAGCTCGCTGATGGTAACCTCTACACCCAGGGAGATAAACTTCTCCAGGGACCGCTTAACATTTTCCGGATTTGTGTTGATGTTGTAGTGCCCTTGCATGCCGACACCGTCAACCAGCAATTTGCCTGGGTGAGTTTCTGCATATTTGTCGTTCATGGATTTTACCATGTTGTAAATGGCAGTAGCTTTGTTCTGGTTATCTTCGTTGTAATCGTTGTAATGAAGCTTGATATCCCACTCGGGATGATCATCCAGCACTTCCCTAGCCGCAAGGAAGGCCTGCTCGACATAGTCCGGTCCAATGGCTTGATACCACGGGGATTGGCGGAGCGAAGCTTCCCAATCGGCCGGATTTGGCGGATTGTCGTTCATTGCTTCATTGACGACATCCCAAGAGATGACCTTGTCGCCAAAATGCTCCATGACGGTGCGGATATGCGTCCGCAAATTCTCAAGTGCTTCATCGCGGCTTAACGGCACAGAGTTTCCTTGTCCGTCCTGCGCCGTATTCATCCACGCCGGTGATTGCTAGGTGCCAGACAAGCACGTGTCCGTGCATCTGACATATTTTCTGCCAGGACTTTATCGACCATGGCGTCCGCTGAGCTAAACGTAAAATTGCCTCTTGTCGGCTGCATCGCATCCGGCTTCATCGCGTTGCCTGCCGTGGCGACATTGTGGTGCATGGATAACAGCTCAAGTCGCACACCTTCCAGATCCTCCGCCGTGATGGCATTGCCGATCAGGAATTCGTTCTGATACGCCTGCTTGATGGGAATCAAGTCCTTCTCGATTTCGACGGGGCCCGCGCTTGTTGCTGTAAAGCTGATGTCGTCGATATAAAAGGATGCAGACCCGTTATTCGAGCTTTCTACATAGATGGTTAAGTATTCGTCCCCCACACTGTTATAACGGTAAGTTCCTTCAAATTGAACCCATCCGTCGCTGGTACTGATCGTTTTGGGTGCCAGAGTTACATAATTCGCACTGCTTCCAGAGCCAACCTGGGTGGACAGCTGAAGCTGTGAGCTGGCGGGCTCAATCAATTTGACCCATGCTGATATTTTATATTCGCTGCCCTTATCTACGTATTTCTCTACTCGCAATGAAGGGCCATGCCATGAGGTTGTCCGGCCTTCGACTTTCAAAGCGTACGAGCCGCCCTCCGTATGGTTGGCTTCCTCTGTTACGGTCAGCGTTTCGGTGCCTGCCCTGCCTTCAAAGCCGCCTGTCGTTTGGTTTTCAAAGTCGATGGTGGTGAAAGGCAGGGCGGGGTCTCTCGGTAATTCCTCCTCACCGCCGCCGGGAGTCACTTTCTTGGTAATGCGTACATCTCCGAGGTAAAACGGAACGGCCTTCCCTTCATCGTTGGATTGAATCCGCAGGGCTGAATCCGTCCCGGTATTCACCGTAAATTCCTTGCTAAGCACGGCAGCGCTTCCGGCTGTAAAATCCTTGCCGTCCAGCCAGCCGTAGCTGTTTACCGTTTGCAAAAACGCTTGTGCGCCGCTTGGCACGATCACGTCTGCGTCCACGTAGACGGATGCGGTTACCGTATACGTCTCGCCATTCTTCAAGCCGATGTCGGCATATTTGAAGTCAACGGCATCCCAGTTGTTTGCTCTATTGCTCACATACAGAGCCCCGCCGTCATCATTCCCTTCAAACGCTTTGTCGGCAACGTGCGTTAAGCTGGCACTGCCAGATTGCACGGCTTTTCCAACTCCGGTCTCAAAGCTTTCATGATATACGGTCTCGATATTTGGTGATGCCTGTGCATCCGCGTTTACGTCCGAAGCATACCAGCCTGAAGGTATGAGCAAAGCTGCCGCGGTCATCATCGAGATGACTTGTTGGGTCCATTTATTCATTTACTGTCCTCCCTTTATCGTGATGAATGAATTAATTTAAGCGCTTACATAATGTGGTGAGAGACCTCCTTTCCTTTTCCCAATTTTATCATCCGGCAGGAGTGCGAGTCTTATTGTAAATTAAAGATGATCCTTTGCTTTTTAAATATCTTTTGCTGCCATTTCCCCGATCCGATTGCCACACAGACCGGATATGATATACAGTAGGACCAAGTACCTGCTCACGATTCGTGAGCTCTCCAAATAAGCTGAATATGGGAGATTGGAATGAATAACAGGCAAAAAGAGATTTTTCGCAATTTGTTAATGGAACCGAACCGGTTGTGGCTCGTGCAGGATCTGGCGGATCAGACCGAGTGCTCGGAGAAGACGATCCGAAACGATCTGAAGGTGATTGAAGAATATATAGTTACGCACTCCGGTGGTCATCTGGTGAAAAGGCCGGGACTTGGCATCTATCTGGAGATCAGCGAAGCGGATCAGGCTGAATTATTCCACCGCTTATATTCCAACGAGAGCACCACCGGCGATGAATCCGATGAGGAAAGGGTGCTGCACCTGGCATATCGGCTCTTGATGAGCGCGAAACCCGTAACGCTGCAGAATTTGGCTTCCCCATTTTACGTGAATAAGGCGATTATCCGCCGGGATATGGAAAAGATTCAGAACTGGCTGCGGAGCTTTGATCTGAGCTTGGTGACCAAGCAGCGCGTGGGCTTCATGATTGAAGGCTCGGAGAAGAACAAACGGACGGCACTGGCACGGTTGAACCAGTTGATCAACCGTCCCGAGTTAACGGGACAGATGATGCGCAACCAGTATGAACCGCACGAGATTGCAACCGTATACAATGAGTTGAAGGTTTTGCAACAGCAGCATCAGCTTCGCTTCACCGATGAAACCTTTGAAAGCCTGATGCTGCATATTCTGCTCATGGTCAAGCGGACCAAGCTGGGACAGCCGATCTCGCTTTCCGGGCAGGACATTGCCTTTTTGGAGAACAAAGCGGAGTTTGCATGGGCGATAGGCTTTTTGTAAGCAGCTGCAAAAGCTGTTCGCGGTCCCTTTTTCCAAGGAAGAAACGGCTTATCTTACCCTGCACCTGCTTGGCGGGAAGTTCCGATACAGTCAGGAGGATGGGGGCGTTGGACGGAGCGAGCTGGCGGATAGCCACCCCCTGTTGCCCCAATTGGTTGAGCAGCTGATTCAGCGAATGTCGGAACTGAATATGATCCCGTTTTCCAAGGACCAGGTATTATTGAACGGGTTGAAAGTGCATTTGTACACAACCATAAATCGTCTTGAATACGGTCTGGCTGTGTCCAATCCGATGCTGGCCGAGATCAAAAGGATGTATCCCTATATGTTCGATCGGGTCATTATCGCACTGGAAGAGGTAGGGGGAGCGCTCCATCTGCACTTTCCCGAAGAGGAAGCCGCCTATTTGACGCTGCACTTTCAGGCGTCCGTGGAACGGCTTCACCAGAATGAGAGTCACCCTCAGAAGGTGATTATTGTGTGTCACATGGGCGTTGGAATGTCACAATTGCTTCTAGCGAAGGTGGAACGGAGATTCCCATCCGTGCATGTGGAGACAACGATGTCCAGAGCGGAGGTTGAGGATTATCTGGCAGCTCATGAGGTGGATCTTGTTATTACGACCGTTGAGCTGCCCGAGTTAAAATCACCTCATATCCTCGTCTCCCCTCTGCTCGAGGCGAATGATGAACGGAAGCTGGAGCAGGCGATCCGCCGGCTTGATGAGCCGGACAGCCGAACGGCTGAGGAATCGGTTTTCTTGACATATACGACACCTTTTCTTGTCTTTCCTCAGCAGGAGGCAGAGCGTCCAGAACAGTTAATCGCCAAGTTTGCGCTCATGCTGGAGGACAAAGGGTATGTCGAGGCAGGGTATACGAAAAGCGTGCTGGATCGTGAACACATGTCGGCTACGACAATAGGGGGCGGCATTGCCATTCCACATGGCAGCTCGGAGTGGGTCAAACAGTCCTGCATCGCTGTTGTTACTCTGAAGCAGCCCATCACCTGGGGAACCGAGAAGGTAGAGCTTGTGTTCTTGCTTGCGATTAAGCATGATGAGCGGAAAGAAATGCGACAGCTGTTCAAAGAATTGTCGCGGATCAGTGAGCAGCCGGCATTGGTCAGTGTGTTGGCTAAGGAGACCGATGCGATTCGATTGCTGAATACGTTAAAAGGGTAACATGAATAGTAGTGTTTGTGATGATGAAGCAGGGCGTATACGTCCTGCTTTTTACATTTTTTTCAGGTCCCGGCCAAGTATTTGGAATAAGCGGCGTAGCATAGGCTCCACTTTGCGGGATATTTTATTGCGAAATAAACCTGTTTTTCCGGAAGTTCCGGTAAAAAGTTCGTCCGATAACAGCGTTTTCAGCGTGTACACTATAAATGTAAGCGGGAACATGACAGGAAAGAAGGGGAATGACGATCATGAAAATATTAGCGATTACCTCATGTCCTAACGGAATTGCACATACGTATATGGCCGCTGAGAATCTGCAGAAGGCAGGCGCGAAGCTGGGCGTTGATCTGAAGGTTGAGACTCAGGGCTCCATTGGCGTGGAGAACCAATTCACGGAGCAGGATATCCGTGAAGCCGATGGTATTATCATCGCAGCGGATAAAACGGTGGTGAAAGACCGGTTTGTGGGTAAAAAACTGCTTGTTGTTGGGGTGCAGGAGGGTATCCGTCGTCCGAAAGAGCTGATCCAACGGATGATGAGAGGGGATGTGCCCGTCTATCAGGCACAGTCCAAGTCTGTTGAAGATACAGGAGAGAACAAACCGAAACAAAATCCGATCTACCGTCACTTGATGAACGGTGTATCCTATATGGTACCGTTTATCGTGATCGGCGGGCTGCTCATTGCGATTGCACTGACGATGGGCGGTGTCAAGACGCCGGGGGGTCTGGTTATACCGGAAGGCTCGATCTGGAAAACGATTGAGAGTATCGGCGGGGCTGCGTTTACCTTCATGGTTCCGATCCTGGCCGGATTTATCGCAATGAGTATTGCGGACAGGCCGGGCCTTGCACCAGGTATGGTCGGCGGGTTCATAGCTGCGAACGGCAGCTTTTACGGAAGTGAAGCGGGAGCTGGATTCATCGGGGGGATCATTGCCGGTTTCCTGGCAGGTTATGTTGCACTTGCGATTAAAAAGATCAAGGTTCCCCGGTCGTTGCAGCCGATTATGCCCATTATCGTTATCCCGGTGCTGGCTTCACTGGTTGTAGGGTTAATCTTCGTGTTTGTGATTGGTGCTCCGGTTGCGGACCTGTTCGAAGCGTTGACTGCATGGCTCGCGGGAATGCAGGGCACAAGTTCGATTCTGTTAGCGCTTATTCTGGGCGCGATGATTTCTTTTGACATGGGTGGGCCCGTGAATAAGGTTGCGTTCCTGTTCGGCTCGGCTATGATCGGTGAAGGAAATTATGAGATTATGGGCCAAATTGCCGTTGCCATCTGTGTTCCTCCGATTGCGATGGGACTGGCAGCCATGATGAACAAAAGGAAATTTACGCCTTCGGAACGTGAAGCTGGGAAGGCAACCTTTACGATGGGACTGTTCGGTATTACCGAAGGAGCGATTCCATTCGCTGCGCAAGATCCGCTGCGCGTCATACCGAGTATCATGGTCGGTTCGATGACAGGTTCGGTGATTGCGATGTTTGGCAGTGTCGGTGACAGCGTAGCCCATGGCGGTCCGATTGTAGCCGTACTTGGTGCCGTTGATAATGTGTTGATGTTCTTCATCGCGGTCATGGTCGGCGCAGCCGTATCGGTGATGATGGTAAGCCTGCTCAAGAAAGATGTGGCAGCTGTGACGCCGGCAGCTGTTGGAGGAGGAGCGACTGGTAATCCTGCCGGATCAGGTGAGGGATTGGTAGCAGACGAAGACGCAGGTGCGGGTGTACCTCTGGCTCGGAACTCAGCCGAAGTGTCCTCAATCGAGAGTAATAAGGGGACAGTAACGGAACCACCTGTTATTCGAGTTGAGAAATTGACGGATATTGTAACACCGGAGCTTATAAATCTGAATCTGGTTGGAACGACACAGGATGCCGTTATTGACGAAATGATCGGGATCCTGGAGCGGAACGGGTCGGTACGCGCTGATGGAGATTTTAAACAGGCCATTTTAGCCCGGGAACAAGAAAGCTCCACCGGCATCGGCCTGAATATTGCGATCCCTCACGGTAAATCGGATGCTGTCCTGAAACCAAGCGTAGTCTTTGGTATCAAGCAGGATGGTGTGGATTGGAAGAGTCTGGACGGCAGTGAAGCCAAACTGATCTTTATGATTGCCGTGCCGCGGAATAGTAAACAGAATGCACATTTGAAAGTGCTGCAGATGCTGTCCCGCAAGCTGATGGATGATGATTTCCGAGAAGCGCTCTTGGCGGTGACAACGAAGGAGCAAGCCTATCAATTGCTCGATCAGGTGCATTAATTCAAGAAGCTCAGAGACTTTACCGAATGATTGGTTGGGCGTTTCGTTTCGGCGGCAGCCACGAAGCTAGACTTATAGCTGAAGGATAATGGATGAACCGCTGGAGTTACAATAAGCCAGTCCCGCAAGAAATGAGCGGGACTGGCTTTAATTTTGCATAGGCTGTGACCGGATGTTATCCGATGTATTCTATTCCACCAGAACGCCATCGATGAACGTCATGGTTTTATCTTTGAATACAAGAATAAACGTGTTCGAATAATCCGTATCGTTGTTCATCTCTGTACCCAGCATAATCTCATCGCCCACATCATCAAAAGGATTATGAAGCACGCCTTTAGGGGTGTAACGAGTTTCGTAGCCGATTACATTGTCATTCTCATCATAGATAAATTTGCTATTGCCCGAGAACACCAAGTCCTGGCCGTTCTTCTTCAGAGATAGGTGTACCTCCAGGCGACCATTCACTTTCTGATGAACGATATCTACATCCTGAGATGACACCGTAAAGCCGATGGCAAACAGCTTAATAATGGCAGCCACCAATATGAGCACCGCCAAGATAGAGAGAAGGAGTGTTTTTCTGTTTTTTTGCTTCACCTTTTTCAAAAAGTTGATGTTCTCAACCTCTTCTTTATCCATGACGGGCACGGAGAGATCCGTTGGTTTGGTCATTTCCTTGTAATACTGGAGGCATTCTTCGCACGTTTGCAGATGCTTTTCGATTTCTTCGTTACTGTGCGAAGAAGTTAGTTTCTCAATATAGGAGGGTAATAAGTCCCGAGCCATATCGCATTTCATGACATTCTTCCTTTCATCAATTTTTGTTTTCCTCTGTAGAAGGTAACTCTGGCCCACGTTTCGTCTCTGCCCAGAATTTCGCCGATTTCCCGAAAGCTGAATTCTCCGGTCATGCGCAGATACATGACTTCTTTTGTATGGGGATCCAGTAAATGAAGCTGTTTGAACAAGTCCATTTTCTCTTGAGCCAGAATGAACTGAGATTCTGTGGAATGGGAGGATTCGGATAAGGAACTGTCTTCCAACGGGTCAGCCTTCCTCTTGTTCTGCTTGTCCAGCTCCTGGTACCACACATGCTTAGCTATCTGACAAAGCCACACGTACACTTTGCAGGTTCCATCGTATCTATGTATGGATTTTATAGCTCTATAAAAAGTTTCTTGTGTGATTTCTTCGGCCAGCAAGTGATTGTGGCAAAAACTGAATACGAATTTATATACTTGGGTCGAATATTCCCTGTATAATTCATCGGTGTCTTGCATCTGTTCGCCTCCCCAAACTATATATCCGTAAATCATGAAAAACGTTACAACAGGTTTAGGAATATTTTTGTTTTACGCAAAAATATGATTACAAAGAGTAATTTCGTCGTAGTATTACTAACTATAATAGAAATAGAGCCCTCACCGCGGGAACGGTGAAGACTCTAAAGTTCAGGATCAAAGGCTGTGAAACCCACGGCGTGCGTTTGGGACATAATTTAATCATCTAACGACAAACCACCGTAAACAGGCTCCAACCTTAGACGGTGGTTTTTGCTTGTTTAGCTTCCGACGAATCCATCGATACAGCTTCCGCACACTGAGCACCCAGAAAGGAAGGAGTTTATGAATAAAATGGTCACCTTAAGAATACCGTTGTTTTTGTTTGCTCTTGGTGTTTCTTTATTCTTATCTAACTTTGTTAAAGAAAGTAGTGCCAGTAATCTTGTTTATTTGGTGATTCTTATATCATTAATTGTTATCTTTGAAAAAACAAAGTTAAGCGAGAAAAAGGTTCATATTCTGTATGGTGTTTTAATAGGAATATCTGGTTTAGCAATTGAATTTTTATCTGAACCAGGAGACTACCTGCAATTTCTTAGTAATGGGTTGTGATTTCCGCCATCGGAGATGGGATTCTTAATCGTTGTATTTTGTCGTACTTCCAATATGGAGGTTGTACGTTGTTAAAAGTTAAAAAACCAATTGAGCTTAATGCCAATGGCAAAAAAGAGGAAAATCCAGCCCCATAAAATCAATAAACGAAAAGGCCGGGGGATAAGCAAGTACTCAGAAAACAGCCTGGAGATGATCTTCAAGGGAGTGCCTCCTTTTATTGAAAGCAGATTATATTAAGGTACTAGATCCATTCGCAGTTATATTCTCAAAAAAAGCGTGCCAATCCAATCAAGATAAACGTTATACCTTCAAGTATACCAGCTTCACCATTCGATCGTAATTATTTTATTTGCAAGAAATAGGATAAGAATTTCCTTACAAGAGTTTTTTACATATTCATATACAGAATTTGTTACTATGATAGTGAATAGATGTCGATTATTTATTAGGAGGGAATCTATTGAGCACAGAGAGATTAGGAGTTCCTTTGGAAGGCTTTGCTGAATTCAGCCGAAAAGTCTCCGCCGAAGGTGCCGTACTGTTACAGAATGAAGGACAGGTGCTTCCTCTTCAAGCACACGATACCGTATCCGTTTTTGGCAGAACGCAGATTAACTATTACCGCAGCGGTACCGGTTCGGGAGGGAGTGTTCATGTTTCCCATACCACGAATCTGCTTGACGGACTTCGGGATAAGAAAAGCATTGCGATTAACGAGGAATTAGCAACTGCCTATGAACAGTGGATTGAGCAGAACCCCTTCGATAATGGCGGTGGTGGCTGGGCGGCTGAGCCGTGGCACCAGAAGGAAATGCCTCTAACGGATGAACTGGTATCCGCAGCAAGACATATATCCGACAAAGCGATTGTCGTAATCGGCCGCACCGCGGGAGAAGACCAGGATAATGCCGACGAGTCCGGCAGCTACCAGTTAACGGCAGAGGAACAAGCGATGCTGAAGCAGGTGACAGCATATTTTGATAAGACCGTTGTTGTGTTGAATGTATCCAACATTATTGATATGAGCTGGATGAATGATGAAGGTTACGCACACCCGATTTCCAGTGTCATTTACGCTTGGCACGGTGGCATGGAAGGTGGCAACGCGATTGCGGACGTATTGGTCGGTGAGGTGACCCCTAGCGGGAAGTTAACCGACACCATTGCTTATTCAATCGAGGATTATCCATCCACCCGTAACTATGGCAATGAACAGAAGAACCTGTATCAGGAAGACATTTATGTAGGGTACCGTTTTTTCGAAACGTTTCGACCCAGCCAAGTTCAGTATGAGTTCGGCTTCGGATTGTCCTATACCGAGTTCGAAGTTGCCCTTGAAGAAGCCAAGCGAACGGTCAAAGATAGTGAAGAATCCATTGAAGTCCGTGTAAACGTAAAAAATACAGGGTCCACCTATGCAGGTAAAGAGGTCGTGCAGGTTTATTACGAAGCGCCGCAAGGAATGCTGGGTCAGCCCGCCAAAGTGTTGGCAGCATTCGGTAAGACGCGGGAGCTTCAACCGGGTGCTTCGCAGCAGCTTAAGATCAGCTTCCCGGTTCATGCAATGGCTTCTTATGATGATGCCGGTGTGACGGGGCAGCCTTCCGCGTATGTGTTAGAAGCCGGGATCTATAGCTTGTACGTGGGAACCAGCGTGAGAAGCGTGGAGCCCATCGGTATGGAGGGTCACAGCGGCTACGTGGTGGATACGCTTCAAGTGGTGGAGCAGCTTCAGGAAGCCATGGCGCCAACGGAAAGCTTCACAAGAATGAAGCCGGGTGCCCGCAAGGTATGACGGCTCCTATGAACTGATCTTCGAGGAAGTTCCGCAGCGCAAGGTATCCATGGCGGACCGGATCCAGCATAATCTGCCCGCTGCCTTGGAGCAAACCGAAAATAAAGGCTATAAACTGAGAGATGTTTATGAGGGCAAAGCCAGCATGGAGGACTTTGTCGCTCAGCTTAGCGACCAGGATCTCGCGGTGATTGTCAGAGGGGAGGGCATGAGCAGCCCGCTGGTGACAGCGGGAACGGCCTCCGCATTCGGCGGGTTAAGTGACAGCTTGCTCGACTACGGAATTCCGGTGGCTTGTACGGCGGATGGCCCGTCCGGGATTCGGATGGACAGCGGACAGCAGGCCACACAGGTTGCGATTGGCACCCTGCTCGCAGCGACCTGGAATACGGAACTGGTCGAAGAGCTGTATGTTATGGAAGGCCGTGAACTGCTCAGTTACAACATTGATGCGCTGCTTGGACCGGGACTGAACATTCGGCGGAGTCCGCTGAATGGACGAAACTTCGAATATTTCTCGGAAGATCCGCTGATCTCCGGGGCATTTGCTGCGGCGTGCACGCGCGGGATTATGAAGGGCGGCTCCAACGCTACCCTGAAACATTTTGCCTGCAATAATCAGGAAAAACATCGGAGTAAGGTGGATGCGATTGTGTCCGAACGAGCCCTTCGCGAGATTTATTTGAAAGGCTTCGAAATTGCGGTGAAGCAGGGCGGGGCGAATTGCATCATGACCTCCTATAACCCGATTAACGGGCACTGGGCAGCATCCAACTATGATCTGAATACTACGATCCTGCGCGGGGAGTGGGGTTTTCAAGGCATCGTGATGACCGACTGGTGGGCCATTATGAATGATGTGGTAAACGGGGGTCCAGCTGATCGAAAAAATACGAACTGGATGATCCGGGCGCAAAATGATCTGTACATGGTGGTCATGAACTATGGCGCGGAAATCAATGCGTGGGAAGACAATACGCTGGAATCCCTCGAAAATGGGACGCTTACCCGTGGGGAGCTGCAGCGCAGCGCGATGAACATATGCGAATTTCTGATGCACGCTCCGGTATTCTCCAGGAAACAGGTGAAGGAGGAGGCCGTTGGTGCTTTTAAATCCAATCGTTCCCTCTCGCCGGAACAGGCTCAGACCTTATCCGGGAATATGCAGGTGAAGCCTGCCGCAGGCGGATCGACTTATGTGAACGTGGAGGAGCCTGGCGAATACCGCATCATTGTACGCATCATGTCGCCGGAATCCGAGCTGGCGCAAAGCGCGTGCAACGTGACGCTGAATGATCAGCCGGTGACAACGATTCAAACGAACGGCACGGACGGCAGATGGATCAAACAGAAGCTCGTCAAAGTCCGGTTGGAGGCCGGTAATTATGAGATGAAGCTGGATTTTGTCAAACCTGGCCTACAGATCGATTGGATTGAATTTAAACGGGTTTAGACAGCATCGTTGGTAAAACGCTGCATGATCTGTATGCCATTGTCTTTGTGAAATATTAGAAGTCCGCTCGAGGAGCGGGCTTCTTCTTCATCTTTAAAACGATGTTTACCTTATTTATTTACGTTAATTGTGCAGATGTTATTGGAAATGATTTATCATTTGCTATTTCCTGACCCTTGGGGTATAATAAGTTTATTGGGATTTTGACCTGGGATTCACATATTGCAGAGGGTTATTATTTTGATTATTAACCTTGTTCAATATGTGAATTTTTTGTTTTTTAACCAAAATGAGAAAATCATATAAATTTAGGAGGTGTTTCTATGCAAACAGGAACAGTGAAATGGTTTAACGCAGAAAAAGGATTTGGCTTCATCGAGGTTGAAGGTGGAGAAGACGTATTCGTACACTTTAGTGCGATCACAGGTGACGGTTTCAAGTCACTGGACGAAGGACAACGCGTTGAATTTAACGTAGTCCAAGGTAACCGCGGACAGCAAGCCGAGAACGTTGTAAAACTGTAGATTTCTGAAAGGATCCCCAAACGTATCGTTTGGGGATTTTTTTATAAAAGGCAAGCTTTGTAAAAGGGCAATGAGGGCGTTAAAAATGTAGCTAAGGGGGAAATTCAATGTCTTACTCTTGGAATAGACCACTGGAAAATTTGCCAGAAGAGTTGACCGCCATTTGGTCCTGTACGAAGGAAGGGTGCAACGGTTGGATTCGAGACAGCTTCTCGTTCAAGGAAGTTCCCGTTTGTTCACAGTGCGCGTCGTCCATGGTCAGCAGCAATAAGATTTTGCCGATACTCGTTTCGTCCGATCAGCAAATCAAACTTTACCGCAAGAATCAGCGCAAGGATACTAAATCGTAAGAGGCAGGCTCCTGCAATTCCGATAGAAGATGGTTTGTTCGTTTCATTAGTTAAGTATAAGAAAGGTTGAGAATCTCATGCAGGTATTCGAGGATTGGAATCTAAAGGTGAAGAAAACGTTTAATGCGACAAGCAACGAAGTGGTATTAACCGTTTCTGAAGCAGGTAATTTGTTAGGTCTGTCTAAGGATCAAATGAAAAGCTATGTCGATCAGAATAAGCTAACCAAAGTTCCGATCATGCGAAGCGTGCATCGATACCTTTTGTTGAAGAGTGAAATCGATCAGATTATGAAGAAACGATAAGCCGATATGGAAGGGCATCCTCAGGGATGTCCTTTTCTTTAATTTCACGCTGCTTAATGAGAACGAATTCAAATGAATCCAGAGTGAATAAGTTCGAAGGTCAAAAAAGGTCAAACGAAAAGATCATACTAAATTACCCACGTAAATTGGCTGAAAACGCGTTATTTTGGTCTGTTTTCCTTCTAAATCGGTTTTGGCATCTACGTTCTCCCGGCATATAATAAAGGCGTAAGGTCAAACAAGGTCAAAGAAAGGGGAAATAGATGATGTTTGAATTGATTCCTTTTGGGAAGCGCAGAGAAGATGCCTTCGGTCAGCTGGTGAAGTCGTTTCATGATGCCTTTAATGATGACGTGTTTGCGCCGTTTAAGGGCTCGATGATGTCCTTCAAGACGGACATTAAAGAGAGTGAGCAGGCTTATCTGGTTGAGGCGGAGCTGCCCGGTTTCCAAAAAGAAGACATCGAAATCAGCTACGCTGACCCTTACTTAACGATCAAAGCCGTTCGCAAGGAAGATCACAGCGTAGAGGATACGGACCAGCACATCGTCCGGAAGGAACGCCGTTATGGCGAATATGTCCGCAGATTTTACGTTCAGCAGATTGCGGAGGACCAAATCTCGGCATCGCTGAAGGATGGGGTGCTTAAGCTTGAAATACCGAAGCAGCCTAACTCCGGTAAGAAACGCATCCAGATTCGGGATGATATCTAATCCTATACGAACCCTCCGATCCTTAGGGTCGGGGGGTTATTTTCTGTAATTAATAGTTATAAATTTACATATATTCCATCGAATTTCGGCAAATGAAACCTTTCGTCGGTACATAGGGTATTATAGGATAAATGTAAACTTTTCGAGGGGGAAACTCATGATGGGAATCTTATCGAGGTTTAAGGATGTTATGATGGTCAACGTGAATTCATTGTTGGAACGGACCGAAGATCCGGAGAAAACAGTGGACAGTTATATGCGGAGCTTGAGCAGTGATCTGGGCAAGGTGAAAGCGGAGACGGCCTCCGTGCTATCGGATGAGCGCAGGGCAAAGCGGGCGCTTGATGAGTGCAGCGCCGAGATCAAGAAGCTGCAGCGATATGCGGAGAAGGCTGTGGAAGCGGGGAACGAGGACGATGCCTTGAAGTTCCTGCAGAGAAAAGCGGTGCAGGCTGAGAAGCTGGACGATTTGCAGGCTGCATATGATGCCGCTTCCTCAAACGCCGCGAATATGAAGCGAATGCAGGATAAACTTGTATCGGATATGAGCCAGCTGGAAGCACGCCATGCCGAGCTGAAAGGGAAAATGACCGCTGCCAAGGCTCAGCAGGAATTAAATTCCCGCTCTTCCTCGGGTGGCGCGAATTCAGCCTTTCATTCGATGGAAGAGAAAGCGAACCGCGCGCTGGATGAAGCGATCGCCCTGGCTGAGCTTCGTGCGGGTGCTAAGGAAGATGATCTGGATGATCTGATCGCCGAATTGGCGAAGAACATGGAGAAGGGCGTAGCCGGTTCAACCAAGGCTCCCCATGCCGAGGATGAACTGGAAGCCATGAAGGAAAAGCTGAATAAGAAGGACTAACCATTTCTTTGTTATTGAGGTGAGCAGATGCCGGTTATTGAATACAAATGCCCCAATTGCGGCAGTGGCATGGTTTTTGACGGTAATACAGGGAGGTTATCCTGCCCAAGCTGCGGTAGAAAAGACAATATCGAGCAAATCCCGGATCCCCTGAAGAAGCAGGTTTTTATCGAGGACGAGGTGAAGGAGTATCATTGCAACAGCTGCGGGGCTGTCATCGTGACCGAACCGGAGACAAGTGCAACGACCTGCAGCTTCTGCGGTTCGGCCGTTGTGCTCAGCGATCGATTGAGCGGTAATTTGGCTCCGGTGATGGTGATCCCTTTTTCGATTACGAAGGAAGAGGCCGTGAAGGCTTTCAAGAAATGGTGCAGAAACGGCCTGCTGACGCCAGGTGGGTTTATGACCGCGGATCGCATCAAGGGCATTACGGGAATGTATGTGCCCTTCTGGCTGTATGAACTGCATAACCGGGTCGAGGTTCATGCCCGCGGCACGAAGGTGAGAACCTACACGAGAGGCGATTATCAGTACACGGAAACGCAGCATTTTGATATCTATCGGAAAATTCGCCTGAACTATGTGAAGGTGCCAATTGACGCTTCGGAGAAGATGAACGATGAGTTGATGGATAAGCTGGAGCCATTTCCCTATCAGCAGCTGAAGGAGTTCAAGACGCCGTATCTTGCCGGTTACATAGCGGAGAAATACAGTCAGAACGACGAGCAGCTCTATCCACGCGCCAAAGAAAAAATCAGCTCCTACATTGATTCCTATATTTCGACAGCGGTGTCAGGTTATACAACCGTGAGTTACACCAACAAACAGATCGATACAACTTTAAAACAAGCCGATTATGTGCTGCTTCCGGTATGGATGGTTCACTATGACTACAATAAATCCGAGCATACCTTTGCGATGAATGGTCAGACGGGTAAGGTCGTCGGCAAACCGCCGATCAGCAAAGCCAAGGTGGCTGCATGGTTTGCAGGCATTTCTGGCGTCTCCTTGCTATCATTGAAGCTAATCTCCTGGGCGATGGGGGGAGGGTTCCTGTGAGAAGACGATATACGTTATGGGCGGTCTTATTCTTACTGGCTGTATATTGGATGGTTCCCGCCGGTGCGGTGGCAGCAGAGGATATGAAACCGTTGATCTTCGATGAAGCGAATCTGCTCAGTCCGGAAGAACGCAATGAGCTGAATGCAATGGCGAATGAGTACGGCGCAAAGCGCGAGACGGACTTTATGATCCTTACGGTTAACAGCGTTCCCAATGACGATTATGAGTTATGGACGGAAAATTTTTACGATGAGTATGCACCCGGGTATGACAAGCCGCACGGCAATACCGTCATTTTGACCATGGTCATGAGTGCTCGTGATGGTACTCGGAACGTGCATTTGGAAGGTTATTATAAGGCTGAGAAGTATCTGGACACCGGCAGGCTTACGAAAATACGCAGCAAGATTACACCCGATTTATCGAATGGAAATTATAAACAGGCTTTTGAAAAATACATCAAAACCGCTCATCGCTATATGGGCTTTGAGCCTGGTGTGAACCCGGATAATGTCCTGTTTAACATTTGGTTCCAACTTGGCAGTGCCGCTGCCATCGGCGCAATTGCCGTAGGCATCATGGCTTACCGCTCCGGCGGCCGCGTGACGGTCAACCGTCGAACCTATGAGGATGCCAGCACATCGGGAATCATGGATCATCAGGACCGATACATTCGAACAACAACAACGAAGCGGAAGATTGAGCGCAACACGGGCGGAGGTTCGGGTGGCGGAGGAGGCGGAGGCGTCACCAGGGGTGGGCATTCGCACAGCAGCAGCAGCGGGAAATTTTAATGGAAGGGATGGATTGTATAGATGGGATTTTTCAAGAACCAATTCTCCAATGTTGTGGAATGGGAAGAGTTTAGAGATGACATGATTTTCTGGAAATGGAGCAACCGGGAGATCAAAAAAGGAAGCAAGCTGGTCATTCGCTCCGGGCAAGACGCAATATTCGTAAATAACGGCAAGATCGAAGGGATCTTCGAGGATGAAGGGGTATACAGCATTGACTCGGATATCATTCCGTTCCTGTCCACGTTAAAAGGGTTTAAATTCGGCTTTAACAGCGGCATGCGCGTGGAGGTGTTATTCGTTAACACCAAGGAATTCACCGTCAGGTGGGGGACGCAGAATCCGGTTCTGATCCCGACTCCCCAGCTGCCCGGGGGTATGCCAATTCGTGCCAACGGCACGTTCAATTTCAAAGTGACCGATTATGTTACACTGATCGACAAAATTGCCGGCATGAAAGAGAGTTACCTTGTAGAGGATGTGAAGATCCGGATTACGTCGGTGCTCGATCAACTGCTGATGAAGTGGATCAGTCGAGAAGGCAAGGATATGTTCAATCTGCAGGCGAATGCCGCGGATATTGCACAAGGGATTCGTGAAGATCTGGATATGCAGGTGATGGACAACGGGATGACAATCACCGGCTTCCAGGTGATGAGTTTCAATTATCCGAAGGAAATTCAGGATATGATTACGAAGACGGCTTCCCATGAAATGATTGGCAATCTGCAAAAGTACCAGCAGGTCAGCATGACCGACGGTATCGCATCCGGCAAGGTGCAGGGCGGCGGCGCTGCTTCGGATATGGCGGGTATGATGATGGGCATGAACATGGCCAATGAGATGATGAAAAATATGAACCAAAACCAGAGCCAGAGCCAAAATCAAAACCAGCAGCCACCAGCTGAGAAGGAGAAATCTGCGTCAACTGCGGCTTCATCTTCCTCCGAAGGCAATAAGAAGCCTAACTTCTGCCCGAACTGCGGCGCGAAGAACGAAGGAGCGAATTTCTGTCCGAATTGTGGACATAAGCTGGGCTGAGTTCCGCTCTAAATTGAAATAGCCGCACAACATATGGTTACGCTGAGCAGTTTCAGACTCGTTACTTCACGATATTAGTGTTGGCTGGAGCCAGCGAATTATCGATTACTTCATGAAAACAGCCCCCCGCTCAAAGGAGCGGGGGGCTGTTCGTTTTACTGTAATTAGGTGTTTGTTCTACAAATCAATTGCTGTTTCTTCTATATGAGCATTTTGCATAATTCGAAAATT